>DATELB010000092.1:0-4154 GCA_035277085.1 Nitrospira sp. | reverse complement strand
GACAACCATCTGAGGTCTCAGGTTCTCGCCACGGCGGTGTGTGTCCCTTCGCAAGCCCATGAATCTGATTCGAACCATCCTCGACCGTCTCTCCGACAGCTTCTTCATTTCCGTTCCAGGCAGATTCAGCACCGACTCCCTCTCGCCTCCGCCGCTGCGACTGGTTTCCGATAAGTCGGCCGTTGCGGTCGAGACGCCGTCCCGACGCGCAACCCCGCAAGCGGGAGGCCAACTCGACGCAATCGAAGACGCGGTGCGCAGGAGCCAATCCTGGTTTTTGTGCAGGCAACATGAGGAAGGCTACTGGGTCGCTGAACTGGAAGCCGACACCACTCTGACGGCGGAATATCTCATGCTTCGGCGGTTGCTCGACCGCGTGGATCCCGAACGTGAACGCAAGGCGGTTCGTTACTTGCGGGCGGCGCAATTGCCGGACGGCGGGTGGCCGATCTACTACGGCGGTCCCTCGGAGATTAGCGCCTCGGTCAAGGCCTACTTCGCTCTCAAGCTCAGTGGCATTTCCGGGGACGAGCCGTTCATGCTGCGTGCGCGCAATTGCATCCGGCAAAAGGGCGGCGTCGTGCAGGCGAACGTGTTTACGAAGATCACGTTGGCATTGTTCGAGCAGTACGATTGGGAAGGCATCCCGCACATGCCGGTCGAACTGATGTTCCTGCCGAAGTGGTTTTACTTCAACATCTACGCGATCTCTTATTGGTCTCGCGCCGTGCTGATTCCACTGCTCATCGTGTTTGCACACCGTCCCGTCTGCCGCATCCCTAAAGAGCAGGGAATCGAAGAATTGTACACCGTGCCCCGCACGGACCTGCGGTACTGGAAATATCCGCCGTTCAACAAGGACCAGAAGTGGTTGACGCCTCACAACATCTTCGTCGCCTTGGATGCGCTGCTGAAACTGTACGACCACATGCCGCTCATGTGGCTTCGCGAAAAGGCATTGCACCGGGCCGCGACGTGGATGCTGGATCACATCAAGGGCAGCGGAGGGCTCGGGGCGATTTATCCGGCCATGGCGAACTCAATCATGGCGCTGCAATGTTTGGGCTATCAGGTCGACGATCCGCTTGTGCGCAAGGCACTCAAGGAAATTGAAGACCTTGAAGTCTACGATACGGTCTCCATCGGTGATCAACGGGTCGAGTCGCTGCATTTGCAGCCGTGCCACTCGCCAATTTGGGATACCTCTCTGTTGATGAATGCCCTCATCGAGGCGGGGATGTCCCAGGACCACCCGGCCTTGCAGCGCGGCGCGGCTTATCTCATGTCCCGGCAGACGAAAACCATCGGTGACTGGATCGTCTCCGCTCCGAAGGCCGAACCGGGCGGATGGTACTTCCAGCATGAAAATGAGCTGTACCCGGACGTCGACGATTCCGCCGTGGTCTTGATGGCCTTGTCCAAGGTCAAGATGCCCGTGCCGGCGGACCTCCAAGATTCCATTCGAAAAGGCGCGGCCTGGGTCATTGCGATGCAGGGGTCCGACGGGGGCTGGGGCGCGTATGACAGGGACAACAACCGGATCGTTTTTAATTACATTCCCTTCGCGGATCACCATGCGCTGCTCGATCCCAGCACCGCGGATCTCACGGGACGGTGTCTCGAAATGCTGGCCGCTTTGGGCTACGACCGCTCGCACCCGGCAGTGGCGCCGGCGCTGGCGTTTCTCAAGCACGAACAGGAGCCCGACGGCAGCTGGTACGGGCGCTGGGGCGTGAATTACATCTACGGGACCTGGTCCGTGCTCGCCGGGCTGCGTGCAATCGGTGAGGACTTATCGCAGCCGTACATCCGGCGTGCGGTGGTTTGGCTTGAATCGCGTCAAAACCCCGACGGAGGATGGGGGGAATCGTGCCTGTCCTACGGGGATCCGGCTTCCGCGGGCATGGGTGAGAGCGCTCCGTCGCAGACGGCCTGGGCGCTCCTGGGTCTCATGTCGGCCGGCCTGTCGGATTCATTCAGCGTCGCCCGAGGAATTCAGTATCTGCTTCGTCATCAGATGAAGGACGGGTCGTGGGAAGAGGTTCGGCATACCGGTACAGGATTCCCCCGCGTGTTCTATCTCCGCTACCACTGGTACTGCCAGTACTTCCCGCTCTGGGCACTGGCAATGTATCGCAACCTGAGAACGCGCAACAGAATGCGGGCCGACGAAGTGCGGGCTCAGATGCTGACGGCCGGGTGCTACCGGTTCGATCGTTGAGCCCACGCAGGCCGACGTCATTCACTCACGCACCTTCCAGTGATGATTCCTCTTCGAGCCCCATCGTCCTCTTCGTCGCGACACGATGGGAGTTGGCGGCGATGCGCCGCGCCATGCCGGTTGAACGGCGGATCGACATCGATGGGGTGAACTGTTTTGCCGGCCGCCAAGGCGATCGTGCCTATTGGCTCGTTCTCACGGGCATCGGACCGCACGCGGCCGATGCGGCGGCAACCGCGGTTTTGAAGCGACAGCGCCCGGCCTTGGCGATGTCCGCCGGATTTGCCGGCGCACTGTTGCCGGCGGCGGCGGTCGGAGACGTGATTGCGGCGACGAGCGTGTTTTCCGGCACGTTCGATGGAGCGTGGTTCCAGGCCGGAGCGCCGTTGGCGTCCGATGACAGCGTGCTCCGCGCCGTGCAGGCCGCAGCGGCTCAAGTCGGGGTAACCGTGAGAACCGGTCCGCTGGTGTCGTTGGCGACGGTGGTATGCCGGGCCGTCGACAAGCAGAATGTCAGCCGGCTCGCAGGCGCGATCGCACTCGACATGGAAAGCGCGGCAATCGGCAATGCAGCGCGGGCGCACGGCGTCCCGTTTGCCGTTCTTCGCACCGTTTCGGACGTCGCCGGCGAGGATCTGCCGTTGGACTTCAATGTATTTCTCAAGCCGTGGGGCTGGCTCCGCGGTATGGGCGCCATGATTCTGGCGCCTTCGAGCTTCGTGGGACTGAATCGGCTGCGCCGTCAAAGCCGTCTCGCGGCCGGGCAACTGACAGCTGTGACCGCCGCCTGGGCCGCAAACGGGTTCGGATTGTCGCCGGCGTCACAAGTAGGAAGGGCAGGATGATCGAACGGATCGGTGCATGGGGCGTCTCGACAGTTCAGGAGATGGGACGCATGCTCCTCTTCGTCGTCTCCTCCTTTGCATGGCTGACACGGCCCCCGCTGCGGTTCGTGCAAATCGTGAAACAACTGCACTTCATCGGATACAAATCCACCTTCGTCGTCGTGCTGACCGCTGGGTTTACCGGAATGGTCCTCGCGCTTCAGGGCTATTACACGTTGCGAAAGTTCGGATCGGAAGGGTTGCTCGGCTCAGCGGTCGCATTGAGCATGATCCGTGAGTTGGGTCCAGTCCTGGCAGCCTTGATGGTCACCGCGCGGGCGGGGTCTGCCATGACGGCCGAAATCGGCATTATGCGCATCACCGAGCAAATTGATGCGCTGGATACCATGGCCATCAACCCGCTGCAGTATCTGATTGCCCCGAAACTGGTCGCCGGCCTGGTCGGCGTGCCGCTGCTCGTCGCGATATTCGACGTCGTCGGCATCTACGGCGGCTATCTGGTCGGCGTTGAACTCCTGGGCGGCAACGGAGGCGCCTATTGGAATTCGATCGCGTCCGCGGTGGAATGGAAGGACGTCTACGGGGGTATTCTGAAATCGATCAGTTTCGGTCTCATCATCAGCTGGGTCTGCTGTTACAAGGGATTTTTTACCAGGCACAGCGCCGAAGGCCTCGGCACCGCGACGACCGAAGCGGTGGTCCTGTCCTCCGTGGTGATTCTGGTCTGGGACTATTTCCTCACGTCAGTACTGTTGTAGACCATGATCAAACTCGTCGGCGTCGAGAAAACGTTAGGCGGTCAGCGCGTCCTGCAGGGCGTGAATATCGAGATTCCGACCGGCCAATTGACGACGATCATCGGACGAAGCGGCGAGGGGAAAAGCGTGCTTTTGAAGCACATGATCGGGCTCTTGCAGCCCGACCGCGGCGAAGTTTGGGTCGGCGGGGTCGAGATCAGCCGACTGAGAGGAAGGGCGCTCAATGACGTCCGCAAACGGTTTGCGATGCTGTTTCAGGGGGCGGCATTGTTCGATTCGTTGACGGTCTTTGAAAACGTGGCGTTTCCCTTGCGGGAGAAACTGCGCATG
>DATELB010000091.1:0-11393 GCA_035277085.1 Nitrospira sp. | reverse complement strand
AAAAAGGAATTACTCAAGTCCGGCTACACGCTCAATGATTCGGCGGATCGGGTCTTGTCCGGGACGCTGACGAAATTCTATCTCGATTGGAGCAGCGACCAGATGGATCGGTCCTTTCAACTGGGAGTGGACTATACGATCAGCCGGAAGCAAGACGCGTTGTTTACGTGGAAGTGCTCGTCGGTGCAACAAGGGCCGAATCAGATGGGTAACGATGGTCCGCTGATCCGGAAGGGCATCGCCGATTGCATGCAGCGGTTTCTTGAAGCGGCGCAGCAGGCGCAGATCATGTAGGGGCGATGAACGCTCTGTAACGCTCTTGGTCGCTGTCACACTGGAGTCACTTATGCAGACGACTCGCCGATGGTCACTGATGCCTTTTGCGCTCCTGTGTCTGGTGATGAGCCCTGGATGTCAAACGACCGGGCCGTCCGAACAGCTGCAATGGGTGCAGACGCCTATCGCCGATGTCGCCGACGTGGCAGGAAAGTGGGACGGGCTCATGCGCCGCATGCCGCCGGATCGGAGAGACGACTGGGTGACCGTGGCCATTGCATCTGATGGACGGTACGAGTTCAGCAGCCTGCGGACCATTGGAGTCTTTACGGGTCACGGTGAATTTGCGGTCAGTGACGGCAAGTTGCTGTCGAAGTCTGAACGGGGAACCGTCGAGGCGGTCCTTTATCAGGCGGCCGGCCAGCGGATGCTGAAGGCGAAGGGCCGCGCGGCAGACGGGACGGAATATACGGCCGAGGTGAAGCCGGCCAAATGAACCTTCTTTCACGCAGCATGCAGTCCACGTCGATCCGGAGAACGAACATGATCATTTGCAATACCGCGTCTATTCGAAGAGGTGCGAAGCACATCGCCGTGCTGACGCTGCTCGCCGCGGCGGCCGCCGCATGCTCGATTAACCCCGTGAGCAACATGCCGGAAGTTACCCTGATGACGGTCGAACAGGAGAAGAAGCTTGGCGAGGAGGAAGCCAAGAAGGTCGATCAAGAAATGGGGTTGCTCAATGACGCCGCATTGACAGCATATATCGGCGCCGTTGGCCAACGCCTCGCGAAGGAATCCCCCCGTCAGGACGTCCCCTACCAATTTCACGTCGTGGACATGATCGAACCTAACGCGTTCGCTCTTCCCGGCGGATACGTGTACGTCACTCGCGGATTGCTCGCTTTGGTCAATACGGAAGATGAGCTGGCCGGCGTCGTCGGGCATGAAATCGGACACGTCGCGGCCAGGCATACCGTACAGCGCGTCTCGCGCCAAGGCCCCTTCGCATTGATCACGAATCTGGTCTCCGGCGTCACTGGTTTTTTTGTGCCGATCGTCGGCGATATCGTCGGGGGCGTCGGCAATTTCGCACAGAGCCTCGTGTTTTCTCCGTACAGCCGGTCGCAGGAAAGCCAGGCTGACGAGGTTGGCCAAGAGATGGCGGCCAAGGCCGGCTGGGACCCTGTTGGCCTGGCCACATTTCTCAACACGTTGGGGCGCGAGGAAGCGCTCTTGAGCGACGGGCCCCGCAAGCCGAGTTTCTTCGATTCCCATCCTGCCACGCCGGACCGGGTCAAGCACACAACAAAGCATGCCAAGGATCTCAAGCCGGCCGCCCGGGAGCCGATTTCGCCCTCTCGGGAAGCGTTTCTCTCCAAGCTCGACGGGCTCATCGTCGGGCAAAGCGCGGCAAACGGCATCGTTCAGGGAGCGACCTATCGCCATCCGGACCTCAACTTCTTCGTCCAGTTCCCGGCATCCTGGAATATCGATAACACGCCCGTCCAACTGGCGGCCGCGCCGAAAGAAGGCGGCAAGGCCGTAGCGCTTCGTCCCGTCGCCAAGGGCGACGATCCGCTTGATGGGGTCCGAGCCTTGGAAAAAGCGACGAAGACGCCCCTCGAATCGAAAACGCAGACGACCACGATCAACGGCCTTCGAGCGGCGAGAACACAGGTGGGTGACAATAAAGTGACGATCGATCTCACGTGGATCGCCTATGGCGGCATGATCTACCAGTTCGCCGGCCTTGCCGAAACCAGGACGTATGACGCCGTGCGGCCGGTCTTTCAAACGGTGGTCCAAAGCTTCCGCCCCTTAACTCCAGACGAACGAAACGGCATCCGCGAAAAGCGCCTTCGACTGGTCAACGCTCGAGCCGGTGAAACGGTCGAGGCGCTCAGCGCCCGCACCAAAACCGCTTGGAAGGCGGGTCAAGTGGCCGTGGCCAACGATCTTCAGACTACCGACGTCCTGAAGGAAGGCCAGGTGATCAAAATTGCGGTCGAGGAACCGTACGCAGGCAAACAGGCGCAATGATGTCCCCATCTGAGTCTCATGCTTCTGCTCCGACGCTTGGAGCCCCCACCGGGACGCGCCGCCGGTTCTTTCAATGGATGATCACGGCGTCGGCCGGTTTCATCGGATTCAGCCTTGCCGTGCCATTGGTCGGCTATCTCATCTCACCTGCATTCAAGCGGCGGACCCAGTCATGGGTCGATCTGGCGGCGGCGGACGAACTCGCAACCGGTGTTCCCAAACAACTGGACTATGTGGCGACGCTTCAGGACGGATACCACGAAACCAAAACCCAAAAGGCTGTCTGGGCGGTGAAGCAAGCCGACGGAGCCGTATCAGTGTTTTCCCCGATGTGCACGCATCTCGGGTGCGGGTATCACTGGGACGCTGCAGGGCAGCAGTTCAAATGCCCTTGTCACGGCAGCGCGTTCGACGTATCGGGACGCGTGGTTGGGGGGCCGGCGCCGCGCCCGCTCGATGTCTTGCCTTCTAAGGTCGAAGGGGGACGGCTGCTTGTCGTGTACAAGGAGTTCAAGTCAGGAGTCGCGAAACAGATCGAACTCTAGAGGCAGACATTCACCTTGCACGAGGGATCCATGGACGCAATCCGCCGAACCGCGTGTCGCATGGCCATGAACGGTATGTCCGGCCGATGTCAGCAGTGGGCCCTATGGATGACGCTCGTCATGATGGCCGGCGCCGTGATGACGGTCGACGCTGCCGCTCAGGGCCAAGCAAAGAAAGCCAAGAGCCGTCCCTCCCAATCAAAACCAACCGCTTCGAGTAGCGGAACCATTCCAGCCGTCCTCACCGACGCTCCGTTCGTGCCGCCCCCCATTACACGCCGTCAACCTGCGAAAGTGGTGGTGGAACTGGAGGTGAGCGAAGTCAATTTGCCGATGGCCGATGGCGTCGAATACACCTTCTGGACGTTCGGCGGAAAAGTTCCGGGGAAATTTATTCGAGTGCGGCAGGGCGATACCGTCGAGTTCCACCTCATGAACCATCCGGAAAGCCGTTTTCCTCATAACATCGATCTGCATGCGGTCACCGGTCCGGGCGGCGGGGCGGCGAGCAGCAACACGGCGCCCGGCCGCCGCACGCAGTTCACGTTCAAGGCGCTCAACCCAGGCCTCTATGTCTATCATTGCGCGACGGCGCCGGTCGGCGAGCATGTCGCCAACGGCATGTACGGGCTGATTCTTGTCGAACCGTCCGGCGGATTGGCTCGCGTCGACCGGGAATATTATGTGATGCAGAGCGACTTCTATACGAAGGGCCCGCGTCACGAGAAAGGCCATCAACCGTTCGACCTCGAAAAAGCCGTCGAGGAACATCCGACGTATGTCGTGTTCAACGGCGCCGAAGGGTCGTTGTTGGGCGAGAAGGCGCTCAAAGCGAAAGTCGGCGATCGAGTTCGTCTTTTCGTCGGAAACGGCGGACCGAATCTCGTGTCGAGCTTCCACGTGATCGGAGAGATTTTCGACCGCGTCTACGCGGAGGCGGGCACACGTTACTCCGAACATATCCAAACGACGCTGGTGCCGGCGGGCGGCGCCGCCATCGTCGAGTTCAAGGTTGACGTGCCGGGTTCCTACAAGCTCGTGGATCATTCGATTCTGCGCGCCTTCAATAAAGGAGCGCTGGGCGAGTTGAAGGTGGAAGGGGCGGAGGTCAAGGCCATCTATTCCGGAAAGCAGGCTGAGTCCGACTATCAGGCGAAGGGCACGTTCGCCGCTCAAGCTCCGAGTCCGGTGACGCCGGCAAGCGGAAACTGGGGGCAACATTTATATCAAACCTACTGCGTGGGCTGTCATCAATCCGAAGGACAGGGCATTCCAGGAACGTTCCCGCCGCTCGCGAAATCGGATTTTCTCATGGCCGATACCGGACGCGTGATCGAGACCGTCTTAAACGGGCTGACGGGTCCGCTCGAGGTGAATGGACAACGGTACAACGGCACGATGCCCCCGATGGGTCATCTCATGGATCAGGACATCGCCGACGTGCTGACCTACATCCGGAGCTCGTGGGGCAACACAGGGTCGCCGGTGACGACGGCTGACGTGGCAACGGTCCGTGCAAAGACGTCCCATTAATGAGGAGACGGTCATGCGAACGCTTCTTGCGTTAACAGTCCTGAGCGGCAGCCTGGTGGCCTGCTTCTTCCTCGTGCAACTGCGTCCGGCCGGCGCCGCCGGTGACCCGACCAAAGGAAAGGGACTGTACGAGAAGTACTGTGTGGCTTGCCATGGTGCGCAAGGAAAGGGCGACGGGCCGGCCGGCAGGATGCTCAAGCCGCCCGCTGCCGATTTTACGAGCGCCGGGAGCAAGAAGAAGCCGGAGTCGGAATTTACGCAGGTGATTGAAAATGGAAAGCCCGGCACCGCGATGGGGCCATGGAAAGGGCAACTGTCTCAGGCCGAGCTGGCCGATCTCATCGGCTACGTGATGACGTTGAGGAAGTGACCGGCTTCGTGGAGCGTTAGGATGGCATCCCGCATCTATACATGGCTGGACAGCCGGCTGAAACTTTCTCCGCTCGAAAAGACGCTCTTGGATGAGCCGATTCCGGGCGGAGCCAGCTGGATCTACGTCTTCGGCTCCGCGACGCTCTTTCTCTTCGTGCTTCAAGCGGTGACCGGTATGTTCCTGGCGGTGTATTACGCGCCGACGCCGGATCATGCGTATGACAGCGTGCAGTTCATCGAGCAACAGGTTTCGTTCGGCTGGTTCGTTCGCGGCCTTCATCATTGGGGCGCCTCCGGGATGGTGATTGCCGTCGGTCTGCACATGCTTCAGGTGTTTCTCTACGGGGCGTTCAAGCCGCCCCGGGAAATGATGTGGATGGTCGGCGTGGTGCTGTTCCTGCTGGTGATGGCCTTTGCGTTCACGGGGTATCTCCTTCCCTGGGATCAAACCGCCTATTGGGCGACCCAGGTGGGCATCAACATGGTAGGAACGGTTCCCGTCGTCGGCGACTTCCTCGTGAAGGTGATGCGCGGCGGGGAGACGCTGGGCGCCTTGACGCTGTCGAGATTCTTCGCGGTGCACGTGCTGTTTCTTCCAGCGCTGATCGTCTCGGGCATCGTCCTGCATCTCTTCATCCTCCGGCGCGTGGGGCCGGCCGGTCCCTGGGATGAGCGCAAGGCCGCGGCCGGCAGCGAACCCTTCCACCCGCGGCAAGTCTTCATGGACGCGGTGGTGATGGTCGTCGTGTTCCTTGTCCTTGTCTTATTGGCCGCGTTCGTGCCCTTTCCGCTTGCGGACAAGGCCAACCCGGCAGACACCAGTTTTGTGCCGATTCCGGAATGGTATTTCCTTTTCTACTATGAGCTGCTGAAGCACATTCACGGCCCGCTGGAACCCGTCGCGACTTGGATTTTGCCGGCGGTTGTGATCCTGGTGATGCTGCTCTGGCCGTTTTTGGACCGGCAAAAAACCGTGCGCGCCCCGGCGTCGCGGCCGGCCGGGATGATCATCGGCGTGTTATTTCTCGTGACCGTCTTCTCGCTCCTCGGCGTTTCCTTGAAAAATCTGTACGGCATGAAGCGAACCGACCCGGGGATTGCCCACGGTCAGGCGCTGTTTGCGAACCTCGGCTGCGCGGGATGTCACCGGATTCATGGGAATGGCGGAGCGATCGGACCGGATCTGTCCTACGAAGGGGATGCGCGACCGGATCGGGAATGGCACATCAAGCATTTTCGCGATCCGCAATCCGTATCGCCGGGCTCGATCATGCCGAAATTCCCGTTGACGGAGACGGAGCTCCAGGATCTTACAAGTTATATGGTGAGTCTGAAACGGGCCACGTAGGAATACGCAGAGAAGCCCTACCTTGACGATGTGAGGACGGCGATTGTATAAAAAACACCCCCCGTGGTTTTCGGGAGCGCGTATGGACCATCCACTCAGAGGCCGTTTCCTGGCTCGGTCAGTGGCGTCGGTCCTGGCCGTGAGCCTCACGGCAATGGCCTTCGCTCAGTGTAAAGGGGAAACCGCGTCAGCCCCGCCACCTCCTCTCGTCCAAGTCGAAGTCGCGGACGTG
Organism: Nitrospira sp.; assembly: GCA_035277085.1. Classification (GTDB taxonomy): domain Bacteria; phylum Nitrospirota; class Nitrospiria; order Nitrospirales; family Nitrospiraceae; genus Nitrospira_C. The sequence goes on along the minus strand of DATELB010000091.1, from coordinate 5,044 downwards.
GTCCAAAAAGACGTTCCTATTCAGATGGAGTGGGTCGGCACCACCGACGGCTCAAACAATGCTCTGATACGGGCCCAAGTCAGCGGCTATCTCCTCAAGCGGCCCTACACCGAAGGCGCCTTTGTCAAAAAGGGTGATCTGTTGTTCCAACTCGACCCGAGCAAGTTTCAGACTGCCTTGGATCAGGCGGTTGGCGAACTTGCGAAGGCGCAAGCGCAGTTCACCAAGACCAAGCAGGACGTTGACCGCGACACGCCGCTGGCCAAGGAAGGGGCCATCAGCCAAAAGGAGCTCGATGATTCCATCCAGGCGCATGCCGCGACCAAAGGAACGATGGCAGCGGCGAAAGCAGCGGTCGAGCAGGCGAAATTGAACCTGTCGTGGACGAAGATCCTGGCTCCGATCGATGGTGTCGTCGGCATCTCAAAAGCGCAGATCGGCGATCTCATCGATGCCAGTACCGAATTGACGTCAGTGTCGACATTGGATCCGATCAAAGTCTATTTTCCCGTGAGCGAACAGGAATACTTCGACGCTGCGGAGAAGATCCAGCAGGGCTATAAGGATAAACAAGAGGGGAAGGAATACAGCCTTGCACCCCTCGAACTTGTCTTGGGCGGGGAGAAGGTCTACCCGCACAAAGGACAATTTCACCTTGTCGACCGCCAGGTTGATCAGAAGACAGGCACCATTCGTGTGGCGGCCCTGTTTCCAAATCCCAACAATCTGCTGCGGCCCGGCCAGTTCGGCAGAGTGCGGGTCGTCACGAAGACCAAAGAAAATGCGATTCTCATACCGCAGCGCGCGGTGACCGAAATGCAGGGCAACTATCAAGTGGCGGTGGTGACTCCCGAAAATAAAGTGGATATCCGCCCGGTGAAGGTCGGTCAACGCTCCGGAAGTTTGTGGATCATCAACCAGGGACTCAAGCCTGGCGAGCGCGTCGTGGTCGAAGGGCTGCAAAAAGTCAAAGCCGGCATGACCGTCGATCCCAAACCGTTCCAAGAGCAGCAGCAGGCAGAACAGAAAATCGGATGATGTCGACGCTGGTCTGCTGCGTTCCACTGCCTGTCGCGTAATCTTTCATTCCTATGGCGAAATTTTTCATCAATCGGCCGATTGTTGCCATGGTGATTTCCATCATCATGGTCATTCTCGGCGTGATTGCGATGGTGCAATTGCCGATCGCCATGTTTCCGAACATCGCGCCGCCGGAAATTCTCTTGCAAGCCACCTACGTCGGCGCCGATGCCGTCACCCTCGAAAAATCTGTTGCCACTCCCATCGAGCAATTGATGAGCGGGGTGGACAACATGATCTACATGTATTCGGTGAACGCGAATAACGGCCAGATGTCGTTGCGCGTCGACTTCGATATCAACACGAGGCCCAACGACGATCAGATTCTGGCGCAGATGCGCTATACCCAGGCCGAGTCCCAACTGCCGCCTGACGTCAAGAATTTCGGCGTCACCATCAAGAAGGCGACGACGAGCCCGCTTGCCTTATTTTCGCTCTATTCGCCGAACGGCACCTACGACGCGACCTTTCTCGCGAACTACGGCTACGTGAACATCAACGATCCCATGACGCGGGTTCCTGGGATCGGGCAGGTGCAAATTTTCGGGGCCGGCCAGTACGCCATGCGATTTTGGGTGCGGCCGGACCACCTCGCCAAGTTGGGGATTACGGTCACCGAGATCACGAACGCCATCAAGGCGCAGAACACGGTCAATCCGGCGGGGCAGGTGGGTGCCGAGCCGGTGCCGCCCGGGCAGGAGTTTACCTATAGCGTACGCGCGCAGGGCCGCCTCGAATCCGAGGAAGAATTCGGGAACATCGTGATCCGTGCCAATCAAGACGGGTCGATGGTTCGTTTAAGAGATGTCGCCCGGATCGAGCTCGGCGCGCAGATGTACAACATCATCGGCAGGATGAACGGCAAGCCCGCCGCCCTCATCGCCATTTATCAGCTTCCGGGCTCCAACGCCATTCAGACGATGGATGCGGCGACCAAATTGATGGAGGAGATGAAGGCGCAGTTCCCGGCCGATCTCGACTACGTGACAGCGCTCGATACGACCCAGGCAGTGAGGGAAGGTATCAACGAGATCGTGCATACGCTGTTCGAAGCCCTCATTCTTGTGATTATTGTGGTCTATATTTTCCTCCAGGGTTGGCGCGCCACGCTCATTCCTCTCCTCGCCGTGCCGGTCTCGTTGATCGGCACGTTTACGCTGTTCCCGCTGCTCGGCTTTTCCATCAACACGCTGTCGTTGTTCGGCCTGGTATTGGCGATTGGCCTCGTCGTCGACGACGCCATTGTCGTCGTCGAAGCGGTCGAGCACCATATCGAGCATGGGATGTCGCCGAAAGATGCGAGCCTCAAGGCCATGGAAGAAGTTTCCGGGCCGGTGATCGCCATTGCACTCATCCTGGCGGCCGTCTTCGTGCCGACGGCCTTCATACCGGGCATTACGGGACGCTTGTACCAGCAATTTGCCGTGACGATCGCGCTCTCAGTGGTGATCTCGGCGTTCAACGCGCTGACGCTGAGCCCGGCGCTCTCCGCACTGTTGCTTCGGCCGAGAAAGCCTGCGCGAGGGCCGCTCGGCCTCTTCTTCGGCTGGTTCAATAAATGGTTCGGGCGTGCAACCGACGGGTATGTGAATGTGTGCGGGCACTTGATTCGAAAAGCCGGCCGCTCGATGCTGTTTCTTCTGGTCGTGGCGGTGGCGGCGGGCTGGTTGGGATCGCGCTTGCCGAGCGGTTTTCTCCCGATGGAAGACCAGGGCTATGTCTACCTCAATGTGCAACTCCCGGAGGCCTCATCGCTGCAGCGCACGGATGAAGTCTGCAAAAAGATAGAGGCGATTCTCCAATCGACTCCGGGCATTAAGTATGCCTCCACGATCGCCGGCTTCAGCCTCTTGAGCACGGTCAGCACCACCTACAATGCGTTTTTCTTCGTCACCCTCACTCCCTGGGAAGAACGCAAGAAGCCCGACGAACAGCTTGCGGCGATTTTCAAAAATGTGAATGGACGCCTTGCCGAATTGCCCGAGGCGAAAGCCTTTTTGTTTCCACCGCCCGCCATTCCGGGGGTCGGGACGTCCGGCGGAGTCTCGTTCGTCTTGGAGGATCGAATCGGCCGAGACATCGGGTTCCTCGCGGAAAATACTCAAAAATTCATCGAGGCGGCAAGGAAGCGTCCGGAGCTCGCGAGAGTGGACACGACGTTTATTCCCGCCGTGCCGCAAGTCTTCGCGAGAGTAGATCGAGACAAGGTATTGAAGCAGGGCGTGAACCTATCAGATGTCTACCAGACGCTGCAGTCGTTCATGGGCGGTGTCATGGTGAACTTCTTCAACCGGTTCGGACGTGTCTGGCAGGTCTATGTGGAGGCGGAAGGGGACTTCCGGACGCAAGCCGAGAATGTCGGACAATTCTACGTCAAGAATGCCAACGGCGATATGGTCCCGCTCTCGGCGTTGGTGACGATGGACATCTTCCATGGCCCGGAGTTCACGATGCGCTACAACGAGTACCGTTCGGCGCAAATGATGGCGGCGGCCGCTCCGGGGTACAGTTCGGGACAAGCCATGAAGGCCGTAGAGGAAGTCTTTGCGAGCGCGATGCCGGCCGGCATGGGACTCGACTACATGGGGATGTCATTCCAGGAAAAAGTGGCGTCAGAGGGCGTCCCGCCGACGGTGATTTTCGGGTTTTCGCTGCTCTTCGTGTTCCTGATCCTGGCCGCGCAGTACGAGAGCTGGGCGTTGCCCTTCAGCGTGCTGCTCGGCACGCCGATCGCCGTGTTCGGCGCCTTCGGCGCCTTGTGGCTGCTGAAACTGGTCGCGCCTCAGGCGAGTGAAAACGACGTCTTCACGCAAATCGGATTGGTGATGTTGATCGGATTGGCCGCCAAAAACGCCATCCTCATCGTTGAGTTCGCAAAAGTGGAATACGAGAAAGGCCAGTCGATCGCTGATGCTGCCTTGGCCGGAGCCAAATTGCGGCTCCGTCCGATCTTGATGACGGCCTTCGCCTTCATCCTGGGCGTGCTTCCGCTCGTAATGGCGACGGGAGCGGGGGCACACGGCCGGGTGCTGCTCGGCCTTGCCGTCTTCGGCGGAATGTTAGCCGCAAGCGTGATTGCGATCTTCCTCATTCCTGTGACGTATTACGTCGTTGAAAGCCTCGTTCAGCGCAGTGGGCAACATGAGCCGCCTCCCACGGGTCCTTCCGCTGGACCCCCCGCGATAGGCGACGGTGATAAATCCTGCCAGGTACCGCGGTCGGCGTTGTCTCCGACTCATGCTCGCGAACGCGAAAGCTACTAAGGAGTCATGACATGCGAACATTTAGGCAAATCGTTGCTCTTCTGAGCTTTGCGCTGATAGTGACCGCGTGCAAAATGGGGCCCGATTACGTTCGCCCTGAAACGCCCAAGGCCGACGCCTGGCGCGTGTCCGCTTCGACCGCTGAATCGATTGCGAACCTTGCGTGGTTCGATCTGCTCAAAGACAAGGAGTTGCAAGAGCTGATTCGGATCGCCCTGGCAGAGAACCAGGACGTGCGGACCGCAGTCGCCTCGGTCGACCAGTATCGTGCGCAACTCGTCATGACCAAGTGGGACCTGGCGCCATCCTTGTCCTATGGAGCCACGGCATTTTTGTTTCAAACACAGGGGGGCAACGCGACGACGATCCCGGGCGGAGGCGGAGCGATCGTGCTTCCTGGCGTCGGCGGGGGAGGCAATACGACATTTTCCAATACGGTCGGCTTCGGCAGTCTGAAATGGGAACTCGATCTGTGGGGTCGCCTCCGGCGTGCCGTGGAATCGTCCGAAGCCCAGATGTTCGCTCAGGAGGAAAATCAGCGGGCGATTGTGTTGAGCTTGGTAGGAAGCGTGAGCGAGGCATACTTTTCTCTGCGGTCGCTCGATCTGCAAGTGGATATTACCAGGCGCACGTTGAAAGCCTGGGAAGAATCCGTCCGGTTGTCCCAGCTCAAGTTCAAGCAGGGCTACATTCCGAAATTG
>DATELB010000090.1:0-8995 GCA_035277085.1 Nitrospira sp. | reverse complement strand
TAAAGCGTTAGGAAGGTGAAGATCAGGATACCGCCGAGGATCGCCGTCAAGGAGTAGGCCGTGAGACTGATCTTCACGAAGTCATAGGCCAGTTGATCGTACCGCTTCGCGAGCGCCTTGTCCTTGCTCACCACTCCCATGAACTCGATGACCATACAGAAGATCGGAACGGCCAACACGAAGCTGCCGTAGTAGAGATGCTGTTGGTTGGCGAACCAGAGCAACACGCGGCTTTCGAAGTTGTACCGCGGATAGTCTTTGGGACCGTCCGTGGTCTTAGGGGCGGGAGCGCCGACCACGATGCCTTCCGTCTTGTAATAGACGTCACGGCCCTTCTCGACCTTGTCGCCTTCCTTCTTTGCTGCGTCTGCGGCCGCTTCCTCACCGGCTGCCGGCGAGGGAATCGAGACGACCACGGGGAGCAAGAGAAGGGTGACCATGGCGCACAGCGCCATGACAGAGAACACCTTCTTGCAGTTTATAAGGCCCATGGGATACCTCCTTGATGCATGCCGATAAATTCCTCTAAACATTCCGTTAGGGTTCGCTTCCGCTGCTGTTACTTGCGGAACAGGTACCAATAATCCAACCCCTGCATATCCATGAGAAAATGATCGACCAGTGTGAAGTAGGCGACGCAGATCACGGTCGAAATCAGGATATAGAAAATCGTCTGGCCCATGTCAGATCCTCCTCAACTCAACAAGAGACGAAAGGTAAAATGATGCATTTCGGTGGCCCTGCACATCAGCAGGGGCACTGAATGCCGGCGAACCAATAGAAGAACCAAAGACCGATGGCACAGGTGATGTAGAAGATCATCTTTCCGATCTTGATCTTAATCTCACTGTCTGGAGCGGTTGCCGTTGCCATCATGTCTCCTTCTCGTGGTAGGAAATAAAAATGCGTGTGAATTTACCTCGGCCGGTTCCTTGACACACACTGGTCCGTGTGTTATTCCAAATTCGTCGTCGCGCGCGTAAACGCAGGGAAAAACATGAATAAAAACTCAAAAGTGTTCGACATTATAGTTTTGGCTGGTATGGTTGTCAATATCATTTTGGCCGTGTTTTTGATCCTCTATTACTTCGATTTTCTCTAGGTTTAGCTCACCTTTTTCCCAGCTTCTGTCCCTGCAAAACCTCCTGAAATTGCGCAGCGAAATCCGATCGTTTCGTCGCGGAAATCCGGCACCATTTTGCTCCTGCTGGTGATACGGACATCGCCTCCGGTCGTCGTATAGCTTCCGCCCCGCATCACTCGGAAATTCCCGTATTCAGGACTAGGAGGGTCCCTGTCCGGAGACTCTTTGTAATACGCCTCCTGATACCAGTCCGCCACCCATTCCATGACGTTACCGGCGCCGTCCATGACCCCGTAGGGACTTTTGTCCGTATGGAAACTTCCAACCCGAGCGCTGACGTCGTGCCCATCTTGGACCCTGGCCCAATTGGCTCCATTCGGATTTTCCTGATTTCCCCATGGCCACAGCCGGCCGTCGGTTCCGCGCATGGCCTTTTCCCATTCGGCTTCCGTTGGCAACCGCTTGCCTTTCCAACGGCAATACTCGTTGGCATCATCCCAGGACACGTACACCGCCGGCTGATTCGTTCCCCGCATTTTTCCGATGCTCTTCGCGTATCGCGATGGAGGACCGGCCTTGCGGTGGCCGGTCGCGAGGACGAATTGTTGGTATTGATGATTGGTCACTTCGAAGCGATCGATCGAAAACGTGTCCACATAAATGGTTCTCTGCGGCTGCTCATCGAACCCCCCGCTCATCGTGCCGCGCACGAACGGCCCGCCAGCAATGACGACCATTTCTTCATGAATTGGTTCTTCCGTGGCGGTCGCCTCGGATTCGGACGTCGAGGGCATGTCTTCCAAGGGAGCTGGTTGTTCGTAGGGAGTGAGCACGGTTCCGCGGAGGATGCCCATGATGGGAAGCGCAGCGAAGGCGATGACCACGAAAAGAAAGGCGAGTTTGAACTTCGTTTCGAGCATGGCGTCCCCTATGAAGCGGGAGCGTGACCTCCGGCCTCGACATCGCTCGCACAGCGGATGCCGATCGTAATATCCGTCCGCCAGTGTTTCGCGGCAAACCGTTTAGACAACCGCGCGTTGTGTTCCGTCTCGCGCCAGGACCCTCCGCGCACGACTCGCAAGTCGCTGGCACTTTCGGGACCTTTGGGATCTCGGTAAGGAGACTTCTTGTAATAGTTTTCATCATAGGTGTCGTTGACCCACTCGGCGACATTGCCGGTCATGTCATACAAGCCGTATGGGCTCCGGCCGGCATCGAAAGACCCTGGAGGAGCCAGATACTTGTAGCCGTCTTCACTGCCGTCGACGTTCGCGCCATTCGTGACGAACTTGTCGCCCCAGGGATACCTGCGTTTCCCTTCTCCGCGGCCGGCCTTTTCCCATTCGGCTTCCGTGGGAAGGCGTTTCCCGGCCCAACGGCAATAGGCCAGCGCGTCATCCCATGAGACGCTCATGGCCGCAAACTCAGGCTTGAGCAACTTGGACTGGTCGTCCTCGAACACTTCAATGCGGGGCACGCCGCGCTTCGTCATCTTTGCAAACCGCAGATACTCTTCCTGCGTCACTTCCTTGCGATCGAGAAAGAACCCTTTGAGAAAGACCTGATGCTCCGGCGCTTCATCCGGATCGCCGTCCTGGCTGCCCATCGTGAACGGCCCCTCAGGAATCTGGACCATTTCACGGCCTTCATCGCCCATTTTGGTCTTGTACATCGAGAAGTCCTGCGCGGGGACGTGGCTCGCCGTCGGCCGGTTCTCGGTGGTCACCGACTTGGCGAGTTCTTTCATCTTATAGGCCTTGTTCGACTCATAGAGCATCATGACGATCATGAGAATGAAGGACCCGAACACAAAGATGATCGATCCGATCAAGACACCTTTATTGTCCATAACGCCTTTCAGGCTCCCGCTTGGCGGGAAGGATCAGCCGGTTGAGACTGTGTCCTTCTCGCGGCCCGCATGTCCAACAACATAGAAATCTGAACGCCGAGGAATCCGCCCATCGCCGCCCCGGAGCCGGCGCCCACCGAGATGCGTTCAGGGCCTGCCACGAGCCATGCCAGCGCGCCTCCGAGGAAGCTACCGATCAAGATGCTGACGAGGAATCGTCTTCCTCCGAGATAACCAATAACTCCACCCATGGCCAAGCCGACGGCGATCGCGACCGGCATGAGGCCGCCGCCCATGATCACACCGATCAGTAGGCCGACAGTGCCCATCACGGCCAGCCCAAAGACGATGTCGAACCATTTATGGAACGGCATGGTGTCCGCTGTCATCGTGTCGGCAGTCACGAGCGTCTATTTTCCCGACGTCGCTACCATCGGTCCGAAATCAATTTCGACGCCGGGACCGGCGATGATGGAGATCCCCCAGGCTTTTGCGGCCGGCTCATGTTGATGGATGCGCTTGAAGTCTTCATACACGTTCACTGTTTCTTCCACCCATTGCCCGACCTGTGTTCCGCTTTGGACGACGATCTCGGAGCCGCTGAACATTCCGCCTTCTGTCAGCGTGCCTTCCGGTTTGGTGGCACTCCAGATGTATTTGGTAAACACCGGAATGAACATGAGGTCGGTATCGAGCGATGCGTAGATCGCAGCCAGCGGTTCAGCGCCGTCTGCCGCCTTGTTCAAGCGCCAGCGCCAGGTGAGGACCGGATACGCCTTGGGATCCCAATCAATTTTCTTCTTCTTGATCCGCTGTCCGGCATCCTTCGCCGACAAAAAGTTGGTTCCGTTCTCGGATTGGACTTTATACGCGTCGCGTCCCTTTGAGTGACTGCGCTGGCTTTCGTGATCCCAACTTGATGGAAAGCCGTCCGCCTCTTTCGCCTGAAAGTCTTCCAATACAAGCCGCTGTTGTTCCGCTGCGAGCGGCCCGGCGGGCGCCATCAATAGGGCGACCAGTCCGGCGGCGACCACTAACCCGCAACCTCTGCTTCCGCTCATATCGTCAACAATCCTTTCTCATACTTTACACTTCTTGGGGAGGAGCCGGGGCGAGTGTTTGCGACGGCTGCTCAAACAACTCTTCTCCCAATTCCTGTTGCTGTCCACGTTGACACATCCAGAACAGCGCAAGCACCGCGCTCCAAAACACCACCATGTTCAGCGTCACCATTTTTGCGGCAAAACCCAACTCCGGCGTGAAAGCCCACGGCGAGACATCCGCCATCACTTCGTTGACATGCCAGGACAACCGGCCTGAGGAACGAATGTATCCCATGAGACCCATGACCCACGTGAAGGCGCCGGCAAGGCCGAACAAGACCACCATCCCCCGGACCGATATTTTCCCCCATTGTATCGGCCCGTGAACCAGTGCTCCCTTGAGCATCGCACGGTTGATCAGAAGACCAATGACAATGACGGTGAGCGTCGTCGCGGCCTGCGGCGACGAAAGACCCACGCGGAGTTTCGCAGGAAGGTAAAAACCATACACCGAGAGCCAGATCACGTTGAAAAGTCCGACGGCAAACAGCGTCCCGATGAGAACGTTGCCGGTTTTGACCCACGACACGGTCATCGTGCGGTTGGCCCGCCGATAGTAGAGATAACTTAAGGCGGTGAGCAGAATCATGACGTTGACGGCGCCGTTTTTCGCGGACATCACGCCGTAATTGCCGACCACCGGGTGCTGCGCGCCGCCCATCGCCTTCACTTCGCCGGGTGACATCAGCACCGTGTGCGGGGTCAACCAAATGAAAAGCGCGAGGGTCAAGGCGCCGACCAGGAACTGGTAATACGGTTGATAGCGTTCGCCACCCTTCATCCGCCCCATGCTTTGCCAGATGTAGTAATTGATACCGAGCAACAACACACCGATGAGCAGCGCTTGCACCACGAAGAGCCAGGTCAACAGCCCGCCCATCATGGTGACGCCCATGCTCTGGCGGAACGCATAGACAGATCGCATCAACCAATAACCGGCGATCGGCATGGGCAGAAGCGCGCAGACGGTGACGAACAGAAAAATGTAGCCGACCCAATCGAAGTAGGCGCGCTCGCCGTCCGTTTTGCTCGTAAAAAAGCGATAGCAGGCATAGGCGAGCACGACTGCCCCGCCCGACATGATGTCAGCGAGAAACCGATGGACGTTCAACGGATTCCATAGAGCGGAATGCAGCAGATGCCAGCCGTTCCCCAGAAACCGTCCCTGCGCATCGACCCCGGCAGGCGACATCATGAACGCCGCCCAGGAATTGGCGAGCAGAAGCAGCGCCGTGCCGAAAATGTTCGTCAGGATGCCGATGGCCGCATGAATCCACTTCAAGCCCGGTTCCGCCATGCGGTTCCAGCTGTAGTAATAGAGGATGAGCAGCAGCGATTCTCCGACGAACACAATCGCGTAGGCGGGCATGAACGCCTTGAACGTCCCGCCCATGTACTTCATGAAGCTGGGATAGAGCCACAGGAACATGCCGAGCATAAGGCTTCCGACAACAGCCGTCACCGACAGTGCCAGCAGTGCGACCTTCGCCAGGTCTCTGGCGAGACCGTCATACCGCAGCGAGAGCCCCGGTTTGTTGGTGATCAGCCCCAGAAATTCCAGCAGCGCGCAGAACAGCGGCAGGGCAAGCACGAACCCGCCGAAGTAGGTGTGCTGTTGCGTGACGAACCAGACGAGTAGGCGGCTATCGAACGAGCCGATACGCGAGTACACCGTATCGGTCGGCGTGGGCGCGGCCGGTCCTTGTGGGAGGCCCGGCACCTTGTAATACAGATCGGCGGCATCCTCCGCATGAACAGGGACCGGATGGCCGACACCGGCGGCCAGGCAGAAACCGACCGCGGCAAGAACTAGAGCTCCAAGAAGTATTCTCGACGTCGACATGTGGTCTATCCCTTCGAAGCACCGGCAACAATTGACCCCGGCGATCGGCTGATAATTCCCATTACGAACGGACAGCGAAGCAAGGCGGGGCTGAGACTGAGTCCTTGACCCTCTTCCACTTGCCGCCGATGACCCAGGTAATAGCCGTACAGCGCCATCAATCCGGCGACCAGCCCGCCGCCTGCGATCGCGTAGGAGATCGGGACGACTGGCTGTTTCAGCAAAAAGACCACGGCACCCACGACGACGAGATAGTACGTCGAGGCGAATGCCAGGCCCGGCCACCACCAGTACTTGAGCAGTTCAGTTCCCCTGGTTTCGAGCAATCCGTCTCTCCATGAACCCGACGGTTTCAGTCCGCCGAAGTAGGCGCAGAGGGCGAGCCCGCCGGCAAGCACTGTCACAGCGGTTATTTGCAAGAGCGTCGCGGCCAGATCATTCTCAAGAAGCGCCCCCAAAGAGCCGGCCGCCGCGCCCATGACGACGCCCCATACAATCCATGGACCCACGATCATTGGATGGGTTGCTAGGAGACTGCGAAGAGCAAGGCCGTTGGGAAACGTCGGACAGGGTCGCCCGACCAGGGACACCTTGCGGACATGTCCAATTTCGAAGGCATCGCGGGCTACGGCCGTACAAGAAATAATGATCGCCATCATCGCCGGGCCGTCCGGATGCTTCAGATAGTCGTAACCCACGAGCCAAAGAAGGGCGAGCACGAGGAGCGACAGTTGAACGGCGTAGACAAATCCGATCCAGCCGGCGACCCAGGTCAACAGGCGTCGCCCGTCTTCTTGAACGACACGGGTCCAGGCGATCCGCCGTCCTACCCGGTAGGCCATCATCGCCGTAACCAGACCCAACATTCCGCTGACCAGCAACAGCACGACCGGTTCCGTGAGCGGAACCACGTGCTTGGCCAGCCGATAGACTCCGAAGGCCACGAGCCCAGGCACGAACATGACCCAACGCTTTTGCTTACGGACAGAGTCCTCGGTCACAGCCAGGCTGAGACTCGGAAGCACTCGCAATGCCATTCGATGCAGCATGTCTTTTCTTCGTCCGCTTCCCCTCAATCAGCTGAGGGCATCTCTTTACGAGGCGGGTGGCCTCTGCTCACCCGCCCACCCAGCCGCACTTATCTCACCCACCCCATCCACCGCTTGCTTCGCAATCGATTTCCCGGGACGCGGCTTTCACCAAGCGCCCGCAGCGGGGCTCATACCGGGCAGGGTGCGAGGACGGTAGGGCTGGTCGAGGACAGGACCCGCTCACCCACCCTTCGCCCCCATGCCAAAATATTTTGCTTTCATTTCTTCCATCAGCGCCACCGTGATTCGATTGTTCCCACGGTCTGCCGCTGTTCGCTCCAACTCGATCTTTGCCATGGCTCGGACCGGACTGGGCACATTGCTCAACCGACGCTCGGCGTCCGGATCCCATTCGATCCGTGCACCGCTTCGCGGCCGCAGCAGACCATCATAAGTCGCGACCCGTTCTCCCCGCGCGCGCAAGCCCTGTTCAATTTCCTCGCGGAACAGCGGAGCCAGGTACGGCGGCATTCGCTCCAACCGGTGCAGCGCATCGTCGGACCACATCATGCGATCCACGAGGCCGTTCGTCTGTCCGGCGGGCACGTCGACGCCGATTTTCATCCCGCAACCCCTGCATTCCAAGCGGATAAACCATTGCTGAGACCCGTCGTCGGACGTCCGCTCTTCAATCCCTTCCGTATGCATCCAGCGTCCGCAGCCGCAGGTCAGCATGATCTATCCGATTTTGCCTGGATACAGGATGTATAACATCGTGTAGGTCGTCGTCCCCGTGATGAACAGCACGCAGTAGATGATCATGGTGAACAGGCCCAGGGCGCGATGACGCTGTGCTCCGCTCGGCAACAACCGCTGTATCGTCGTTTCGATACCCAGCACGAACGTCACGAGAATGATCAAGCCGGCATACACCTCGAATTTCCGGAGCGAAAAGCCGGCCGTCGCCCCTCGCAGCGCGAACAATAACAGAGCCAGGGCAGTCGTGCTGCCGATGATGGCTCCGATGCGCTTCCACGTCGTGAGCAATGGCCGGTCATCCAGCTGGCGGCGATCACCCACGAACGTCTGCGCGCGAAAGCCAAGCACGATCATGTAGATCGCCATGACGAGACCGATAATCACGAGAATAATGTGCACGACGAGTATCGGCACGAAAACATGGTCATACAATTCTTGTGAACCGCCGAATCCCTCTTTCCCTTCGACTGCGAGCACGCCTAACTGTCGGAAGAGATAATAGGCGGTGAAAAATCCCACCATGGCCAACATGCCGCAGAACATCAGCCAATGATGCGCATTGGCCTGGCCCCGGCGGGCTTTGAACCAACCCACGACGAACAATGTCGTAAAGACCGTTGCCATCAATTGACTGAGGTCGGCGCCCATAGTCGCATGAGTACCGAAAAATCCGGGTTGTCGAAGCCAATCCATCGTCTGCTCTGTTATCTTTTCACGCCCTGGACCACGGCGGTCTTTTCCAATTCCTGCAGCGAACCGAATCCCGCTTTCTTCATCCAGTGCATCGCGTCGGCCGTTTTAAAGCATGCCCCTTGCTGCGTGTTCACGAGAATGTGCACCGCGAACGCCGTCGTCCAGGCGGGGGCGGTCCCGGATTCATCCAGAAACCGGTCTTTGATCACGAGGCGTCCCCCGGCAATCAGATGGGCATACACCTTTTTCACCAGGGCTTGATTGGATTCGAACGTCTGGTAGTGGAGAATGTCCGACATCAGCACGAGATCGTAAGGACCGCCCAGTTCATCCTGATTGAAGTCCCCCGCGCGCAATGCGATTCGGGATTCCAAGCCCGCATCTTTGATCGTCTTTTCCGTCAGGGGAAGCGTTGCCGCCAGATCGAAGACGGTCGCGGTAACGTCCGGATAGACCTGGCAGAAGGCAATTGCATTCGTGCCTGCTCCTCCTCCCAGATCAAGGAGGTGCAGCGGACCTTGAAGCCCTAACCGTTTGGCCAGTTCAGGGCCGCTTTGCCGGCCGATCCGATGGAGGACCGCCAACACGTTCGTCCCCAAGGCGGGGTCGGTTTCAAACACGTGCCGGTCGACC
>DATELB010000089.1:0-5294 GCA_035277085.1 Nitrospira sp. | reverse complement strand
TTCGACGAATTGCTTCGTGTCATCGACTCGCTTCAGCTGACGTCGAAGTTCAAAGTGGCGACCCCGGCCAATTGGAAGGAAGGGGAAGACTGCATCATCACACCCGCAGTCAGCAACGACGAAGCGAAGACCCTGTTTCCTAAAGGCTTCAAGACCGTGAAGCCTTATCTGCGGTATACGCCTCAGCCGAATAAGTAAGATAATCGTCTCCGTGCCAGGGCGGGAAGGCGCTGACGCGTCTCCCGCCCTTTGTGTTTGCGGGCCAAGGAGTATCTCATGCGGGCCGTCGGACTCTATCAGCATCTGCCCATCGACAAGCCGGAGAGCCTCATTGACCTCGATCTCCCCGAACCTGAGCCAACCGGACGCGATCTGTTGATCCGCGTCGATGCGGTGTCGGTCAATCCGGTCGATACGAAGGTCCGCGCTCCCGGCAAGCCGGCGAGGACGACGCCGCTGGTCCTTGGCTGGGATGCGGCAGGAGTTGTGGATGCCGTCGGACAGGACGTCTCCCTGTTCAAGCCGGGTGACCAGGTCTTTTATGCCGGCGACATTACTCGGCCTGGAAGCAACAGCCAGTACCAACTCGTGGATGAACGCATCGTCGGCCGCAGACCTCGCTCGGTGACCGCCGAAGAAGCGGCTGCTCTTCCGCTGGTCTCGATCACGGCCTACGAAGCCCTGTTCGAGCGGCTGGGCATCGACATCCAGGGCCGTTCAGGCGGCCACTCGCTGCTGGTCATTGGCGGTGCGGGCGGTGTCGGATCGATGGCGATCCAACTGGCGAAGATCGCGCGCCTGACCGTGTTTGCCACCGCGTCACGCTCCGACTCCACCGCATGGGTGAAGCAGCTTGGAGCGGACCATGTCCTGGACCACCGGCAATCATTGCCTCCGCAGCTGGAAGCCGCCGGACGCAAGACCGTCGACTACATTTTGAATTGCGCCGACACCGACCGGTATTGGGATGTGATGGCGGATGTGATCGCGCCACAGGGGAAAATCTGCACGATCGTCGAAAATGCGGGGCCGCTGAATCAACAGGTCATGAAACTCAAGAGCGTCACCCATGTGTGGGAGTTGATGTTCACCCGCTCAAAATATCAGACGCCGGACATGATCGAGCAGCACAAACTGCTCAATCGCATCAACGACTGGATCGATGGCGGCACGCTCAAAGGCATTCGCCGGGAGACGCTGACTCCGATCAACGCGGAGAACCTCAGGAAAGCGCATGCCAAACTCGAGTCTGGCACGATGATCGGAAAGCTGGTCGTGAAGGGCTGGTGATTAGCGCCGCTCACACCAGCAGGAGACCGGCGGACCGGATCCGTTTCCAGGACGGGTGCTGCATAAACCGACTCAGCTCTGCAGCCGTGCCGGGAAACGCCCTCGTCACATCGCGCCACGAAGGATACCTGCCGTTGCGTTCCTTCGCCACCGCACTTGCCTGGAGCACATCGTTCACCCAACCGGCTCGCTCGGAAGGCACGCTCAACGCAATCTCATGCTGTCGTCCCGGAATGTACAACTTGGCGCAGCGGGGACGGACTTCGAATACCGGCGGGCGGCCGAGCCAGACGAGACGCCTCTCCGTCCTTGCGTCGTCACGCCCCTGACGCCTCTCGAGCACGCGGCTGGTCCACCCCGGTGACACGCGGGGACGGGGAGTCGGGTGATCGAACCATTGCCGGACGTCCATGGCGAGGCCTCGTCCTTCCAAGAAATTCAGCATCGATCGGCGCAGGCCTTCACCGATCCAGTCGGGGGTTTCTCCACGGCGATCGAGGTGGATCAGGTCATTTTCGGCAAAGCCCTGAAACTTCGGTCCCAGGATCTTGAGCCCGCTCGACTTCGGATTCAATCCGATTGGACTATGGGCTGTCGCAGTAAATCGGTGCCAGAATGCCGATTGGAGCAGATCCGAGGCGAACATCTGACGAACGCGCTCCAGGGCGTCGATCGTTTCTTGAAGCGTTTCGGACGGGAAGCCGTACATGAGATAGGCATGCACGAGAATACCCGCCGACCGAAAAGCCGAGGCCACACGCACGGTCTGTTCGCAGGTGATGCCTTTCTTCATCTTCTCCAGCAACCGGTCTGAGGCGGCCTCGAGACCGGCGGTAACGGCGATGCAGCCTGAGGCGGCAAGCAGCCGGCATAAGTCAGGCGAGAACGCCTCCTCGAAGCGAATGTTTCCCCACCAAGAAATGCGGATGTCGCGCTCGAGCAACGCCAACGCCAACGCTTTTAATGCGGCCGGAGGCGCGGCCTCGTCCACGAAGTGAAAGGTGCGGCGTCCCGTTTCATCGATCAGGCGCTCGATCTGCCCGACGAGGTGATCGGTCGGAGTGATTTCGTAGCGGCTGATGTAATCCAGACCCACATCACAGAACGTGCATTGCTTCCAGTAGCAGCCGTGCGCGACGGTCAGTTTGTTCCAATGC
Source organism: Nitrospira sp. (assembly GCA_035277085.1). Classification (GTDB taxonomy): domain Bacteria; phylum Nitrospirota; class Nitrospiria; order Nitrospirales; family Nitrospiraceae; genus Nitrospira_C. The sequence continues at coordinate 2,847 of DATELB010000089.1, read as the reverse complement.
CCTTCCGACCAGAGCCTGTGCATCGGATTGGCGCTGTCGAGAATGGACAGGTAGCGATCCAGCTCGAACCCCTGGTAGGTCGGACACCCGGTTTCGTTCATCGAAAAGTTGCGGACGCTCGAGTCTTCGGCAAATTCCACCTTTGTACGGTTGAGGTAAAACGTCCGGCAGAGCGCCTTGAGCGGTCTCTGGCCGGCGAGATGTTCGACCAGCGACAGCAACGGACGTTCGCCGTCGTCCAACGTGACGAAGTCGACGTACGAAAACACGCGGGGATCGGAGAGGCGGCGCAATTCCGTGTTCACGTAGCCGCCTCCCAGCGCGATGACAATGTCCGGATGCCGTTCCTTGAGCGCTCGGGCAATCCTGAAAGCACCGTAAAGGTTCCCGGGAAAGGGCACAGATAGCCCGACGAGGTTTGGTTTTACGTGGTCCATGTGCTTCCACAAGGCATCGAGCATGAATTGATCCGTAAGGCTTGGCGCCGTTTCCAGCGATGAAAGCAGCCCGTCGAACGAGGAGGCCGACCTGGCGATGTGCTCGGCATAACGGCTGAGCGCGAAATGGGGCGTGACCGTCGCCTGAACAAGATCTGCAAGATCTTCGAGAAACAAGGTTGCCGTCCGCTTCGCCCGATCCTCGCCGGATGACCGACGAGGCAGCGGTTGACGGTTTCGGAAGCGCGGCCCTTGCGGGAGAGCCCCTCGTCGTGCAAACAATCTCGCCAGCTCAGGAGCTTTTCCTTGCAGATAGGTCACGACAGGATCGATCGAATCCACAATCGCGGTTCGGTTGGCCAACATATGCCGGGCTTCTGTGGGAAGAACATCTTTCCGCCTTTCCAGATCCTCGAATACCCGACTCACGCCGCCGCGGCTGAACAGGCGAAGGACCATTTCGATGCCGAGGTCGGCCTGTGTACAGCTCACGCCTTTCGAACGGAGAAAACCGGTTAAATAGGCGGTCGAAGGGTAGGGGGTGTTCAACTGGGTCAAGGGAGGTATCAGCAGCAGGACAGTGGGGAAGGCCATGGGGTCAGATAACACAGTGCCGAAATGAAAGCCAGATACGTCATCGGTGGAGGACGACCATGATGCGTTGGATCATATGTTTGAGCCTTCTGCTCTGGTGGCAGACGGCGCCGGCGTCAGCCGGCATCGATGAAACGAAACTGATCGACCTGACCTATGCGCTCGACGACCGGACAGTGTTTTGGCCGACCAACAAGCCGTTCACGTGGGAGAAGGCAGCCTGGGGAACAACAGCGAAAGGATATTGGTATGCCTCCGGCGATTTTTCCATGTCGGAACACGGCGGGACGCATATCGACGCGCCCATTCACTTCGCGGAGGGCCGTCTCGCTGTCGATGAAATTCCGCTGCAGAAACTGATTGCACCGGCCGTGGTCATCGACGTGCGTCCATCGGTTGCAGACAACCGCGACTACCGATTGTCTCGCGAGGATCTCGACAAGTGGGAGAGCCGGCATGGCCCGATCCAGACGGGGGCGGTCGTCTTGATGTTCACAGGGTGGGGAAAGGGCTGGCCGGATCGATCGCGTTATCTGGGAAGCGCGACGCCGTCTGATCCGAAGACGCTCCACTTTCCCGGATTCTCCAAGGAAGCTGCGGAATTTCTGGTGAAGGAGCGGCGGGTGGACGGCATCGGCATCGATACACCCAGCATTGACTATGGTCCATCAGACGACTTCATCGTGCATCAAATCGTCAACGGTGCCAATTTGTACGGGCTTGAAAACGTCGCCAATCTCGACAGGCTACCGCCGAAAGGGGCGATCCTTATCGCATTGCCCATCAAGATCAAAGGAGGAACCGGCGGACCCGTGAGAATCATCGCGGTTCTTCCCTGACGCGCCGATGGATACCGGCCGCTTCACTCTCTACAGCGACTTTAATTGTCCGTTTTGTTACGCGCTGCATGAGCGGCTCCACGACCTGCATCTCATAGGGCAATGTGACTGGCGCGGCGTACAGCATGCGCCGCACCTGCCGCGTCCTATGAAACCATGGGACGGATCGTTGGGCGCAGAACTGCGGCATGAAGTGGCAATCGTTCAACGCCTGGCTCCCCGACTGTCGATTGCGTTGCCGCCAGGCAAACCTCATACGGGTGCGGCGATTGATCGGGCGATCCTGCTGCTGCGTCAGAATCGCGTGCAGGGAATGGACTTCGTCCGGCAAGCCTATGGCGCCTTCTGGCGCGAGGGAAAAGATCTGTCTGATCCGCGAGTCCTCGACCGGCTCGCTCCAGTGCCTTTGAAACAGGCGACCGCCGGCCACACCCTGCGCACCGCCGGGGAGTGGGAATCGGCCTGGCAGGCGACCGGACAAGCCGGAGTTCCCTTGATCGTGTCAGCCGATGGAGATCTGCTAGTCGGATGCCAGCCGACCGAACGGATCGTCGAATTTTTCCGGGGATAGTGCGCTGCCGGCGTAGGGGAGGGGCTACGCGGTGCGAAATTTAAACGTCAATTCGGCGACGCCGGACTTGTCCAATTCTCCCTTGCCGATCGACACCAGACGTCTGTATTGATCGAACGTGGCCCGGGCCAACGGCAAGTTCAAGCCGGCCGCCTCCGCCAGCGAGAGAGCGATCCCGGAGTCCTTTGCCGCATGGGCGGCGGAAAAGTAGCATTCGTGCGCTCGAGACTGCATGTCTTCGCCGTCCGTTTCCAAGACACGCGAAGCGGCGCCCGTCTGACTGAACACCTCGCGAAGAACGGTGAGATCCAATCCGAGCGCGTCTCCAAGGCCCAAGCCCTCGGCCAATGCGGCCGTGTTGCAGTTCATCACCATATTGACCAACGCCTTCACCTTCGCCGCTTCT
>DATELB010000088.1:0-4112 GCA_035277085.1 Nitrospira sp. | reverse complement strand
GCCGTAAATGCCTTCGCCCGCCTGCGTTAGAATCAGCGTGTGTTGATGTTCCAGTTGTTCGAGCGCCTGCTCCGCTTTTTTCCGTTCCGAGATGTCGCGGATGATCCCGCTGTAGTAGCTGCCCTTCGCGGTTTTCCATGTCGCGAGCGAGAGCTCGATCGGAAACTCATCGCCGTTCTTGCGAAGGCCGTGCAGTTCTACGACGGAGCCGATCAAACGCCCTTGTCCGGTCGCCTCGATCCGGGCCATGCCTCGCTCGTGCGCTTCGCGGTAACGCGGCGGCATGATGACGGTCAGCGGTTGCCCGATGATTTCTTCCGTCGAGTAGCCGAACAGACGCGAGGCCGCCCGGTTCCACGACACGACGATGCCCCGGCCATTGGCGACCACGATGCCGTCGCTCGCCGATTCGACCAGCGATTCAAAACGGTGCTCGCTTTCCGTCAGGGACTGCTCCGCCCGCTCGACCTTGACGGCCAGATCTTTGACGCCGATCGCGCGGAGCAGAGTCTGCCTGAGCTCTTCGCGATTGTAAGGTTTCGTGAGGTAGGCGAAGGCCCCTTTGCCAAGCGAGCCGACCGTACGCTCCTGTGCGATATGCGCGGTGACGATGATGACAGGCAGGGAAGGATCGCGGCGCTGGACGTCTTTCAGAACGTCCAATCCATCGCCGTCCGGCAGGCCTAGATCGAGCAGAATGGCGTTAAAGCGCTTCTGCGACACCAATGCGATGGCGCCGGCGCAAGTCGCCGCCAGCGTCACCTCGTAGCCGTCATGCTGCAAGAGATCCTGTAGCCCGACCGCGATGTCCGGGTTGTCTTCGACGACCAGCACCGAATAGTGCCTGCCAGGAGTCACCATCGATTCCTCAGGAAATCAGGAGGGAGGATCTGTCGCGGGTCCCGCATTGTCACGGCTCTATTCGACTGGGTCAAGAGACTGGTAAATTCTCCAGTGTCTGTCGAGTAAGGGTTCCTCATCAGAGTTAACATCCCTGTAACATTGGATGAAGCACTCAAAATCGGACCGTCAGCCATCCCATGACCCGGCTCCCGATCGTGTCGCCAAGCGGGTGCTCTTTGTGCTGATCATTCAAAGCGTTAAAGGCTGACACCGCCACCTCCGCTTCCCGCATGAAGCCCGCCGAAGCTTTCTGCTTCCAGAACCTGTATGCGCCGCGAAGATTTAACAAGTTATAGCTGCCGACACGGGGATCCGGGACGATCACTCCCGTGCCTGGAATCGCGGCGAAAGTGGCATAGATGGAAGAGACCGGATACGTTGCGGCGCCATAATATTGATAGGCGGCCTCTGCACTCAGTCCGTTTTCCCATTCTGCTCGTAGACCCGCGTTCCACTTGAAACGAGGTGCGCCTCGACGCGCAGCGTCTTGAAAGGACTGCCCGATCTCTTGATAGGCGAAGTTGGCGAATCCGCTCAGCCAGTCCGTCACCAGAAATTCACTTCCGGCTTCTCCTCCATAGATGTCCGCTTGGCCGGGGTCGTTTTGATACGTTTGAAGTCCAGCCGTGATCAAATCCGTGAGATGGTTGAAGAACAGATTGGCCCGCATGCGCAATCGGTGTCTCAAGAACCATCCCTGGTAGCCAATTTCATAGGAGATGATTCGTTCAGGTTCCAAACCCGTGGAGCCTTGAAATAAGATTGGAGGAAGCGGAAACGAGGATTGGGCTTGCGTATTCGCGTTGGTTTCAAACAACGTCGGCGGACGATAGGCCATCGAGAATGTCGCATGGAACGTGTGATCGACAATCGGGCTGTAGCTCAGAGTGACGCGAGGACTGATCGTTGGATGAATAAACGTATCGAGGTCGTACCTGGCACCTGCCGTCAGTGAAATCTGTTGAGTAGCTTGCCACTGGTCTTGCAGATACAGCCCCAGTCGTTGCTCTGTGCTGTACGACGCGATGTAGTTACTCGACAGGGTGTTCACCCGATAATTGATGCCATAGGTAAAGGCATTGTGTGCTGGCAAGAACAGTGTGTGCTGTCCTTCGACGTTGTACGTGTTGCCGCGGAACACGGCGACCGGGTCGCCGACACGGTTGGTGAACCCGAATACATTATTCAGGTCCGGGTGCGGGATCACCGTCGAGGTGTTGTTGTAGCTGTTCCAAAAGGCTCTGAGAAAGAGCTGAGGACGCTCATACACCACATGAGCGTAGCCAAGGGCCGGCGTGTCCGCATTGATGGTGACCGACGTCACCGGGCCGTCGAACCGGTTTACATCAACTAACCCTCCGGACACTTTGATCTTCGAATCTGCGGGGAGCGCATATTCCGTATCCACATTGAACTTATTCGATCGAAAGGCGAGCGCGTCGCGATTTCGCCACTGCTGGTTCTGATCGTGTCCGATGGAAAGGCGGTAACCCAATTTCTCATGGACGCCGGCGTGGATGGCTGAACTGGTGATCGTTCCGAGTTCGCCACCGCCGAACTGCAAGGTCGTGCCTTTCATTTCTTGCGGCGACTTCGTAATGATGTTGATAATGCCATCAAAGGCATTGAATCCGTAGATGGCGGAGGCCGGCCCCTTCAACACTTCGATCCGCTTGATTTCAGGCAACGTCACAGGCAGCGCTTTCCAGTAGACCTGGCCTTGCATGTCAACGTAGATCGAGCGGCCATCCACCATCACGAGAAGTTTATTGGCCACCAGCTGGTTGTCGCCACGAACACTGACGTTGAAGTCAGCTCCCGTTGTTTGCATCACTTCCATCCCGGGAATGCGCCTGAGGACGGTTGGAATGTCGGTCGCTCCCGACTGACGAATATCTTCATCAGTGATGACGTACACATTCGACGGTGCTTGTGAGATCGGTTGCTCGTAGCGGCTCGCAATGCTCACGGTTTCTTCTTCCTTCATCAGTTCAAGTTCTTCCACGAGCGGAGCCTCCTGGGCAGGCGGTGACATTTCGGGAGGCAGCGGTTCCGCCTGCACAGGCGCTCCGAGGCCCACCGTCAGTACCGCCGCCAGCATCGGATGACCGAGCTTCGCCAGTTCAGCAGCCATGCCCGCCGCCTTCCCGACAAGGTTCAATACTGTCCGGCGTTTACCCTTTGCCTAGAGCAGGAGCGGTCCCCAGCCGCCCCATCACCTTTCCGATGTTCTCTTTAGGAAGAACCATTAGGGTTGTGAGGTCAAAGCAAGACGCATGCTTAGCAATGACGCTCGATCGACCACGAAATGAGAACAGACAGCGGCCCTCCCGGGCTAGGGCTGCTGCCACCGCATATGTGTCTAAGTGCCTATTGAAGGCGTTCTGTGGCGGTTGATGGCACCGGCAGGGGGGTAGGATGGCTCTTCGTGCGGGGACGCCCGCGTCTGAGGGGGGCAAGCCGCTGCGGAAACGATTGCCCATTCGCCTTCTCCATATGAGTGACGGCCTCGTCGAGGGCGTCAGAAATGAGCTGAGCGAGCGGACCGTGTCCGGTCCAATAGACGGCGTTCCTCAGCCTCTCCAGGAGCGAGAGCGGCAATGTGATCGTGACACGTTGCTTCCGTGGCCGTGCAGAGCGGAGGTGGACGCCGTTGAGGGAGCCACTGTCCTTCTTGGCAACCGGTGTCTCGAGCGTTGACAGCATGATGACCTCGCGATGGGAAATCGGCAGATGATTGTTCATGCGGCAATGATCCCGTGCTTGAGCGCGGTCTCGCCGTGCTGGCCCTCATTGCTTGGCGCGGACGCTTCCGATTCTTGGCTGTTCCGATGCTCCTCCCGCATGGCGAGCGTCATGACCCACACAAGACCGATCAATCCGCTGAGGAGGACTCCAAGCACGAGTTCTTGTGTCATGTAGCACCTCGTCTCTTGAGTGGCGACCGGTTCCCGGTCCTGCCTGTCTAGTCAGCAATCCTTATGCCGGGACCTTATGGGGTGCTGACGCTAGAGACCCTGCGAAATCGCTCAGAAGAATGCGGGTTTGAAGAGCAAATCAATCGGAGAGCGTGGCCGAGGCGCTGGTGGGTTACAAATGGATGCGTTGAGGTGAATCAAAATCGATCCGGGCTGAATCATTTTAGGCAGAAGGAAAGGATACAAACGGAAAGGAGACGATGTTGGCAGTCTCAACGGGTCGAAGTCTGC
>DATELB010000087.1:0-2783 GCA_035277085.1 Nitrospira sp. | reverse complement strand
CGCGGGGGACACCGTCGTCAGCACGCTCGCCCTGGCGCTTTCGGCAGGGGCTTCGATGCGCGAGGCGGCGACGTTGGCAAATCATGCGGCGGGTATCGTCGTCGGGATGGTCGGCACGGCGACGGTGTCCACGAAGCAGCTCGCCGACGCCCTGGGCGGAGACTAGTCAGAATGTTAAAACAGGCGGTAGTTCCACCCACCCTGACCCTGGCGCGTCGAGACGCGCCTTTCCCAGGCTTTGTTCTCGCATCGCTCACCGAGAGGTTCAATGGGGTTTGAGCCATCGAATTCAACGCCGAAGCCCGATGTGACGGTGATAATTCCCGCCCGATACGGATCGTCTCGGTTTCCGGGCAAACCGATTGCCTTGCTCGGCACGAAGCCGATCATTCAACACGTGTACGAGCGGGCGGCAGCCTGTGGCGCCGTGTCGGAGGTGGTGGTCGCCACCGACGACGAGCGGATCCAGCGGGCCGTAGAAGCGTTTGGCGGACAGGCGGTATTAACGTCGGGGGATTTTCGAAGCGGGACCGATCGGGTCGCCAACGTTGCCCGATCGCGCCAAGGTCGGTTCTTTTTGAACTTGCAGGGAGACGAAATCCCCGCCGATCCCGAGTTGTTGACGGAGTTGATCGAACCGTTCGTCGCGTCCGGCGCCGAAATGGGCACTCTCAGGCGTGCACTGCACACGGCCGAAGAACTGCAGAATCCTGCCGTGGTCAAGATAGTCAGCGACCGGCAAGGGCGTGCGTTGTATTTCTCTCGAGCGCCCATTCCGCTCGTCCGCGACGATCCCGATCGCCGGCCGGTCAAGGGATTGCACTACATCCATCTGGGCGTCTACATCTATACGCGCGAGACCTTGCTGCGGCTCGCGTCGCTGCCGACGGGTGTGCTGGAGGACGCGGAAAAGCTTGAACAATTGCGGGCCCTCGACCACGGCATTACGATCCGGGTCTGGGACACCGAGCACGCCTCCCTGCGCATCGATACCCCCGCTGATGCTGCGTCGGCTGGGGAGAGTCTCCAACGGCAGGCAGTGAAGAAGGCGCTTGAAACGTCCACCCGATTATGACTGAATGCGGATTACCTTCACCCGACCCCGATCGAGGGAGACCATGATGGGTAAATACATCTTCGTCACCGGCGGCGTCGTCTCCTCCCTTGGCAAAGGGCTGGCGTCGGCATCGATCGGCAATCTGCTCGAAAGCCGGGGGCTCAGGATCACGTTCCTCAAGCTCGACCCCTACATCAACGTCGATCCCGGCACGATGAACCCGTATCAGCACGGGGAAGTGTATGTGACCGACGACGGCGCGGAGACAGACCTCGATCTCGGCCATTACGAGCGGTACACATCGCTCACGTTGACGAAGGAAAACAATTACACGACCGGGCGCATTTACAACTCCGTCATCACCAAAGAGCGTCGCGGCGATTACCTCGGCGGGACGGTACAGGTGGTGCCCCACATCACGGACGAGATCAAGCAATGCATTATGCGCGTGTCGCAGGGCATGGACGTGACGATCGTCGAGATCGGCGGGACCGTAGGCGACATCGAGAGTCTGCCGTTTTTGGAAGCGATCCGTCAGATGCCCTACGACGTGGGCCGGGAAAACGTGCTGTACGTCCACCTGACGCTCGTGCCGTACATCAGCGCGGCCGGAGAGCTCAAAACCAAGCCGACGCAGCATTCCGTGAATAAGCTGAGGGAAATCGGTATTCAGCCGAACATTCTGTTATGCCGCACGGACCGGTATATTCCGCCGGAAATGAAAGCCAAGATCGCCATGTTTTGCAACGTGGAAAAAGACGCGGTCATTACGGCGAAGGATGTCGAGACGATCTACGAAGTGCCGATCGTGTTCCGCAAGGAAGGCCTGGATGAATTGATCGTCCGCCAGTTGAAACTGCAGACCGGGCCGCCGAACCTACGCGAGTGGGACGCGATGGTCCAAAAAATCAAGCATCCCAAGCACGAGATCGCCGTGGCACTCGTGGGCAAGTACGCGGGACTGAAGGAGTGCTACAAAAGTTTGGCCGAGTCGCTCGTCCATGGCGGCATCGACCATGAGACACGGGTGAATATCCACTGGATCGAGTCGGAAGACATCGAACGGCAGGGCACGGAGCGGATTCTGAGGGAGGCGGACGGCATACTCATTCCCGGCGGTTTTGGAGCGCGCGGCATCGAGGGGAAGATCACGACGATTCGCTACGCACGGGAGCGCCAGGTGCCTTTTCTCGGTCTTTGTCTCGGCATGCAATGCGCGACCATCGAATTTGCGCGGAACGTCGCCGCTCTGACCGGCGCCAACAGCGCCGAGTTCGACGAGCGGTCGCCGCATCCCGTCATTCACCTCATGCACGATCAGCAAGGCGTGAGCGACAAAGGCGGGACCATGCGGCTCGGCAGCTATCTCTGCCGCCTCGGCGAAGGGACGCTGGCGCACAAGATGTACGGAGTGGATGAAGTGCGCGAACGTCACCGGCACCGCTTCGAATTCAACAACGCCTATCGTGAGCAGCTGACGGCGAAGGGATTGGTCCTGAGCGGTCTTTCGCCGGACGGCCGGCTCGTCGAAATCGTGGAGCTCAAAGACCATCCCTGGTTCCTGGCGACCCAGTTTCATCCCGAGTACAGCTCACGGCCGCATCGTCCCCATCCCTTGTTCAGCGGCTTCGTCGGTGCGGCGTTGCGTAAGAAACTCGGACACTGAATCTTGGCCAGCGGCCTTGCATGGGCAAAGCGCACGTCTCGGCGTGCGCGGGTTGGGCGG
>DATELB010000086.1:0-12717 GCA_035277085.1 Nitrospira sp. | reverse complement strand
CACCCTCACGCATCCTAAGCCCTCAATTCTGATTGAGTTTCTCCGCGGGAACGTCCGCAAGTGACCCGGCACTCCGGTTGCTCAAGCATCCGGCCAGCGGAGAGTCGGATCAAGGGACGGAAAGGAGGTGCCACGGCTAGCTGTCCAGCGGCTCAAGAGCAGACGACCATTTGATTGATCACCACCGAGAGAAATACAAGGAGGATTCGTCATGCAGAAAGGCCCGTCACAAGTCACATCAGGCAGTATCGCTCCGAGCATTTCCGGCCCCAGGAAAGACAAGGACGTGCTGGTCGTCTCAGGGCTCATCGTGAGTCTAGCCGCCGTCATCGGCGCTACTTGGTACTACTCGTCAACCGACCAGACCGGCGATCAAGATCACTTGAACGGAGCACAAGTCACTGAAGCGATCAAAAGCACTCAGCCGGCCGTCACGCCCATCTCGCTCTCCGCATCCAAGACCGTCGAATTGACATCGAGCTCACCGATGCCGGGCATCGTCCACACCGACCTGTACTTCGAGGTCGGCCGGAAGGGGCTGACGGATGAAGCGAGGAAGCGGCTTGACGAGCAGGCGTCGATGTTGAAGAAGGATGCGGACCTTGGCGTCCTGATCCAGGGCTACACCGATCAACAGGGATCAGCCGGCTACAACTTGAAACTGGGCATGAAGCGGGCCGAAACCGTCAAGGCGGAATTGATCACTGCCGGCGTGGCCGAGCATCAAATCAAGACCGTCAGTCTGGGGAAAGAAGGCGTGCTCTGCATCGACTTGAGCGACGTCTGTCGGCAGATGAACCGCCGGGTGCATCTGGAAATCCGTCCCATCGGTGCCGAACACATGCAAAGACCGGTCGTCGCAACGACGCCGGTGCCGGAGCCGACGCAGACATTCAGCGATCCCGCTCAGAGCACTGATCCCGACAACTCCCTCATCGACAGCCTCGTGCCTTCCGCGAACGCCTCTGAAGGCGGCAGTGAACCTCCCGCCCTGGAACCGGCCTCAGGCAGCTAGCAGGTGAGCCAATCTACATGAGGGCTGTGCCCTCATGTAGATCCGGCTCCTTTAGAGGCTGAAAAAAACGCGGCGTCGTCTAGTCACCCCTTCACAAGGCGAGGACACATGACACTTCTCAACGAGAGGGTACAAAACGAGATCCGGAGCCATCGAAGGCAAGTCATACTGGTTCCACTCCTGACGATCGTCCTTTCCTGGCTCGGCGCGCCACCGGTGCTCCTCGCCTGTGGCGAACCACCGTCCCGTGAACACGGCGTGGCCGACAACGGCATGACGCTCAAGGACGTGACACAAGGAAGTCTTCTTTTCAAATCTCCTGTGGCGGGTCGGTACGTCCCGGCCCCGCTGCTGAACACCAACGTCAACATCGCCATCACCGGCACGATCGCCCGGACAGTGCTCACCCAGGAATTCGTCAATCCCAGCCGGGTGAAGGACGATTGGGCCGAGGGCATCTATGTGTTTCCGCTTCCGGACACGGCCGCCGTCGATCATCTGCGGATGAAGGTCGGCGATCGGACGGTCATCGGAGAAATTCGAGAGCGCGCCGAGGCCAAAAGAGCCTATGAGCAGGCGAAGCATGAAGGCAAACGGACGAGCGTCGTCGAACAGGAGCGCCCCAACGTGTTCACGGTCTCGGTCGCCAACATCGCGCCACAAGACAGGATTACCATCCAAATCGAGTACCAGGAAACGGTGCGCTATGACCATGGCGAGTTCTCACTGCGCTTCCCGATGGTCGTGGGCCCCCGTTACATCCCGGGCACGCCGGTCATGGTCGAAGAGGAGACTCAAGGATCTGGCCGGTCGCCCAATACCGACCGCGTCACCGACGCGTCAAGGATCACGCCGCCGGTCCAGCACCCGTACCGCGGGCCGATCAATCCGGTCAGTCTGACGATAGACCTCGCGGCGGGATTTCCGCTCGGGAAGATCGAGTCACCCTTTCACGAAATCTTGATGATCGCGGATCCGGACGGCAGGCGTCACCTCACGCTTCGACAGGATCACGTCCCGGCCAATCGGGACTTTCAATTGACTTGGCAGCCCGCGGGAGGTGCTTCCCCCACCGCGATCGTGTATCTCGAGCCGCAGAGAGAGGGCGCCTATGGCCTTTTGATGGTGGCTCCCCCCGCCTCGACCGAGACGATACGCACACCGCCGCGGGAAACGATCTTCGTCATCGACACGTCGGGTTCCATGGCAGGCACATCCATCGAACAGGCCAAAGCGGCGCTCGTGCTCGCTCTCGGCCGTCTCACTTCTGAGGACCGGTTCAACGTCATCCAATTTAACAGTGCCACGCACGTGCTGTACTCCGAGCTGCAGCCTGTGACAACCGATACTCTTGGGAAGGCCGTCCGGTATGTCGAGCGGCTCCATGCCAACGGCGGCACCGAAATTCTTCCGGCGTTGAGGATGGCGCTCAGGGGCAGGGCTTCCGGTACCCATGTGAGGCAAGTCATTTTCTTGACCGATGGTCAAGTAGGCAACGAGGAGGAGCTGTTCGACGTGATTCGCGCGCAATTGGGACAAACCAGGCTGTTTACGATCGGGATCGGGTCGGCGCCGAACAGCCATTTCATGCGAAAGGCAGCGGAATTCGGACGAGGCACTTTCACGCACATCGGGAGCACGAGTGAAGTCAAAGCGCAGATGGATGCGATCTTTCGTAAGCTGGAACGGCCCCTGCTGACGGACATTCAGGTGCAGGGCTTCGAGGCGACCGCGGAGCTGTTTCCGTCGAGGATTCCCGATCTCTACGACGGCGAGCCTGTGGTTCTTGCCTTCAAGACATCCAGCGTGCCGTCGCAAGTCGTCCTCACAGGCACATTCAATGCCGGGACATGGAAAAAGACAGTCGAGGTTGCTGGTGCCCCGGCTAGAGACGGCCTGTCGATCAACTGGGCCAGACAAAAGATCGCATCGCTGATGGACCACAACAGAACTGATGGCGGCGAAGGAGCGATCCGGCCATCGGTGCTCGCCATCGCATTGGCTCACCACCTGGTCAGTCCTTATACGAGTCTCATTGCAGTCGATACGGAACCGATCAGGCCAAACGATGCCTCGCTGATAACCCACGCGATGAAAACGAATCTGCCCGAGGGTCAGCACTACCAAGCGATCTTTGGTCTACCGAGAACCGCCACGAACGGGCCGCGGCATATCGTCATAGGCGTTCTGGCGCTCGCGTTCGTCTTCTGGATGTGGCTTCGCCGATACCGGATCGCATGAGCCCGATTCAGACCACTCCCCGACCGTCTGCCATACTGACGGTGCTCGTCCTGGCCGTCGGGCTATGGCAGATCGGGGAAGGATCGTGGATCTATGCGAAGGCCGGGCTCGCGCAGGTGCTCCTGCGTCGGGCCTGGTCCCGAACGCTGGCGGGTGAGATGCGGGTTGCACCCTGGCCCTGGGCCGATACCTGGCCGGTGGGCCGGCTGCGGATTCCCTCACATGATATCGATTTAGTCGTCTTGAACGGCGCCTACGGCCGCACCTTGGCCTTTGGGCCGGCACTTGCCGAGTCCAGTGCACCGCCCGGCGCAGGCGGCACGACCATACTCACCGGCCACCGCGATACGCATTTCGCATTCGTTGCACGTTTACGGGACTCGGAGGAGATTGTGATCGACGCACCGGACGGGAACTCCAGGCGCTATCGCGTCCAAGGAAGCCGCATCGTTGATGCCAGGATGGACTCAATTCGTCTCGCCGATGATGAAGAGGAACTCATTCTCGTGACCTGTTATCCGTTCGATGCCGTCTTCACTGGAGGCCCATTGAGGTATCTGGTCAGGGCAGTTCCTGTGCCTTCGCCTCTCCTTCGCTCCACCGATAGGCCAGGCGGTAGAGAATCGGCAGGACGAGGAGAATCAAGGCCGACGAGGTGAGCATGCCGCCGACGACCACCCGCGCCAGCGGCTGCTGCGATTGGGCGCCGATGCCAGTAGCCACCGCCGCTGGAATCAGGCCGATGGCGGCGGCCAATGAGGTCATCAGCACCGGGCGCATCCGGACTTCGGCGCTCTTGAGGATCGCCGTCCGGATGTCATGCCCGTCCAGCAACAGGTCGCGGATGCGCGACACGAGGATCAGGGCGCCCTGCACCGCGACCCCGAAGAGTGAAATGAAGCCGACGGCAGCCGAGATGCTGAAATTCGTGCGCGTCAGCGCCAAGGCGAGCACGCCCCCGACCAGCGCGAATGGGACGGCCACGAGCACGATCAACGCATCTCGCATCGAATTGAGCACAAAGTAGACGAGAAACAGAATCAGCAGCAGCGTCACGGGCACGATGGCCGCGAGGCGGCTCTTCTCCTCCTGCAATTGATCGTACTCGCCGTGCCATTCGATGCGATAGCCCTCGGGGAGCGACACGTGCTCGGCCAGCGCGTCCTGAGCCTCCTTGACGGTTCCTTCGAGGTCGCGTCCCCGCACACTGAACTTGATCGGAATGTACCGCTCGTTGTTTTCCCGGTAGATGATAAAGGCGCCGGTCTGCTCTGAAATCTTGGCCAGTTGTTTGATCGGAATTTTAGCTCCGTCCGGAGTGCTGACCAGGATCTGGCCGATCGTTTCATTGTCGCGGCGGTACTCCGGCAGGAATCTCACGACCAAGTCGAACCACTTTTCCCCCTCGTACACTTGCGTGACAGCCTGGCCGCCGATCGCCGCCTGGATCACGTCGTTCACGTCGCCCACCTTCAAGCCGTATCTGGCACATTCCTGGCGGTCAACTTCTATGATGAGGTTCGGTTGGCCCAGGAGATGCAGCACACCGAGATCCTTCACCCCTCGCACGGCCGACATGTGCCGCTGAATCTGCATCGCCGTATTTTCCAACTGGCGGAGATCGGGACCGTACAGCTTGACGGCGTTTTCCCCTTTCACGCCGGACATCGCTTCCTGCACGTTGTCCTGGATCGCTTGAGAAAAATTGAACGAGATCCCCGGGAACGAGGTCAGCTCCTGCTCGATCTCGCTGATGAGCCCGTGCTTGTCCTTCACCGCCGCCCGCCAGGCCGACCGGGGCTTGAGCGTCACCAAGAACTCGGCGTTGAAAAAACTGGTTGGATCGGTACCGTCGTCGGGCCGTCCAAGCTGCGAGGCGACATCGATCACTTCCGGCACGTCCCTGAAGACCTGCCGGATGTCGGTGGCCAGCTGCGCCGCCTGCTCGAAGGAGATGTCGACGGGCAGGGTCGCCCGCATCCAGATGTTGCCTTCTTCAAGGGCCGGCATGAACTCGCCGCCGATGAAGGGAACCGCAAAGATGGCCAGCGCCAGCGCCGCGGCGGCCAGACCAATGACGATCACCTCATGATCCAACGCCCACCCGAGCGTGGCCAGGTACTTGGTCCTGATCCATTCGACGAGTGCCGTATCGTGCTCGCGCACGTCGCCGGTCAGCAGTAGCGCACACAGCGCCGGCGCCAGGGTAAAGGCCATCAACAGCGCCCCGGTCAACGCCAGGCCGTACGTGAGGGACATCGGCGCGAAGATTTTGCCAGGCACTCCCGTCATCGTGAAGAGCGGCATGAACGCGACGACGATGATGGTGGTGGCGAAAAAGATCGGGCGGCCGACTTCTTTGGCGGCCCGCATCACGTGCATCGGCACGGTCAAGCCCTGCACCCGCTTATGCGATATATGATAAAAAATGCTTTCCACCATGATCAGCGTCGAATCAACGATGATTCCGAAATCGATGGCGCCCAGCGAAATGAGGTTCGCCGACTGTCCCCGCACGACCATGATGCAAAAGGTAAACAGGAGCGCGACCGGCACGGTGAGCGCTACGATCAGCGCCGTTCGTCCGTGTCCCAGGAACAGGTAGAGGATGATCGACACCAGCACCACGCCGGCGAGCAGAATATCGACGACCGTCTCGATCGTCGTGTGAATCAGCTGGGTCCGGTCGTAGAACGTTTTGATCGCCACTCCTCCGGGCAGCCGGTGCTCGTTCAGCTCTTCGACCTTCTTGTGCACCCGTTCGAGCACGGGCAGCGCTTGCTCGCCGCGTTGCAGCAGAACGACGCCTTCCACCACGTCATCCCGCTCGTTGATGCCCACCTTGCCGAGACGAACCCGGTGGCCTACGCTTGTCCGTCCCAAATTGCGCACGAAAATGGGCGTACCGTCCTTTTCCGTCACGACCGTGTCGGCAATGTCGTCGAGGCTCTTCATCAGCCCCATGCCGCGCACGTTGAAGCTCTGCGCCCCCATGGTCAGATAGTTGCCGCCGACGTCCGTATTGCTCTTGGCCAGCGCATCCATGACCTGATCGAGCGTGACGTTGTAGCCGAGAAGCCTGCCCGGATCGAGATCGACGTGGAATTCCTTGGCGGTCCCACCGAACGTCGTCACGTCTATGACGCCGGGCACGCGCTTGAATTCCCGGCGGATCTGCCATTCCTGGATCGTCTTCAAGTCGGTGAGTGACTTGCCGTCCCCCTCCACTTCGTAGCGGTAGATTTCGGCGATGGCCGACCACGGTGAAATCGCCGGCTGCACGTTCTGCGGCAACGTGATCAACTGCAGCCGGTTGAGGATCTCCTGCCTGTCGCGGAAATAGTCGGTGCCGAACTGGAAATACACCTTGATGTCGCTGAGGCCGAAAATCGACAGCGAGCGGATGTCCGTCAGTCCCGGCATCCCTTGCAACGCGATTTCGATGGGGAGCGTGATGGCCCGCTCCATCTGTTCGGCGGACCAGCCAGGATATTGCGTGATGACTTCGATCATCGGGGGGGAAGGATCCGGATAGGCGACGACGTCGAGGATGTGGAACGCGTACAGTCCGCTGAACATGAGGACGAGCCCCGCCACGCACACGAAGACGCGCTGGGTCAGCGAAAAACTGATCGCACGCTCAAGCATCGAACCTCTCGTCCTCCTTCGGCACAGGTCAACGTCTGTCGCGAGTTGATTGTCAGGGGCCGTCGCCGGTCGGAACGGACCGCGGGCGGAGGCTTACATGCGGAATGTCTTGAGGACTTCAGGGAGAGGCTGCATCAAGGCAAGGACGAAAAGAACGGAGCATGGAGGCGGCTTGATCACCGTTCCGCCGTCCGGAGCCGGATTCCCCGCGCGCAACGTCAGAAAGACGACCTCTGCTAGCGACTCCCGTACCTCATCAAGGTCGGTTTCCAGGGCGCAGGTTCGATCGGCGAGTGCGTGCTGGAGCTCGTCGGTGAGATCGAAGGAATCGGCGAAGGCAAGGCCTCCGGTCAGCAACCAGACGGCGAGAAGAAGAAGGATTTTTGTCCCGATGAGTCGACTCATCGCCTTAGAGAGATTCGCCTAGGAAAGGCGTCTTCACCTTAGCAACAGTCTCGCCGCCCGGTCAAGCAAGTCCGAAAAACCGCGACGAATCGGCTCGCTCCATGGGATAGGCAGCGAGCTGAGTCGACGCCTCGGAAAAGGAATCAACCCGCGAACAGGAGGGAAAGAGGGCCCGAAGTCCAAAGCAAAAACAGGCTTTAAGCGGCGAGTTTCCGCGACGGTCGGTCGAGCGGCGGTTTGCTGAATTTCCGCCTAAGCCAATTCAAGCTGTTCAGGACTTTTGGCTTTGCGAGGATCCATTGTTGCAATCGGAGTTTACCCGGGAAATCGCCGAGCATCACGCCCAAGAGAATGGCGAGAACTCCCTGGCCCGGGAGGACCAGCATCGCGATGCCGACCACGACGAGCGCCAGCGCCAGCACATTCTTGAGAAGGCGGAGCGGAATACGAAATGCCGCCGGCTGGTGATCCAGCCAGTTATGCCGTTTCACGTTCGAGAACGCATCCTTGGGCAGTTTCACCACGATCCAGGGCACCGCGATCGCTCCTATCACGAAGGCGACTCCGGATCCCAGGGCGATGGCGGTCAGGAACTCTTTGGAAAGCCATTGTTCCATGCGTTACACCGAAGTTGCCGGGTATGAAAGCTCCTCACTGGCGAGCGGCCCCTCTTTGCAAGAGAAGACCGTCAACCTACAGGTAGTGAGACGCTCTGTCAGCGATCCTGACCCGGCGGCGTGCGGGAAAGTCCGTGCGAAGGTTCGCGACCCGCAGTGACGGCGAGGTTATCGAACCACTGGGACTGGGAAACTTTGAGGCCGCAAAAGGAGCAGACGAAATTACCCGTAAAGTAACCCTTGGCGTTCTGCTCCAGCATGAAATGACAGTTGTGGGTGTTTCCTACATTTGCCATCGTTTGACTCTACCCCGCCGCTGTTGTTTCATTCGACCAGGAGAACCCTCAATTCCTCTATGTTGTCACCTAGTTGGGCATACTCTCAGGACCTCCGCCTACAGGCTTGTAGGGAACGTTCGCAGGCGGCGGAGGCACTGAGCCCACAGCATTCTGCCCGAGGACGGAGGCAAGCTGGCGCGCAAGTTCATCGAGGTCCGGCATGTGACCGTCCAACAGCAGGCCGAATTCAAGTCCACGGGCCCAGCGAACGGTTCCCTGCGCCACAACGATATCGGTCGGATTGTCAGTCGGCCAGATACAAAGACGAAGATGCGAGCCGACTTCCACGGGCATGCGGCCGCTGATGCGGCAACCGTTCTTATGGACATCAACGATGCTGCCCTGTCCCACGAGCTCTCCGCTACCATAGAACACACGCCATAAGAGCGCCTGGCGGGATTGGCGACGAGCGTGGTACCGTCTGGTCATGTAGCCTCCTTGAACTGGTCCCATCACAAGTGTACTGTTGCATGGCGGCCTCCACCTTCCTCGTTCAGGGGGTATTGTGCTCCCTCCTTTGGGGAATGCGCTGTAAGATAGCCCCCCTGAAAAGGCAGGTTTGCGGATCAATGGCGAGCGGGTGTCTGCACGGGGACGGAGACTCTCGCAACATCGCATGTCGCGAGCAGCGGCGGCGTGTTACGGGACTTCCCGTGGGTTTTTTATCGGCTGGACATCGGGCATGAGCTCGGTCTCAGGAATAGGATCCGCAGTCGCTGGCGGCGATCCCGTTGGTGTTTCATCGAGAATGAGAATGGGTTGCATCGCCGCTGTTGCCCGTTGAATGGCAATGTATAACTCGTCAACCGCCTTTTCCTTGGTCAGCACTTCCAACGCTCCGGCCTTCAACATCGCATCGACGTGATAGGTTGGTGCGTTCACGGAGAGACCGAGCACCGCCATGTGCGGATACTGGGTCTTGATCAATCGGGTGGCGCCGATACCGTCAAGGCTTGGCATCCCGATATCCATCACAACGATGGTCGGCTGCAGTTTTGCCGCCTTCGAGACGGCCTCCTCGCCGTTTCCCGCTTCGCCCACCACTTCAATATTCGGATACGACATCAGAAGGGCTCGCAGCCCCTGACGGACCATGATGTGGTCATCCACGATCAGCACGCGAATTTTTTGGGCAGCGGTCATGGCCGATCGGGCTCTTTAAATCCCGCCTCATGGGATAGGTTCATTCGCCGCTGGCTTTCCCGTGACGCCGCCGCTTCCAGCTGCTGTAGGTCGACACGATGCTGCGAATATGATGTTCAACGAAACCTGTTCGATGAGCCCCTAAGCGAGATGTTCTTCCAGTCGTTGTGCTAACGACATCGTAGACTTTCCAAAATCAGATAAATTGCGGTCAATGCCATGAGACATCTGACACTCCCCTGACCGCGCGAGGATGTTCCGCACGCGCTGCGTGTCCCACCGCCACGATAGGCGCGGACTCTAAGCCTTGTCTGCCATGTTGTCTATCAGCACCCGCCTACACGGCTCATTCTCAGGTTGGAAATTCGCGGTTCAGAACTTCACGTTCGGCATCGAGCCAATCCTCCTGCGCATGGCCGTCGCGGCAACCCCGCTGGACATACAACTCATAAGCTCGATTGCTGATCAAGGCATGCAAGTCCTCAAAGGGCGGCTTCCGCGCGGAAATGGTGTTCCCGGATGGCGAGAGATCCGGAACGGAAATGACGACTCTCGATTTTTTGTCGTCCTTTTTCTTGACCGACGATGGCTTCATGACGCCTCCGTTGACGATATGATTAAGGGTTGTTGCACAGCGCTTCCAACGTGCGGACAGGCGGATGTCGGATCCGCTGAAACCCGCGTAAGGTGATCGATGAGGAGTTAAGAAGGCGTTGGCGCAAGGATAAGATGATGCGCTTGCCGAAAGCAAGCCGTGAAGCATGTCTCAGGCGGCCATACCTTCGAGTACGGGGCAGGACATCGTGGGACATCCGGAACCGGCATTGGCACCTCAGCTCGAAAGCCCTAGTAGGATCTGGGCTTCGAATCCTGATACACGAGGGGTCGCAGAACTGGTATCGGCGGCGGCCGCGATATGTGCTCGTGCAGGCTCGTTGGAGGGTACCGTAGTGCCGGAGGCTCTAGGAATCACAGGTCTTCGCTAGGGGGTTGGCCATCGGGAAGAGGAGGACCGAATGGTTAGACGATCGAACAAATCAATGCTGACCGTTCCCACTTTCTCCCGGCCCTTGCTGGATGATCCCTTCGTAGATACGACTTTTGATCCCCTGCATGGTCTCCAAGCCGACGGTCTGCACTCCTTCGCTGATAAGCCGTTGGAAATCCTCCTTGATCGACAGACCGGTCTGTTGCTCGAACAGCAGCAAGAGCGCATTGACTTGAATCTGCATCAATGCGAGAGAGGTCGAAATCGCTGTGATGGTCTTGTCGTCCATGTGCTTCTCCTCCATGGGCGCGAGCCTACATGCATTGGGATCAGCGAACGCTAACGATTGGTTCTCGCACGAAAGGAACGAATCAGAACGGCGCGGCGGCGGTCATGGAATGAGCGTCGAAGAGGCAGGCGGACATAAGTGCAATTCGAGCCTCAGTCTCCGCCAAGGAAGGCCCATTCCATAGCGACCTCGACATTCACGGGGACAGAATCGGGACACGGTTTCACGCGATCAAGCGCCGGCAGCATGTGCATGTCTTGGTCATTCTGGTTAGCACGGTTCAATTCGGGCTCAACGAGTTGGCTCGGCTGCCTCATGTGATCCTCCTTAGGATGTCAGGAATCGAACCATAGATGATCTGAGCCTACCGGGAAGCTGGGCGATTCCCTAGGTACGGAATTTTACTAGCCACTGCCCCATGAGCGGAGGAAGAAAGAAGAGAGGAAGGGAAGGGCTTTACGCGAGCCGAAACGCCGTGTGTTCTTCGCTGTTTCCTTTCAACGTCGCAAACCGAAGGACCAGCTCTTGCAAACGTTGGCGCTCAACGCCATTCATCTTCGGAAACCGCACGCCGAAGGACTCTCCATTGCACCAGGTGACGGTCGCACCGCACACACAGAGGGGATCCTTTTCGTCCTGAAAATACAAGACGAGCGTCACGGTCGTTCCCAGCATGAGAGCCGGTCCAACGATCTTGCACCCTGTCTTCGACAAATCCACCAGCCAGCCTTGCCCGCGGGACAATCCCATCCGTTCATCGGTGACATAAGACACGTAGCTATGGAGCGGAACGCGCTCGGCGTCTCTGCGGTCCATCACAGTTCCGGTCCTGCGTGCAGGGCACTTTTCTCCTGCCAGGGCTTCCGGCATATATTTGTCCACGTACCGTGCCTTCATTGCGGCCTCCTTGTGTTCGTCTCTAGCGTAACAAGCCTTCGCTGACACGTCATGACCAGAAAGCACGGGGCGCCATGCACCGAAAGCGTTCTGGAATACTTACTAGTCCATGAATACCGCGGTTTCTTCATTCCGAATGAGCTGGCTACCCCTCCTTTGGGGAAGGCGAGAATAAGTACAGCGGCTATACTTGGAGATGTCTGCACGGGAGGCCGAATATGTCAGGCCATCGCACTGTGTTCCAAATATGCCTCTTCGTGGCCTGTGCGTCCTGGGGCTGCACGGAGCTGAGACCATCTACCCAGGACGCTGCAATGCCCTTGTTCATAACGAATGCCGACGATACTGCGCGCCTTACCCTGTTGACGCGCGAGTTGGATGAGAAGGCACGGCAATGCATCGAACCCACGAACTGCGAACAGGTTTCTTTTGCGAGAGCATTAGTCAGTCTCTTCGAAAGCCGCGAGGCGGCGCGGGCTTCGTTTCATCGTGTGATCGAACGCAACCCCGACGGGCCTCTCGCCAGCTCAAGCCAGCTCTGGCTCCAGATCATCGACGACCAGCACGCCACCGCCGCAACGGAAACACGTTCCGGTCCATGGAGGCAGGTCGTGGCACAGCTCCTTCGTGATTGGGTGGAGCGGCAGGTGAGCCGACAAGCACTTGTCGACGGATCATCGGCCCGAGGAGCGGCTGCTTTCCAGCCGCCCGCCGGCCAGGAACAGCCGATGGACCAGTCGCGCGCGATCAAAGGCATGCACAAGCAGTTGCGCGAACGTGATCGTCAGATCGCAGTGCTGCGTTCCCAGCTGGAAGCCCTGAAGTACATCGATCAAGAGAATGTCGAGAAGCAGCGGAAGGTGAAGCCGCCCGCATCGCTCCGCATGACGGATCATTTCCCGGGACCGTAGTCTGTTCGGCACCTATCCGACTATCGGGATTCGACCCGCTCGAGAATCGCCTTTCGAAACAAGATTGCCATTCGCCGATGTCCATCCTTCGTCGGATGAAACCCGTCCTCATCAAATGCAAAATCCTCCGGCGACGATTCCCCAAACACGTTTACGATCGACGCGTTCACATACGGGGCTTCAACTTCGATGGCCCGGTTGAAAGCCCTGACTCGTTCCACGGTG
>DATELB010000085.1:0-8690 GCA_035277085.1 Nitrospira sp. | reverse complement strand
TTAACCTCGATATTTGAGATTTACGATCTGACATTTGAGATTTTCACATGGCCATTATTCTGAATCATACGATTGTACCGGCGAAGGACAAGGACGCTTCTGCACGCTTTTTCGCGAAGACCTTCGGATTGAAGTACGAGCAAGCAACCGGCCATTTTGCACCCGTGCGGGTCAATGACACGTTGACCTTCGATTTCGATGATGCTGAGACCTTCGACGTGCATCACTATGCTTTCCATGTGAGCGATGACGAGTTCGATGCCATCCTGAAGCGTGTTCAAGACGCCGGCGTGGCGTACGGCAAGGATCCCTGGACCAGGGACGGTGCCCTCAATGACTGGAACGGCGGGCGAGGCGTCTATTTCAATGATCCCAGCGGGCATGTCCTCGAGTTACTGACGCGAACCTAAGGCGAGGGACTGAAAGGAGCGATGATCATGAGCGACAAAAAAATCATAGCGGTGGTCGGCGCGACCGGTGCGCAGGGCGGCGGGTTGGTGCGTGCGATCCTGAATGACCCGAGCAGCGGATTCTCGGTGCGGGCGCTGACCCGGAAGACGGATTCGGATAAGGCGAAGGAGCTCAAGACGCAGGGCGCCGAGGTGGTTGCCGCCGATCTCGATGACGTGGAATCGCTGAAGAAAGCGTTTACCGGCGCCTACGGCGCCTTCCTGCTGACGAATTTCTGGGAGCATTTCTCCCCGGAGAAAGAACTTGAGCAGGCCAAGAACATGGCCCAAGCGGCGAAGCAGGCCGGCGTCCAACACGTCATCTGGTCCACGCTCGAAGATACACGCAGGTGGGTGCCCCTCAGCGATAACCGCATGCCGACTCTGATGGGCAAGTACAAGGTGGCGCACTTCGACGCGAAGGGTGAAGCCGATAAGCTGTTCATCGAGGCCGGCGTGCCCACCACGTTTCTGCTGACGTCCTTCTATTGGGAAAACCTGATTTTCTTCGGCCTTGGTCCCAAGAAGGGGCCCGACGGCAAGCTGGCGATCACCTACCCCATGGGGGATAAGAAACTCCCCGGCATCGCCGTCGACGATATCGGGAAGACTGCCTTGGCGATTTTCAAGAAAGGCAAGGAGTACATCGGAAAGACCGTCGGAATCGCCGGGGAACATCTCACGGGGAAACAGATGGCTGCAGCGCTCACGAAGGCCTTGGGTCAGGACGTGGAGTACCGCGATGTCTCACCGGAGGAGTATCGGCACTTCGGATTCCCTGGCGCGGAAGATCTTGGCAACATGTTCCAATTCAAGCGCGATTTCGAGAACGTCTTCTCGGGCGCCAGGAACCCGGCTGTGGCCCGCGCGCTCACCCCGTCGCTGCAGAACTTTGAGACATGGTTGGCTCAAAACAAGAACCGGATCCCGCTCTCCTAAAGGAACGGAGACTAGGGCGATGGCGCGCTTTATTGGGCCCTTCCACGCGTTACAATAGGGGGAAGTATGAAGATCCATATAGCGACAGGTGTACTCGTCTACATCTTGAGCCTGACGATGGCCGGGTGTTCCCATTACTATCGTGTGACGGAGCCCGCCTCCGGGAAGACTTACTATACGACAACCATCGACGAACGGAGCGGAGCGGCCAAGTTTAAAGATGACATCACGGGAAACTACGTCATTTTGCACTCTGCAGAGGTGAGTGAACTTTCCGAAGAGGAATACGGAGCACAAGTGAAGGAAGGGCGTCCCAGTCTGATGTCGCCGCCCATTGCCACAAGGCGGTCAGCCGAAACAGAGCCGTAGCCTAGTTCGTCTAGATGCTCCATCCAAGCTTGCTTGATCTTCTTCTGGGGGTGGCTGGATTGATCTCCTATCTGCGCGCCGGACGGAGTCCCTTCGATTCCAAAGGAAGTGGGTGGCGGCTGCTGCGACTTGCGGTGGATGCATAGCCTGTTACTGTGGTCGCCATTCTCACCCGCCCAAGCCCTGGGCGATTTTTTCCACCCGCCAACCCACCGATTGCCTTGCAATCGTTTACCCTGGACGCGCGCTTTTCCCTTTCTCACCCGCCCAGCCCTGCGCACGCCGGGACGTGCGCTTTCCCAGACGGCGATGGCTACGCAGTGTTCGAAGGTCAGTAGGATGGTCCTTCCAAGCTTGCTCGTTTTCCGCTTTAAAGGGATGCCTTTAGGTTTCGCAACCATGACCGAAGGGGCGAGGATCCGCTACGTTAAGCCGGGAAGGAAAGCTGGAACTGACCGAAGAAACACGGTTGGAACAACCGTGACTGAGAGAATTCCAGAAGGGCGCATAGGCCCAAAGCGCCTATGCGCAAGTTCCGCCCGGCGAAACGTTCGCGGATCGCCACGAGAGGTCAAGGAGCGAAAGGAAAGGCAGCCCTCCACGACCAAGTTTGCGGAGACAAACAACGACAGGTCCATGCGGTTCATCCAACGCTGGAGCAGCACGCCACCATCCACATCCTACCGGTTTCTGGTGCGCCGCCTTGCGCGAGATCAACCAGCCCGAACGCCCACTCCTCTACGCCGCTTTCGATTTGCTGTGCTGACCTAGAAAGCCCATCAGCTCGGACGTGACTTCTTCGGCATGCGTCCAAGGGATGCAGTGCGGGCCGCCTTTGATCACCGACAGCTTCGCCCCTTTGACGAGTTTGGCGGTCCGTTGTCCCGACGCCTCGAGCGGCACGATCCGGTCGCTGTCGCCGTGAATGACGAGCGTCGGCACGTCCACGCGATTTAGATCCTGGCGGAAGTCCTCATACCACGTGGACACGCAGGCCAGGCTGGCCGTCGCAGAAGCTCCGGCCGCGACATTCCAACTTGCGCGAATGACCTCTTCGCTCACGCGCTTGCCGAGCAGCTGATCGGTATTAAAGAAATTTTTGAAAAACTCGGTGAAGAAGGCGTACCGGTCACGGGAAACGGCTTTCTTGATGCCTTCGAAGACTGCTTCCTCCACGCCTTCTTGATTGTCGTCGGTTTTGAGTAAAAACGGCGGTACGCCGCCGATGATGACGGCCTTGCTGGCGCCGTTCGAGCCGTACTTGCCGAAATAGCGCGTGATTTCGCCGCCGCCCATCGAGAATCCGACCAGGCTGAATTGCTCCAGTTTGAGGTGCATAATCAGCTTCTGAAGGTCCGCGGCGAACGTGTCGTAGTTGTAACCCTCCGTCGGCTGACTGGACTTTCCGAACCCACGGCGATCATAGGTGATGACTCTGTAGCCTCCCTCGAGCAGCGCCGGGACCTGCTTCTCCCAGGACGCCCCGCTGAGCGGATAGCCGTGAATTAAGACAACTGGTTTTCCAGAGCCATGGTCTTCGTAATAGAGCTGGATGTCGGCAGAATTTTCTTTTCCCACTGTCACGAACGGCATGAGCGGCCTCCTTTCAGAATGGACGAATGAAAAAGATAATCGCACAATCAAATTCCAACTTCGCCTGTTAGTATTGACAGTTCTAGGGGATTCCCCGTTAGGCACAAATAGAAAATGTCCATACACTCCCGCCTAAAAAGGAGGAATGTATGAACAACTATGTCATCACAAGTGTACTCGTATCCGGGATGGTCCTGATTGTAGCTGGATGTTCCCATTATTACCGCGTGACGGATCCCGGCTCGGGCAAGAGCTACTACACGCAAGATATCCATGAAGGCAGAGGCGGCGCGGTCAAGATCAAGGATGACAGGACGAGAAGCACCGTCACCCTACAGTCTTCGGAGGTCAGAGAAATTTCGGCTGAGGAGTACGAAGCGGAGGTCAATCGAACGGAACCGATCGTGATCCGGCCGTCTGCGTCCGAGCCTCCGGTTGCGTCGCAGTCGCGTTAGGCTGTGCGGCCGGCCACGCGGTCTAGGCGAATCCGCTGGCGACGTTCGAGGGGTCGGGCTCCGGTTCATCGGCCGAGTCACCGCCCGATTGAATGCACTGGCTGAACCAGGCCGCGGCGAGGCCCAACAGGAAGAGCACACATCCTATTCCAAGAAGACTCGTGTGTTCGTTGACTTGCTCCGTCAGCCACCCGAAGAAGGAAATTCCCGCAAGCGAGGTAGCCGTGGCGATCGCCGTATAGATCGACATGACCCGCCCCACCATGTCGGCAGGGACGAATTCCTGGATCATGCCCCAGGCGATCGGGGTCCAGGTGCCGAAGCCCATGCCGATGATCGTCACAAGCACGGTGGCGATCACGAGGCTCTGCGTCAAGACCAGCGAGCACAGCGCGATGGCGCCGATGACGCAGGAAACGGCAATGACTTGCACCCGCCTGCGCGTCTCCCATTGGGACAAGGGCACGAGCGCCAGCGACACGACGAACAAGCCGATGCCGAGCCAAGACCAGAGATAGCCGACCTCCACCGGCCCCAGGGCCAGCATTTTTTTGCCGAAGACCGGGAACAATGTCGTATAGGCGCCGGCGGCGAACGTGTACATGGATGCGAGAATGATGAGTATCACGATCGTGCGCTGAGTGAAGAATGAATACCGGAGGCCGTCGATCAAATCCTGGACCGTGGCCCTGACCGGCCCGGTCTCGACATGCGCCGGTTTGACCATGGGCAGCCTGATCGGCAGCAGGCACAGGGCCGAGGCGAAATAGATCAACGCGTTTGCGCAGAGGACTTCCTGCGAGCCGGCGAAAGCGATGCCGAGGCCGCTGAGCGCCGGTCCGATGATGATGCCGATGCTGGTCGTGCTCTGCAGCATGGCATTCGCGGCGACGAAGCGCGAACGGTCGACCAGGAACGGCACGGACGACGACAGCGTCGGCACGAACATCGCCGTTGCGATGCCGTAAAAAAACACGAGTAGGTACAGCATCTCGACCGTAAAGACTTCGATCGTGAGCATGCAGGGGATCAACCCGATCAGGACGCCCCGGGCGACGTCGGTGATGATCAGAATCGCTTTCTTGGGCAACCGGTCAACCGTGACGCCGATGACCGGCCCTAGGACAATCGGCGAGAGTGTCTGAAGGAGACCGATGACGCTCGTTTTGAGCGCCGATCCCGTGACCGAATAGACAAACCAAAGCAGGGCCAGCCGGCTCACGCCGTCGGCCACCTGAGACAGCACCTGGCTCCACCAGATCAGGCTGAAGTCGCGGGTCAAGAGCCACCGGTTGCATCCAGGCGTCTTCATAATCTACCGACAATAGCGCGTTCCTTCCCGGAATGACATCCCGGAAAAGAATCACTTTGCATTCCGCGAGCTTCGGTAAGTGCTCGAATTGAAGGCAGGCCACCGGAAATGGATAGGCAGGCGCAGGACGGGGCTTCGACCCTACGCTCGCACCGGCTGCAGATTTCTGGCGCGATGGGAGAAGAGAAAGGCCACGTACGCCGTCAGCAGGAGCACGAGGCCGAGCCCGACGAGGCTCTGCGCCGGCCCGATCTTATCCGCAATTAAGCCGAATCCCGACATGCCCACCATCGCCGCCGCCATCGATCCTGTACTGAACGTCGTGAGCACCCGGCCCATGAGATGCGAGGGCGTGTTCTCCTGAAGCAGCGCGAAGACGACGGGATTCAAGACCGCGGCGCCCGCACCGACCAGGATCACTAAGCCTGCAGCAAGCAGTGGTGACTCCAAGACGGCGAGGGCACAGGTTGCAAGGCCGCCGACCGTGGTGCCGCCGACCAAAATTTGCATCCGGCTCTGTACGTCGTTCTTGTCTCTCCAGGCCAGCCAGCTGGACGCGATGAGCATGCCGGCGCCTAACGCCGACCACAGCCAGCCAAGCTGCACAGGCCCGACCTGCAGCGCTTCGGTCGCATAGACCGGGAGCACGAAGACGAACGCACTCGCACCGAGGTTGAACAGGGCCGTGATAATCACGAGGATGAACACCGTCGAACGGTTGCCGAACACAAAGCGGAAGCCCACGGACAGATCGCTCACCAGAGATTCCGGCTGTCCCAGAGACTCGGACTGCTGGGGTCTCGTCTCGTTGCTGCGAATCGGCATGAGGCAGAGAGCCGAGATGAAAAACGTTGCGGCGTTCACGTACAGCACGTGCTGGGCCCCGATCAGCGCAATGAGGATCCCGCTCACCGCCGGACCCAAGAGGCTGCCGATGTTGTTCGTGCCCTGGATGAGGGCATTGGCCGAGACGAGTTCATTCCGGCGGACCATCGACGGCACTGCCGAGACCAACGCGGGACCAAACACCGTGGAGACTATCGAGGTCAGGAAGATGAGGACAAATAGTCCTTCGAGGTTCAAATGGCCCAGTCCATACAAAGCCGGGATCAGCAACGTCAAGACTGTTCGGATCAGGTCTATCCAAATCATGACGGGTTTCTTGCGGAGCCGGTCGAGATAGACGCCAATGACGGGACCGAAGAAGAGCGGGGGGACGGTCTGGATGAGGCCCACGGTCGCGATCATCATCGCCGATCCGGTCAGCTCATAAACAAACCACAGCAACGCCACCTTATTGAGGCCTTCTCCAATCTGAGAAGTGACTTGCCCCCACCAAAGCAAACCAAAGTCCCGCGTTGTAATCAGCCGCCAACCTCTGCTCTCGCTATCCATCTCGCAACACCCTCCTCAAGTCCGTGTGATGACGATTACTAAAGCAAAGCGCAGACCAGACGAAGCGCGGAATCGCCAGGCGATAGGAAGGCAGGAAAATCGCGGTTGTGCGAAAGGCTGTAGGCGGGAGCCGACAATATTACACCCGTAACTAGCGGAATCTCTGGAAGTTCTGTGGCTCTTTTGTGCCCCGCGGACAACAGGATTTGTAGGTCGCACCCTCTAGCAGAATCTCCAGCGAAGAACTAGGGCATCGGACATGAGAGCCTTGTAATGTGGCCCCTCGGCGGGTACGGGGAAGATGCTCCGCCCAAAATTGGTATCCATATTGCTGCATACACATACAGAAGAGAAATCGGCGAGATCAAACGGAGGTGTACTATGAAGCTCCAGCGACTGCTGTACTGCGCGGGCATGATTGCGTGTATGCTGCCAAGCGGCTGTGCCCACTATCCCGAATCGAGAGAGCAGCGGCCGGTTTACAGTTTTGAAAACGTGGAAATGGGACCCGCGGATAGCGGCCAGGAATACCGGCAGGAGGGAACTGAATCCAGGGAGCCTGATCGGCGAATCAGATAAGCGGCGAATGCTGATCGAAGAGGCGCCGGCCCATATGTCCGGCGCCTTGTCGTCTATTTTAACGCATTGCCTGTCCGCCGCTGCTGCCCTGCTGACCGCCGCTTGCTGATCCGCTTCCTCTGCCGGAGCTTGAGCCGGACATTCCTGAGTTCCCGGTTCCCGGGCTATTCGTCCCTGTGTTGCCGCGCTGCAGTCCCGTGTCCGAACCCGGCGTGCTCCCGCTTCCGATGCCTGCACCGGGGTCACTCGAGCTGCCGCTTCCTCTCCCGGATGAGCCGGTTCCGCTGCCCATCGATCCGCTACCCGATCCCATCCCGGTGCCGCCGCCTCCGGCATTCCCCATTCCGCCGGCCGTTCCCCCGCCCATGCCCGTTCCACCGGACGTTCCTCCACCCGTTCCGCCGCCTGTACCTCCTCCGCCCGCGCCGCCGGCTTGTACCAGTATGATCTGACCCTGCTGGTCCGGCTGGTCGCGGGCGAGCGCATCGGTTCCGACAAGCAGAGCGATGCCCACCGCAAAACAGAATCCAGCGATGCTGATCGTTTTCATGGTCGGTCTCCTTTAGTGTTTGGATTTATATTTGGCTGAAACTTCCAATGCGGAAGTTCAACAGCTTTCCGAACTCTTGATTGGTCATGCTCCGGACTAAGAGGCCTAAGCCGCTCGCCGCCACTGTGGCAGCGCCTGCCGTCCGGCGACTCGCCCCATACAGCATGGCCGCCGTGCCCATGAGTGCAGCCGCCGTCCGTGCGGTGGGCGACCAGTTGGATTGCCGGGATCGTGGGCCGGACTTCCGCGACGCCTGTAGCGCCGGTACATCGGCCGTCCGATGCCGTTCCAAGCGATTGAAGATCTGCGCCACTCCCGGGATTCTGGCGATGGCGTTGCTGACGCTGTCGAATTCATCTTCGAGCACCGGTCCGCTCACTGTCACCGTACCGTCCGCGGCGTGGACGTCGATCGCCGATGGATAGCGCGAGAACTGACCGACCTTGGTGCGGACGCAGTCAACCAGCGTCCGATCCCCTGTCTCTCTCGACAGTCGGTGATCTTTATCGCGGCATAGCGCGCGCCGGCGACGCGGTCGCTCCGGATCAAAGAAATACGTCAATCCAGCTCCGAGGCTCGCACCGCTGACCAATGACACTGTTCTG
Organism: Nitrospira sp.; assembly: GCA_035277085.1. Lineage (GTDB taxonomy): Bacteria > Nitrospirota > Nitrospiria > Nitrospirales > Nitrospiraceae > Nitrospira_C. Next base: position 444 of record DATELB010000085.1, on the reverse strand, counting down.
TGCATCTGCATGCTGTTCCTCCGCTTGTAATGATCCTTCCAAGCTCGCTGATCGTTCCTCCCGATGAGAGGCGTATGGCAGAACTCGCTGCGACTTGCGATGGGTCGCATGGCGGTTACGGCGGTCGCGATTCTCACCCACCCAACCCTGGGCGATTCTTTCCACCCGCCAACCCACCGATTGCCTTGCAATCGTTTACCCGAGACGCGCCCCTTTCCCCAGGGCGATGGCGAGACGCAGTGTTCGAAGGTCCGTTCAGACAACGTCTCGAACGGACCAAGTTTGCGGAGCCAAGCAGTGACTGGCCGTGCGGTTTACCCCATCGCCGGAGCACGAGTCTGCCAACGCCTGCCCCCTATGCCGCGGACCGTTTATCGACATAGTAGGCCTCCGGTGGCAGTGGCTGGACCACCGTCGCCTGCGGCCCTTTTTCGCCCGGTTCGA
>DATELB010000084.1:0-31882 GCA_035277085.1 Nitrospira sp. | reverse complement strand
TTCGGCTAACGCACGATCGAGCAAGTCTTTCGCTTTTTGGGCACGGATGTAGAGCGCCTCGAGTTCGGTCGAAACGGGGTGTAAGCGTCGTTCCAATTGACGGAATGCGGCTCGCGTGTGCTTCAATTTCTGCTCAAGGATGTGGTTGCTGCTCTCCTTTGAGGCGCTCTTCGAGCGTTCACTCGCTGACTCTTCAGGCAGGCGATGCACTGACAGTACGAGCTGGGCATTGGAAATAGCGTCCAACAACGTCGAGCGCTGCATCTGTATGCGTTTCACCTGCGGCGATCGGTTGACATACTCCTCGGCTGCTTCGGTTAACCGATGGAAAGCCTTGAGGACGTCGTGGTTGTCTTTTCGAGCCATGACTGTGTTGAACGATCAACGGGTGTCACCCTGTCGGCTGTTGATCGGGCAAGCCAGGAAGAAAGAGTTCAGCGATCGCAACGAGGAGGCGATCACGCAGCCTGCTTATAGGCCGATGGCGGGTAGTTTCTCCGTTTCCATTCGATGTACGTGATATGGAGAAGAGCCATATAGTTTTCAAGGCACACTCGGTCGAAGTCATTAAGAGGCAAGTCGCGCTCCATCGATTCTCGAAACTCTTGAATGGCTTCATAGAGCTTTCTCAGCTCCGAGACTTCCGTGCCGACGTTCGAAGATGACATTTTGTAGTTCCTATTGTTCATGCTCATCTACACTACGCCTTCGCGGCAACAGCTCTGAGGGTCAGATCATGGTTCCGGTGGACAAGTTGTCCTCTTTCAGGCTCCGGTCCCACTTTATTTAAGAACCATTTCTCCCTAGTAATTCCTAGAGTTAGTATTTAAGGTCGCACCAATCGGCCTTGCCGGCTTGCTCTCATATCTAAAGCGTGAGCAAAGCTCATGCCTTGGCGGCGTGCCTCAGTCGGGCATCATGCGTCTCGATTGGGCCGGGTGAATTGTGCTAGCGTACACCTATGCTAGCGTCTCGGACATGCTTGGCCATCGTTACGGTCGGCCTTATGCTGCCTGGCCTTCCCGTTCATAGCCAAATGTCTTCTCCTCAGGACCTTCACGAACAGAGTCGATGGAGAGGCGCCGGCACTCCCTCTCAACATCCGTTAGGCACATTGGGCATGGATGCTACGTCGGCCTATCTGCAACGCAGAGACGACGAGGAGCGGGAACGGCGAGAAATGGTCGAGCGTCAGCGTCGAATGGCCGAGAATTTTACGAACATCCCGGATCAGCTTCGAGAATCGTATCCAAGGCGCGCCAATCCTCCGTCCAATTTCCGATAGCGACGCGATAAGTCCACTCGCTGCGCATCTGTAGCCGCGTTTTTTCCGAGCAATCTCACCGATCTATCGTCGGCCTAGGGAGACCTCTAGCATCGGAACATTCCTGGTCCCGTTAGAGTCACTCGTGACCACGGAAGGAAGGGAGGGGTCCGCCTATGGGAAAAGCTATCCGAACCTGGTCCGTCTTGCCGTGGTTATGCTTGTGCGCTTCGACCGCCACGGTCCCAGCGGCCCTCGCGCAAGGAGTCTCTCAAGAAGCGTTGTATGACAAATCTCGTGCACTGATCGTCGGGATCGAGCAGTATCCGCAGGGCCGGTCTGTGCTTGGAGCCGTGGAAGAAGCGAAACAGGTCGCACACGCCTTACGTCAGCTGGGGTTCGAAGAAATCATTGAGCTCTATAACAAAGAGGCGACGGCACGGCGACTTCAGCAGGTCTTAGGCGAGATTTTCGCCAAAAAAGTGGACCGGAGCGGGCGCGTGGTCGTGTACTTTGTCGGCCAAACAGGGACTACTCGGGACGGCAAGGGCAGGGACATGGGCTATCTTATTCCCGCCGATGCGCAGGCCAACAACGTTATGAAATCTCTGACCGTGGAGACGATCAGGGAGTTCAGCAAGCGCTCGCCCTCGAAACACACCCTGCTCATCGTGAATGCGCCTTTTCGAGCATGGGAGGCCGCGAATAATAAGTCCGCAACGCCGACGTCGGAGACCGATGCACGGGCGGTGCAGGTCATCGCCGCTGCTGGGAGAGACGAAAAGTTCCTAAAGTCTGGCGGCAAGACGCCGTTTGTCCAAGCGTTGCTCACCGGTCTCTCCGGAGCGGCCGATCTCAATCAAAACGGATCGCTCACCGCCTCGGAGCTCGGCACCTACATTAAGGAGCAGGTCGAGGCGGTCTCTCTACGGATTGAAGGTGAGGGAGACACGGTCCTGAGTCAACAACGCAAAGCGGTCCCTGTCGTTGAAACCCAGCAGGCATCGAATGACCGGGAAGCGGCGAGGGTCGAGTATGACCAGGCGGTGGCTCTGCTCCAGGGAGGGAAGTATGCCGAAGAAGCCTTGAAGCGCGTCAACCACGCCATCGAATACGATCCTACCTTCGCCGAAGCCTACATGCTCAAAGCGTATCTCCGCCTGGAGCTGCTTCCCCAATTGGATGAAGCGCTGAACGCCGGCCAACAAGCAGTCAAGTATGGCCCTGACAATGGCGATGCGTTTTACATGCTGGGCCAGGTGCATGAAAAAATGGGTCACTATACGGAGGCGGAGCAGGCGTTCGTCCAGGCGTCGAAGCTGAACCCGGAAAATCTCGATGTGTTCTTTTCGCTGGGAACGCTGTATGAAGACCATCTGAACGACGCCGCGAAGTCGGTGGACGCGTTTCGCCAGTACCTCAGGCTCGGTGGCGTCCATGCGCGAGCACGGGCGGCGGTCAGCCAAGCGGATCAAGCCGTCCTGTCGCCAGAGGCCGTGCCGTAACTCCTTCCGAACAACTGTTTCATGGCTCGAGAAACCCGTTGAAGATTCGCTGGCGAGGCGAGAGCAGATCAAAAACGCACGTGGTTGGATGTGGCTAATTTCCCATTCGGACTGAACGTCAAAATCAGTTTATCAATGCTCTCTCGATCTCTCGCGGTCAGCCACGAACAGGCCGTCCCGCCATCATCCAAACCAATGCAGCTTTCTGGATGACCTAATTCGCGCTTCACGTCGTCGAGAGAAGCGCGGCCGACTCTCGTTTGCCAATCGGTCTGAACGGCGCCCGCGCATGCCGCGATGAGCAGCATCACGATGGCCGAAGTCAGCCGGTCCATCCTCAATACAATGTGGTGATGCCTCGGTTTCACTTGCAGCACAGCGAAGTTACCCGCGGTTCTTACAGCCGGGATGTGTGCAGGGACATGTGCCGTTGGGAGGAGGCGCTAAAGCCTGTTCGCAGACATCGCTGCAAAACGAACTATGTTCCCTCGCCTGACATGTACAGGCTTGGTGCCCGCAGTTCTTCGGATAATTGATGGTCGGTCTTGGTGATGGCATCATGGCGGACGGAGCTCAGCCGATCATTTAACCAGCCATACGCGGTAGGTTTTGGCGGCGCCAGGTCTGGGAATTTGGATGAGGCCAACGGCGCCAGGACTCATGACATCGTCACCGGCGGGGGTTCGCCAGGCTTCAAAGCGCTGGCTGTATAACAGCAGACCGTCCTTGTCGTAAAAATCCACCATAATATGGGCGGCGTCCCGGAGTCCGCCTTGATAATGGGTGTTAGCCCAATCCAATCGTTTGAGCGTTTGGTATTGCACCACGAGTGTGCCGGCATCCTCTTCTTTCACGCTGAGCAGTTTTAGCACGCGGTTTTGGTCCAGGCCTTCGGCTCCCGTTGTTTTCCCGGCCAATTGCGTTTGGATCGCGCGGGCGCTCTCCGCCTCCGGTAGATAGGCTTTTATCCGGCAAAACACCGTCCGCCCTTGTTCATTCTGCTCCACAATTTGTTGGTCCTGGACGTGACGCGTCGCCAGTGTGTTTGCGACATCGCGTAACAGCGACGAGTCGACGGTCGAGGCCGTCTCCTCTCGATAAATCGCTGAGTTGACCACGGCCTGCCGAAGGGCTTCGCGGCATGCCAGTTCTCTTGCCTCAGCAAGCTGCTCGGACGCCTGAGCCTTGTACCGGTAGTCGCCCGTGATCTCGAGACGGCCGTTCGGTTCGGCCGCATGCACGCTGATGGAGAGCCAGACGGCGGCCGCAGTCAAGGTATAAAGACTGGTGATTCCATGAGCTGACATAGCGCCTCCGCAGAACTTCCGTGGCATGGCCCGCGGGTTATGCTACCACGTGACTTCCCATGCTTCCAGCCGTGTGAAGCGGAAGCATCAGCCCGATCACCGGTCGGTGGTAAAAAAAACCATTTCCAATCTGCCGCCTTTGGGAGCAAGGAAAGCGTTATACGTATTTCAGATAAATATCCCACAACAACAATGGGATACGCTTGACTTGCGCAGCGTCTTCACGCAGACTCTCGATCTATGGAGGACACAGAGCAAACGCTGCTCGCCGCATTGGCAGAACGTGTGGGCATTGCAGCGGAGTACCACGATATCAGCGGCGTCCGTCACGTCACCGCCGACCATACCAAGCGCGATATTCTCCGTGCGATGGGCTTTCAAGTCGATTCGACCGCCGCGTTGGCGGTCGCGATTCGCGAATGGGACGAGGCGCCATGGCGCAGGCCTTGCGACCCGGTCCGCATCGTCCACGAGGAGGAAGTCGGCGCCCCCGTTCTCTGTTGTTTCGCATTGGAGGACGGCAAAGAGCGGTCCGTCATCGTCAAGTGGCAGCTCAACGACGAGTCGGGCAACCTTGTGCACGAGGGACAGGCCGGTCCAGGCCTCGTGGCCAGCGAGATCAAGTTCATCGATGGCGCCAGGCGGGTTCGCGTGGAATTGCCTGCGCCGAAAGGCCTTCCGCTCGGCTATTATGATCTCATCATCCGTGCCGAAGGGCTGGTCGGCGGATCGACGGGAACACTTCGGCTCATTGTGGCACCGCAGCAATGTTATGTCCCGGCCTCGCTCGAAGAAGGGCGCCGCTACTGGGGTCTGGCGCTGCAATTGTACTCACTGTCGTCCGGGCGCAATTGGGGTTGCGGCGACATTACGGATCTCAACCAGGTCATCGAATGGGCGGGCAAGCGCCTGGGCGCGGGCCTGATCGGACTGAATCCGCTTCATGCGATCCGCAACACGGCGCCGCATCACACCAGCCCCTATGCGCCGTACAACCGGCTTGCGATCAACGAACTCTACATCGATCTCGAACGGCTGCCCGAATTCTTTGCTTCCGAGGACGCCCAAAATCGATATCGGTCACCCGAGTTTCAAAGCAAGCTCCAGGCGCTGCGCGACAACCGGCGGGTCGACTACGATGCCATTGCCGAGGCCAAGCGGACGATGCTCGATCTTGCCTATCGGCAATTTCTGAAGGACGCGTATAGCGGCACGGAACCGAATCTCGAACCCAAGACTGCCAGGGCGAAACTGCTCGAGCGGTTTATTCAAGCTGAAGGCGACGCCCTGGAGCTCTACGCGATCTTCCAGACTTTGGAGGAAGAGCGGCGCATGATCCAATCGAAAACGGCGACCTGGCAGGAATGGCCCAAGCAGTTCCTTACGCCGGGATCCGCCGCGCGGGAGTACGGGCGGCGGCATCGGAAGCGCATTCGCTTCTTCCAATACATTCAGTGGATCGCTTCCGAACAGCTTCAGGAAGCGCGGCGAACGGCTGAGGCAGCTGGAATGCCGATCGGCATCTATAGCGATCTTGCGCTTGGCGCGGAGCGTACGGGCGCTGAAATCTGGATGTATCAATCGGTGATGGCGCTGGACGCAGATTGCGGTGCCCCGCCTGATGCATTTGCCCCGCAAGGGCAGAATTGGGGATTGCCGCCGGTCAATCCCGTGGCGCTCCGTCCGAGCCGCTACGAACTGCTGATTCAGCTGTTACGGAAAAACATGCGCTTTGGGGGCGCAATCCGGTTAGATCACGTCATGGCGCTTTGCCGCCTGTTCTGGATTCCCAAGGGCAAGTCGGCGACCGAAGGCACGTATGTGCATTACCCTTTTGAAGATCTCCTCGCCATCATTGCGCTGGAAAGCCACCGGTCGAAGACGGTCGTGATCGGCGAAGATCTCGGAACCGTCCCCGATTGGGTGAGAGAGCAATTGACGAAGGCGCGCGTGCTGTCGTATCGCGTGTTCTATTTCGAGCGTCGCGGTGACGGGTCATGGAAATCGCCCGGCGAATACCCGCAGCAGGCGCTTGCGGTGGCCGGGACGCATGATTTGCCGACGCTGACCGGATTCTGGTCCGGGGAGGACCTGCAGCTTCGCGCCGGCCTCGGCGCATTCCCGGACGATGCAAGCCGTCGTCAGGCGTCGGAAGAGCGGCAGCGGGACAAAGGGCGGATGTTGGCTGCCCTTAAGCAGGAAGGGTTGCTGCCGAGCGGCATGAGCGACGCCGCTGCCACCGTACCCGCCATGACGCCGGCCCTCTGTCGAGCGATCCATGCCTATCTGGCTCGCACGCCCGCCTGGCTGGTCCTGGCGAATCTCGAAGACGGCCTGGAAGAAATCTCACAAACCAACCTCCCTGGAACCGTCGAAAATCATCCGAACTGGAGACGGAAGTACGCCAGCCGCGTCGACAATCTCATCGATGACGAACGCCTGCTTGAACTGGGGGCGACCTTGCGTTCGATCCGTCCACTCAGCTGAGCCCCGCCTTTTCGATGCGGAATAAGTCTTTCGACTGCGTTCCTCGTCCGGCGACTCGACCTATCCGGCAACACCCGCGTCGGCGCTTCGCCTCACTACTTCCTTGGTCGCAGAAACGTGCGCACGTGGCTCATGCCTAGGCAGAACCGCATTATCCTGACCATCGCCGCGGCGTTTTTTCTCGTCATCGTCGTACTGGAAACGGTTGCCCCCGCGAATATCGTCGGCGCCTATGCGCTGGTTCTGCCGATCTTGCTTGTCGCAACACTCAGAAACCGTCCCTTGATGCTTGCGACCGTCATTGCCTGCGTCGCGGCGACGTACCTGGGCCTCATGCAGCCGACCAAGCCTGGCCGCTTTCAAGCGGCCGTGATCAACCGCACGGTCGTGGCCGGCGTACTTGTAATGGTGGCCTATATCGGGTTGACCCGCGAGGAACGGAAGGCCCGCGAGGAAACGGCGCGACAGGCGTTGGCGCAGCAGACTGAGAGTCTCTTGCGGGCGAACGCGTTGCTCGTCGATGCAAAGGACCAACTCAACCGCTCCGAACGTCTTGCAGCGGTGGGCCAATTGGTGGCTTCCGTGGCGCATGAAGTGGGAACGCCGTTGCACTCGATTGCCTGGCATGTGCAGGCGCTCGGCGAGGAGCCCGGCGTCACGCCCGACATGAAAAGGCGTATTACGATCATCGACGAACAGCTCAATCGGGTCGTGCGGATTATCCAGGACCTCCTGTCGTCCACCCGGCAACGAAAGCCGGAGCCGAGCTGGATGTCGGTCGACGAGGTGATTGGACCGGCCACCGCGTTAATGGAGCCGGCCTTCCATGCGAAAGGTGTCGCGCTGACCAGCGAGATGGCGATTGGAGTGCCCTTAGTATGGGCCGATGCGGGCAAGCTGCATCAGGTGCTTGTCAATTTGTTCACGAATGCGCTGGCCGCGACGCCGCCTCAGGGGACGGTGGATGTGCACGTCGGTGCTCGCGCGGCTACGCCCCAGGAACTTGAAGCAGGGCAGCAATTGGCACAGGACATGTCTTCCATGGTGGTGACCGTGGCAGTCCGCGACACGGGAATCGGCATGCCGCCGTCCGACGTGAAAAACGCCTTTCAGCCGTTTTTCACCACCAAAGAAGTTGGCAAGGGAACCGGATTGGGTCTATTCTTGAGCCGGGAAACGATTCAAGCGCACGGCGGCACGCTGTCGCTGGCGAGCGAACAGGGGAAGGGGACGATCGTGACGATCACGTTGCCCGGAAAGGTTGCCGTGCCACAGGGAGTCGCGTAAGGACGTCATGCAGGCTGCAAAAATTCTCGTCGTGGACGACGATGCAGTTGCCAGGGATTTGCTGGCCGAGGCGCTGAAAAAAGAGGGCTACAGCGTCGAAGCGTACGGCAGCGGCGAAGAGGCGATCGCCCGCGGCCGTGAAGGCCGGGTCGATCTCGTCCTGACGGACATCCGCATGCGCGCGGTGGACGGGCTGACGGTACTCCGTGAATTCAAACGCATGAGTCAGGACACGGCGATCGTCGTGTTGACGGCCTTTGGATCGCTTGAAGGCGCCATCGAAGCGATCAAACAAGGCGCCTATGATTACCTCGCCAAGCCGTTTAAAAAAGAAGAGATCAAGCTCGTTGTCCAGCGGAGTCTCGATCATTGCCGGCTGTTGCGGGAAAACACCAAGTTTCGCGAAGAACTGAAAAAGAGCAAGGACGAGTGGTCGCCGCTCGTGGGCAGCAGCCCGGCAATGCTGGAAGTGTATAAGCTCGTGGCCCGTGTGTCGGAAAGCCGAAGTACGGTGCTCTTGCAAGGGGAAAGCGGGACCGGCAAAGAGCTGATTGCCCGTGCCATTCACGGAAACAGCCCCCGCCGGGACAAGGCGTTTCTTCCGGTGAATTGCGGCGCGCTTCCGGACACGCTGCTGGAATCGGAAATGTTCGGCTATGAAAAGGGCGCGTTTACCGGCGCGGTGGGCACGAAAACGGGACTTTTTGAATCGGCCAATGGCGGAACGTTGTTCCTCGATGAGATCGGAGAGCTGGGGCAGGCGCTGCAAGTGAAATTGTTGCGCGTCATGCAGGACCACGAAGTACGCCGCGTGGGTGGGACCAGCTCGATTAAGGTGGATGTCCGCATCATAGCGGCCACGAACCGTGACCTCGAGCAATTCGTCAAGGACGGCAAATTCCGGGACGACCTGTTTTACCGGCTCAACGTGGTCCGGATCACTTTACCGTCGCTCAAGGAACGTGAGGAGGACATCCCGATGCTGGCGCACCATTTTCTGCAGAAGTGCGCGGCCGGTGCAACGACGGCGGTGCGAGGATTTCATCCGGACACTCTCGATTGCCTGAAGCGGTATCGATGGCCCGGAAACGTCCGTGAATTAGAGAACGCCATTGAGCGCGCCGTCTCACTCAGCCATGGCCCGCTGCTGACGCCGGATGACTTGCCGGACCAAATCCGTCAAGCCTCGACGGCGTCAGAGCTGAAACCCGACGCCTCCGAGGCAATCGAATCGGTCTATCTGACGCTCGAAGAAGTCGAAAAGCGCCATCTCATTCGCGTGCTCAAGGAAACCAAAGGCAATAAGGTGAAGGCCGCGAAAATCCTGGGCATCGACCGGCGGACCCTGTATCGGATGGCCGAGCGCTTTGGACTGGATCTAGGTCCCGATGCGGAAGGAAGTGAGAAGGATGCCGGGTGATGCTAGAGAATTCGAAGCGCGTTCTTGATCAGTCGGAGCTGATTCTCTGCGCTCTGTGGCAGGGCGGTTGGTGAGTCCTCCCATCGCGTAAACAATCCGTCTTTTCCCTCGTACTGCACGTGCAGTCTCAACCGGCTCGTCTGCTGATCTGCCGCCGTGATCACGGCATCCACCCGACTGCGTCCGGTGCCGAACCGCCAATGAAGCAGGCCGTCCCAGACACTGCGGTTTTCCTCCCGGTAGCCGGTGGTCAGGTTTTGATCGTCCTGTTGCTCCACGGCATACCCGCCGTCTGTCAGGACTTGCACGACGGCCGTGCGCACCTCGTCAGCGGGCGCCGGTAAAGTTACGTCCACGACGTCCGGTTCATGAGGGATTGGCGGACCGGCGCAGGCCGCACCGGCCACGAGGGCCAGCGCAAACAGGACACGGAAGCTACGGGCGATCACTTGGCCTTTGTGTCCTTCAACCGGTACACAAGATGCGTATCGGTTTGTGAGACGCCATCGATCGAATGAATGCGGCTGAGCACTAACTGGGTCAGCGCATCCTGATCAGGCACTTCAACCACTGCGATGATGTCCGGTTTGCCCCAGCAAGGATCGATCGTTTTGATCTGCCTGATCTCGCCGAGCGCTTTGACCACGCGGCTGGTTTGCCCCGGTTGGACGTGAATCAGAATATACGCTCGGTCGGCCATCACCACTCCACCGTCTACCGGTGCATGGATCGTGCAAGGCACCGCCGGAATGGCCGGCTCTTTGTCACCGTAGCGGATACCCTGAGTGCCTGTCAACGTGGAGGAATGCGGCGCCGGACGTTGATCAGGAATTACTGCGGCCGATTTCGGTCGTTTCATAACCGCCTCATTTAGGTGCGACGATAACGTCGACGGTAAAATGTTCGGTGCTGCTGGCCAACTCGTTTTCCAATCCGCGAGGATTGCCGATGCGGCCTTCCGGGTCATAGATGAAGCACAACAATTGGGTGCACCGTCCTCGAGCTCGATAGCGCTCTGCGTCGGCGCGAACCTGCTCCGTCAAGTCCTTTCGGCTGAGTCCTGTCCGCGTTTTCTTGGCCACGATGGCAAGGCGATCATGGTTGAGGAGGAAGGTGGTGCGAGACACGCCATCGCCGTATCCTGGTGTCCATTCATCCGTACCGATGTCCTCGAAATGCTGCCGGAGGAGCGCGTGAATGAGGTCTTGTACGTCTATTTCATCCTCGACACTGATGGTCGGCCGATACTCGCCGCGCAACCGCAATTGACGGGCCACCGCATGAAAGCGTTGGCAAAGGCTCTTGCTCAGGGAGAGATAATCGACATCGGGACCGACGGCCGCGCTTGCGGGCAGGGTCGGCGGTGGAGATGGCGTCGACGGAACGGCCGAAGGCGATGGGACGCGAACTTCCTGGGTCGTCGAAAAAGCGCCGGCTGCAACGTGCGGTTCTGCGTCCGCCACGGGGGCAGCCGTGGAAAGAGGCGGCGTCGCGGGTGCCGACGCTGTTCCGGCTCCAGTGTCAACCACACATTCGGCGGCTGAGGGCATTGGCACAGGCGTGGCCGCAGGGGGAGCCGACAAAGGAGCGTCGCCTTGTGGTGGTGCAGGCATTCGGACTGGCGGACTGTGTTCCGGAATTGAAGGCAGCGGTTTGGTTTCTTGAGTGCGGAACAACGATGAAATGGGTTCGATCGGTGCCCTCGGCGGTATTGAGTGAGCGCCGGGGAGTGTGGCCGGCGGTGCGACCGGTATCGGCGCAGCGCCGGTTGCAGGGGGTTGAGAAGGACTGTTCTCCGTGCCTGGTACGAGATGCAACGTTGTGCTGGCCGGATGGGACGCGGGTGTCACCAATACTTGGGCCGTTGCAGGGGACTGAGGCACCAGCGTCAGCTCGGGAGCGGTTGATGACACGGCCATGTTGTGCGTCACCGCCGGTTTGATGCCCTGCAACTCCAGCTTTTTGTCCTCGAGCGAGCCAATCAAACCTTTTATGAGAGTCAGTGTCTGTTTTTTGTCCGCTGGAGAGGAGAGAGACAGTTTCAATTGACGATGGGATTGGAATTCAGGGGACTTGTCGCCGAATGCCCGTTTAATGCATTCGCGAAGCTGGAGTTCCGTTCGTGCCAGGGCACCCTCGAGATAGGGAAAGCCTTCCCGCCCGAGATCTTCCAGTTTCGGAATAAACGCCTGGAGTTGTTCGATGCCTTGAGTGAGGTCGTCGATCGCAAGCGTTTTCGATCGCGCCCGCTCAGATTTTGCCCGTGCCATAGAATGTGGGAAAAGTGTAGCCCACACGTCGGATGCTGGCAAGAAAACGGCGGAAAATCAGCAGAAGCGACGCGGGACTTCGGGCGTCCGGACGCCTCAGGCAGCGATGTCGACCGTATGGTCCTGATCGCCTTCGGCGACCGGTTCCAGGGTCGAAGGCGCCTGAACCGCTGCCGCGGCCAGGGTTGCGGCATGCAGCCGCCGGTTTTTTTCGACAACAGGGTCGTAGACATGCCCGCAATTAATGCAGCGCCAGCCCTCGAGCCACCAGTCACCACCGCTTTCCTGGAGATCCAAGAAATGATCCGGTGCCATGCATCCTTGACAGCGTCGGCAAGTCATAAAGCCTCCTTTGTGCTCACTTGCTCACTATGTATCTAGCGTAGCCGGCAGGGATATGTCTGTTGAGACCCAAAGGGGCTAACCCAAAAGGGGCAGAAGCCGTGGGGCAAGGGGATTTCTAGCGGTACTACAAGTGTTGCGAATTCGGAGAACGGGCAAAACCGCGAAAATTTACAAGCCAGACCTCCGTAGTGTGACCATCGCTGAGGTCATCGAGTTACCGTACGCTCGAATGTTTTCGGTATGAGGATCATCGCCTCGAGTCTCCCGATCAAACCGGCATAGGCTCCGTCCCGCATGACATGCACGAATTGGGAGCGGTAATTCTCGGCGAGGCGAACCCCGTCAATGACGGCATCGTACATCAGCCATTGGCCGGACTGATTGACCAATCGCACATCCACCGCCGTGTTGCTTTTGTCTCCCCTGAACAGTGTACGCACTTCGGCGAAGTTTCCCTCGACTTGTTCGGAAAGGTAGACGACGTTTTTAACGGTGTACATGTTGACTCTGGAGGCCACGGCATCTCGCAATACTTGCACGAACAACTCGCTGAACCGCTGCCGTTCCTGTTCGTCGAGCACCATCCAGGTTATACCCAGCGATCGACGCGCCATTTCCCGATAATTGACGCAATTCCTGATGACGTTCTCCAGCGCGACACGGCGGGCATCACCCATTCCCGGTTCTTCGAACGCGGGGTCATTGAGAATATTCATGACGGTTGCAATCGTCTGTTTGACGGTATCCATTGGAGCGGCAGCGTTCGCGTTCGGTGGACTTAATAAGACTGCCGCCAGGGCCAGACTGCCGGTCAGAAGAAATATTGGCATGTCTCACCACCTTTCAACGTGTTCAATAGTATCGCGTGATCCAATTGCACCAAAGATGGACATCACCCGTGGTAAGGACGCAATCCGACTCGCCGGCCACCGCCGAGAGGTGCTTCCCTTGCGCCGTGTCCGTCACAGCGGTTGATTGGACCACATTGTCTTGAATCGCTAGTGAACGCGGCGAATGTGCTGGGAAGGTACAGGCTGACACCGTGAGCCCGATCGAAAGTGCCATAAGCGCGAAGGCCTCTCGTCTATGTGGCATGAGACATCTCGGGAGCGCCCGGTGCAGATGTCATCGACGGCGCGCGCCTCTTAGTAAGTCAGTATCATGCTTCCACGGACGCTCCACTAGGGGAGACCCCGGTTACAGCTAGGTGAATGATGCTAATGAGCGGCAGGAGATTCCCGACAGGAGTCTGTGATGCAGTGTTGGAATTCTTTTGTACGATTCGGCTTACAATTTTGAAAGCGGAGATGTTCAGTTAGCGGGAGGTGCAGAACGAAAACTTGGTGCCCCCGACACGAATTGAACGTGCGACCCGCGGTTTAGGAAACCGCTGCTCTATCCAACTGAGCTACGGGGGCTTGCGTGGAATTTTACGCACATCTGCGCTGCCTGTCCAGCAACGCGGTTGTCGATACGACCCTTTTCGGGTAAGGTGCTACTATGATGCGAATGCGCTGCATGACGTGGCTGAGAGGGCTCTTCTATGTGTCAACCCTTCTCCTGCTATCGGAGGGCAATGTCTTCGCCCTTGATAATCCTGAAAAGGTGATCGAGGAAACGTGTGAACGTGAATGGGCGCACAATTCCCGCATGCGGGCCGCCTGCGTCGAGCAGCAGCTGAGCGTGCTGGAAAAATCACGTTCGACGCCGATGGATCCGCGTTTGCAACAGGAAGATTTGTCGCTGATCCAGGAACGATGCGAGAAGAACTGGCCTGACGATGTCCGGATGCGGCTTCAATGCCAACAGCAGGAGGTCCGAGCCTTCCAAAAACTGCAAGGCCCACCGCCCAAGGGCGTCAGCCTGAAAGACTACTCGGTGGCGGTTGCGCAGTGCTCAAAAGAGTGGCCGGACGATTTCCGCCAGCGCGCTCGGTGTATGGATCAGCAGATTGCGGAAAAGCGCAGATATCAGGAACGTGATTAGTGCCGGACGAGGGTCAAGGAGACGGATGGTCTGCCGATGTGAGTGCCGTCCGTGTCGGGATCTGTGTGAGGAGGTCGGCACGGATGTGATAGATGCCGGGAAGGCGATGGCCCATGGCAAACGCCAATCCATTAGCTTGATCGCCGATTGAAAGCTTACCTGCCAGTTTGCCGTCTTTCCCTGTCGCGATAAATTCTGCCGCCGGATGGACCAGGCCATAGGGTGCCAGGGGGCCGGGTTGTTTGACCACTCGTTCTTCGGCAGGCACGCTGACCACCCGACTCACGAAAAGATTGACTGCTTGTTGGTCGATCTTCTCCGCTGGGCGGTCTTCCAAGACCCAATCTCCATTTTGGTTGATGAGCGTATAGGTCTCGGCATGTGTTTTGACGGAGAGAAGTGCGATGTCGTTCTCATCGGCGCCGAGAAGACGTTTGTCTTGAAGCTGATACAGTTCCTTGGTGAAATCCCTGACGAATGTCGGATTGATTCGATAGAGCGGCGCGTCGGGCGTCGTTTCGGCAAATGCTTCGCCGCTCGAGGGATCCGGCTGATACAGTTTCACCGTCTGATCGCCGTTAACCGTATGCAGGGTGATTTTTACTTTTGACTGCTTCAGCGTCTTTGCGAGCGCGTCCCGTGCAGGCCCTGGGTCGATGATGCCCATGGCCTTCAAATCCTCTAAACGAAACAACAGTATTCGCACCTCGTTCAAGTCCGCTTCTGCTTCCACCGGATATCGAATTTTCCATTTGGGTTTTGGCTTGTCGCTCACGCGATACAAGACGATCTCCGTCGTCGGATAGCTCAAACGGATGCGATCGACGTCTCCGGACGCGGCGCGCAGGACGTCCTTCTTACGGAACGTCATCAGCGATTTGTTCACGAAGTCTTTCGGGGCGAGATCGGTCAGCAGCAGGGCATGATCCGACGTTCGAAGGACATACAGCGTCGAGGAAAGGGGCCCGGTATCGCCGATGAGCAATGTATCGTCCGTCGAACCGCCTTTGATCGTAATGACAGCCACCGGCTTATCCAGTCCGAATGGTGAGAGTTCGGCGGGGTTCTCCTCTACTACGCGATGGACGGAGCCGAGCACGATCGCTCGAATCAGGTTCTGAAGCTCACGACTGTCCGCTTCAGCCTCAATCGGCTTGATCAGGACCCACCGCTTATCCGCGTTCCGTTCGAAGACCAGTTCCTCGCGACCCGTCTTAAAGGTCAGCGCGGTAATGGCATGTTCGTCGACATCGAGCACTTTCTTTTTCGAGGATGCTTGCCGTTCCTGCGACTGTTGCGCGGGAAACTCGACGAGGTAGAGGTAGAGCCCGAGGGCGGCAAGCACAAGCGCCATGAGCGCTGTCGGCCAATAGCGCTTCATCACAGGCGGCGGCGCTTGCGCCACACGTTCACGCCGGCGACAAACACCACGGCAGGCAGGAAAAAGACCTGGAGGTACAGGAGCGCGCGCTCCTGTACAGGGTTTGGGACGAACGGCCGCAACGCCTGGTCGCGCGGACCGATGGTGATCATGTCCCGGTCCTGCGCCAGCCAGGCGGCCGCGTGCAGAAAAAAGTCGCTGTTGCCGGGGAAGTTGACGAAGGCGTTGCTGGCAAAGGTTGAATTGCCTATCACCACAATCGCAGGCCGCGGCTTCCCCTCAGCCGGAGGCGTTTTGGGTGCCAGCGCAGCGGCCATCGGAAGCGGACCCTTGATATCTTCCTTCTCGTTCAGAGCGATGATGCGGCCCGTCGTCTTGAGCACCGCCCGGCTGTTTGTTGAAGTTCGGGCGAGTTGCACGAAATCCCAATCCTTCCCGACTTGTTCATCGAAGCTGACGTGACGGGCCAGCGGGAACAGAACGGCGGCACTCAAATCCTGCGTAATCTCATGCTCCGTAAAGGTGCGGACGAGCAGCACGGTGGGCTCGCCCTGTGCCAGGCGGTCTTGAAAATCCACCAGCACACCGGGACCCAACGCCAGCCCCCAACGCTTTAACAGCGGATTGAGGTCCGCCTGTGTGTCAGGGTCTACCATGACCAAAAGGTGCCCGCCTCGATCAACGTAGGTTTGGATCCGGTCTAATTCCTCGCTGGTCATCGGCTTGCGGGGGCCGGCGATCGCCAAGATGGAGATGTTCTCCGGGACGGCGGTTTGCGTGAGCAGACTCAGGGCGCCCACCTCATAGCCTTGCTTGGTCAAGATGTCCTTCGCCATGGAAAAGCCAATGCGGTCTCGGTTATCAATGCCAGGCTCTCCATGGCCCTCAAGGAAGAGAATGCGCTTTTTGTCGTCCTTTGAGACGCGAATGAGTGCGCCGGTCAATTCCGTCTCTGAGGGAGTGGTCACGCGGACGGTTTGACTGCCGCTTTCGAAGATAGCCGTGTCGCTTCTTGTAATGCCGTAACTCTGCGCCACTTTCGGTTGGCGTTCCGGGTCCACGAATTCAATGGCGATCCTCGCGCTTGCTTGCCGATAACTGTCGAGACGTTCCTTGTAGGTTTGGTAGCCCGGATCCTTCTCGCGCGTAAACACGGTGATCTTGACGTCACGGGGCAGGCTCCTGATGACGCGATGAGTCTGCGGTGCGAGAGAGAAATTTTGATTTTCTGACAGATCCCAGCGGATCGAGTGCCGTGCCGCGAGAAAGTTGAGAATCGACAGGATGCCGATCAGCAGCAGCACCATTAACAGGCTGTTGACGCCCATTTTCGTCGAGCGTCTCGACGACACCGCCTTGAGGGCATTGGCATGGGCCACGAAAAAAAGAATCAGACACACCAGGGCCAGGCCTTCAAGGGTCGTTACGATCCAGAGGTGTTCCGGCGCCAGCTGGTAGCCGATCATTCCGGCGAGCGCCAATAAGCTGCCCATGACACCAAGAGGGAGGGACTTCAGGGTCATTTCCACCTCGTGGAATCGACGACGCGATGCGTCAGAAACAACATAAGCACAAGGGCGCTGACAAAATAGACCAGATCCCGCGTGTCGACGAGCCCGCGGACGAGATGATCGTAATGCTCCATGAACGACACATAAGAAATGACTTGACCTGCAGGTGTGTCGCCAAGCAACGAGCCGACGCCCGCGAGCAGCCATAGAAACAGGAGCAGACCGAAGCTTGCGAAGGCGGCCACAATTTGGTTCTCGGTCAGGGCAGAGGCCAGCACGCCGACGGAGAGGAAAAGCGCCCCCAGCAACATAAGGCCAAGATAGCCGGTTAAGACCGGATACCAATCGAAATCGCTGAAGAGCGCGAGGGTCAGCGGGATCAGCCCGGTCAGGCCAAGCAGACCAAGGAACAACACAAACACGCTCACGAATTTTCCGGCGACGATCTCGTTCAGCCCGATCGGGGAGGTCATGAGGAATTCGAACGTGCGAAGCTTTTTCTCTTCGGCGAACAGCCGCATGGTGAGAATCGGCAATACGATGAGCAGCACGAACCGGATGCTGCTGAAAAGATTGCGAAACACCAAATCATTGAGATTGATCTGAGCCTGTCCCTGGACTTGCATCAGTTGGATGGCTTGGACGCCCGTAAATACAATGTAGATGTACGCGAGCAAACCGACGATCAGCAGGAATACCCCACCGACGACATACACGATCGGAGAGACAAAGTAGGATCGTAATTCCTTCGCCACGAGCGTGTTTACCGGCGTCATGATGCCGCTCCTCCGTGATCCGATCCCAGGACGACGGCCGAGGCCGGTGCCTCGTCGGAGCCTTGTGAGACGCCATCTTCGTCTCTCGTCAGTTTCAGGAACACATCCTCCAGGGTCATTGAGATCAGCTTGAGTTCAACGAGACCCCAATCGTTGGTCACGGCCAGCCGCGCGAGATCTTCACGGACATCCTTGCCAAGTTGGCTTTCGAGGAGAAAATGTCCCACCGGTCCGTTGGCATGCACATGGAGTACGCCGTCGACTTGTCTGAGGCGTGCTTCGGCGTCAGCGGGGGCCCGCATCAACGTCAAGGCAATCTTTTCTGAGTGGCGCAGCCTGGTGGACAGTCGGTCAGGACTGTCTTCCGCGACAATGCGCCCGCCGCTGATGATGACCACGCGCTGGCAGACCGCGGTCGCCTCTGGGAGAATGTGCGTGCTCAAGATGACGGAATGGGATCCGGCCAAGCTCTTGATGAGTTCCCTGATCTCAATGATTTGCTTAGGATCTAAGCCGACGGTTGGTTCGTCGAGAATGAGAACCGGTGGGTCGTGAATGAGCGCTTGCGCGAGACCGACACGCTGCCGGTAGCCGCGTGAAAGGTTTCCGATTAACCGGCGCTGCACAGGTCCCAGGCCCAGCCGTTCGATCTCACGGGATAGCGCGGCCGTAAGCATGGGGCCCGTCAACCCCCGCAGCCGGCCGACGAAGCGGAGATATTCATCAACGGTCAGTTCTTGATACACCGGAGGCGTTTCCGGCAGATAGCCGATGCGTCGCTTGACCTCAAGAGGTTGGTCAAGGCAGTCATACCCCGCCACGCTGGCGGTTCCTTCGGTCGCCGGCATGAAACAGGTTAGAATGCGCATCGTCGTCGTTTTCCCAGCACCGTTCGGGCCGAGGAATGCCAGGACCTCGCCCTTGGCGACCGAAAACGTCACGCGGTCGATTGCGGTGTGTTGACCGTAGCGTTTGGTGATCTGATGAACGTCAATCATATGACGGAACAAGACTCGTGATCTGGATGGGAGCGGGGGTAACGGCGGCGGGCGTCTATTCGCCCTGGCTTTACACGTACTTGCTCGGCATCTTACTCATGACATGGGAGTCAGTCAACCATCTTGGCGTGCGCATCTCGCTTTACAGAAGTCCGTCCGTACTGTTAGAGTCCCGCCCGTCCGGCCAAGCTTCCTCGACGACATCATGAAATCCGTGGTCTGGGTCATCAGCTGCTCTCTTTGCTTATTCGCCGGTCTGTCGTGGGTCTCTGCGGAGGCGAGGACCGGCAGCACCTATAAGGTCCAGGGAACTGTCATTGCGATCACGTTGACGCAGAATCCCCCGCTTATTGTGGTCAAAACCCCTCTCGGACCCAAAAACCACATGACAGTTGGAGCCATGGTGACTGCTCATACGAAAATCATCAGGGGAAACAAGCGGATTGCCCTCAATACTATCCGTGAAGGTGATGTCGTCTGGTTAACCTACGTGAAAGGTCCCGGCGGCGTCCTCGCCGAGGTCATCCGGCTCCCTGCCTAAGCGCCCGCTATTGACGCCAAGATACACGGTCATTTATATAAAGGTGCAGTTCGTTGTCCCATACAGCAATTTCCCGCCGCCGGTACGCAGTCTAACACTCCATACGTAGGTAGGGGGCAGGGTCTACGGTCGCGGTATTGTTGAATGCTCGGTTCGGGCATAGGGTCAACCTCACGAGCGAGGTGTTTTTGGCCCTGTCACATCAACCGAGCAGGATTAGGTGTTGACGATGACATACCATCCTTCGCGACCGAATCAGGCCTTTCTCTATTCCGTGACTCTAACGGCGATGTTGTTGGGCGCCTGTTCCTGGATACCGAAAGGGGAAGCCCAGTTTGACGTTGGAATCAAGGACCGCGGCGTCGCCTCCTGGTATGGCGAACAGTTTCACGGCAGGCCGGCGGCAAACGGTGAAGTGTTTGATATGGAGGCGCTGACTGCCGCTCACCGGACCATGCCACTTGGCAGCATCATACGAGTCGTGAACCTCGAGAACGGCAGGCGTCTTCATGTGCGCATCACTGACCGCGGACCTTACGTCAACGGACGGATCCTTGACCTGTCTCGCGCAGCAGCCTTCCAGTTAGGCATGGAGCAGGGTGGTCTTGCCCATGTTCAGATTGTAATTGTCGGCCAGCGCCGCCCGGAGTTGCTGCAGTTTGCAGAAGCCGCATCTGGAGGGGCGTCTTTCCTTCTCTTCGCCGGAAACAGCGTGGCTCACCGACCGAAGCCTTACGTCGCCTCAGGGCTTCGCGTCCTTCCGAGCGACGTGTGGCTCAGCCGCCGTGTTCGGCGCGTTCCCGCTCTGTTCGCCGGCGACCACTCGGCGCATGGAGACACCCCGACTCTCACCTTGTTGTAACAATCCGAATATCCGCGCCTCCTCAGGTTGACAGTGCGCAAAGCCCTCGAATAGACTGTCTGTTCTTGGCCGCATCACACAGAGCAGACTCAGGGGGACGCGCATGGCAAAAAAGCAGACCGCCGAATCCGACGAAGCCAGATTGAAGAAAAAGATCGGTCAGAAACTGACCAATCATACCAACCCGGAAGGAGACGCGGCCATGCGCTCGTTGCGCAAACGGCTGAAACGAGAACAGCGGCGTCGGCGTGCGATGGCGCTCCGCCGGAAGCATGCCGGTACCGATAAGCCGGCTGAGGCCGCTGCACCGGCCGCTGGTTGAAAAGCGGATTCGTGACCACCAGAGCAGACGAGAAGGAATAGCGCGGCATGCATGATCCACAAAAGGATGAGACTGAACAAGATATAAAGGGTGACGCCCGCCTGGCGAGCGATGAATTAGCGGATCAGGTGTCGGCAGAGTTCTCGGGCGATCAGGCTCCCACCGACCTCCCCGGTGAGCAGGCCGAACCGGTCATGCTCGAAGAAGAAAAAGTCAAGGACGAGATCGATATACAGATCGATCTGCTGAAGGATGCCGATTGGGTCGTCCGCCGGGAAGCTGCGATTACCTTGGGCGAGATGGGCGATGAGCGTTGCGTGGAACCGCTGTGCAAAGCGCTTTACGATGGCGATTGGCAGGTTCGCGAAGTGGCGGTCGACGCGCTGGGCCAGATCGGCTCTCCCGCCGTCGACATGCTGACCAAGATGGTGCGGGACTGGGACGTCCGTAAATATGTCATTATGGCCTTGGGCAAGATTCGGGACGAGCGCGTCCTCGATCCGCTGATGCAGCAATTGCGGAGCGATGAATTCAAAGATGATGCAACCAATGCGCTGGTCGAACTGGGAGAGCCAGCCCTTGAGCGGCTCGTCAAGGCCCTGAAAGACAAAGACGAGATGGTGCGCAAACAGGCGGTGCTCGCGTTGGGCCGGATCAAACACAGCGGAGCCGTGGATCCGCTGATCGAGATGCTCGGTGATTCCGACTGGTTCACTCGTCTGACGGCCGCGGCAGCGCTTGAAGCGATTGGAGACTCGCGCGGTCGGGACGCCATCA
This sequence comes from Nitrospira sp., assembly GCA_035277085.1. Taxonomy (GTDB): domain Bacteria; phylum Nitrospirota; class Nitrospiria; order Nitrospirales; family Nitrospiraceae; genus Nitrospira_C. Next base: position 10,843 of record DATELB010000084.1, on the reverse strand, counting down.
AGCCTTTGACGAAGGACCCCGACATGGTCGTTCGCATGCGAGTCGAGCGTATCCTGGCCAAGTGGAAAAAGCAGCCGGCCGGCTCCGTGTCCATGAACTGAACGCCTACTTGTTCAGTTCGCGATCAAGATTCTGCTGCAACTCCGTTAATTTCCGGATCGCCACAGGCTTCCCCATCGTCAGTTCCAAACGTATCTCCTGGAGCTCGCCGATCAGGCCTCGCACTGCTTGCGTCTGATCGCTGGGCTTCGCGCCTTTCATCGCGTTTTCCAACGCATCCACGCCTTCCGCGAGTTGCTTGGCCGCCTCACCGAAATTCTTATCGACGAGTTCTGATTTCGCCTGCACGACGCGTGATTTTGTGTCCAGCAGCGCCTGCCGCCTCCGAAGATCGCGCTCAATGCCCATGGTCGTATCGACCACGTTTCGGGACACGTCCTTGAACGAATGCTGGAAATCACCGATCGTTTGCTGCAGCGTGCCCTCCGGCCGCTGGCCGAAGTAATATCCGACGGCGAACGCGCCAACGGCAAACACGAGAGCGCCGATGAACTTCCACATGGCTATCCTTTCCGTCCTCCATGGGACGAGGACTTTGCCGCGGGGCCTACATGATGCAGCAGGCTTCCCGCCGCGATGATGCGGACCGCCGGATCCGAGTCATGGAGACCTTTCTTGACGAGCGGCAGCACGGAGAGAGGGACCTTTCCTAAGGCCTTCGCGGCAAAAAGGCGGGGCTGCGGCTGCTGATCTTGTAGGAGAGCTTGCAAGATAGCAAGCGCTTGCTTATCCGATGCGGCGCTGAGTGCTTGTGCCGCGGCCGCTCGAACGGACGGATCAGAATGGCGCGCGAGGTCGGCGGCAATCAGGACGGCCGTTTGGTCTCCAAGGCGCAGCAGGCCTTCGACCGCGCTAGCCCTCACCTGCGTCGATGCATCACGTGTCAATGCCTGCAGCAGCGGGCGCGAGTCTTTCGTGCCGACGCGGCCCAGGCTGGCGGCCGCAACGGCTCTTACTCGTGCATGTTCATCGCCGAGCGCATGCGTGAGAGGAGCCACAGCCGCGGCCTGACCGAATTCGCCTAGCGCGCCGGCGGCAAACGCGCGTACGGACGGCTCGGGATCATAGACCCCCTGACTAAGCACGTTGAGACTGGACGGACGCTTCAGTCGACCCAAGATTCCGAGGGCGGCCATACGCGTTTCCGGGTCCGGTAATGTCGCCGCGCCCGCGATATCGGCCAACATGTCCTGTCTGCCGAGTCGATACAGCGCGGCATATGCAAACACGCCTTCCGGTCCATCCTCCGTTCTCGCAACCTCCGTCAGTCGCGGCACGATCTCGGTCACGTGCGCTTCGCTCAGCGCGTTCATGGCGGCAATGCGGACGGAGGGGGAATCATCTCGAAGCGCGCGTCGCAGGGGCGGTGATTTGCCGGCAAGGCCAGCATGGGCGATCGCTTCAATTGCGCGAGCACGGACGATCGGCGAACTATCCAACAGACCATCCTCCAGAACGGCTTGTTGGGCGGGTAGGCTCAATTCGGCAAGTGCACTGTAAGCGGCGATCCGAAGGTGTTCACGGGTATCACGGACGTAGGCAGTGAGAAAACTCACGCCAAGTTGTCGTAACAGCGCCGTATCGTCGGCTTGGCCCGGCTTGACCAGTCGTTCATAGATCTGGAGTCCTTCCTCCGGCCGGCCGATTTTCGTGGCGCTTTCGAGGGCGAGCCGAAGGACGGCGGTTGAGACAGGAACGTCCGAAGACTCGCGCGGCAGAAGACGAAGCACACCGGCGTAATCGGCGCGCTGGTAGGCTTCCGATGCTTCTCGTTCCAGTGTAACCGTCGTTGCGGCAATGGCTGGAGGCTCAACCGCAAAGGCGAGCAGCATGCAGATGACGAAAATCAGCGATTGGTCCTCACCAGGTCGTCGGGACACGCGTCATCGCGGGGCAGTACAACAGTTCGACGTAATCCTTCACCATCCGTTTGGTGCAAAACCGCGGGGCGACCGTTCTAATGCTTTCCTTGACCATCTGCAACCAGCCCCGTGGAATCCCGTCCAGATCGCGCTGATAAAACAACGGCACCGCTTCCTGTTCCAGCTGACGGTACAGTTGTTCCGCATCATGAGCATCTTGCGCCTGCACGTCGTGGTTGCCTTCCAACGGCTGAAGGCCCCATCCGTTGGCACCGTTGTAGCCTTCCTGCCACCAGCCGTCCAGCGTGCTGAAATGCAGCACGCCGTTCAACGCGGCTTTCATGCCGCTCGTCCCGCTCGCTTCCATCGGGAACCGTGGCGTGTTGAGCCAAATATCCACGCCCTGGACGAGAAATTTGGCCATGTGCATCTCATAATCTTCCAGAAAGGCGACGTGGCCGCCGAGCTTGTGATCATTGCAAAAATTCATCACTTCATGAATGAAGTAGCGGCCCGGTTCGTCAGCGGGATGGGCTTTTCCGGCAAATACGAGCTGGACGGGACGCCACTTGTCCTGTAACAGCCGCTTCAGCCGTTCGAGGTCGTGAAACAGCAGCGTGGCGCGCTTATAGGTCGCAAACCGTCTGGCGAACCCAATGGTCAGTGCCTCAGGGTCGAGCAACGTGCCTCTGCTCAAGACCTGCGACGGCTGCAGATTTCCCTGCATCCAGCCGGTCCGAGCCCGTTCACGGATAAACCCCATCAACTTCCGTTTCATGGTTTGACGGACTGCCCACAGCTCATGATCGGGAATATCGAGGACCCGCTGCCACATGGCCGGATCGTCGCAATGCTCCGACCAAGCGGGGTGCAGTGATTTACTGTACAGGCGGTGAAAATCCTGCGCGATCCAGGTAGGAGCATGGATCCCGTTGGTGACATGTCGTATAGGCACCGACTCGGCGGGCAAGCCCGGCCACATATGCTGCCACATTTCGCGGCTCACGCGGCCGTGTTCACGGCTGACGCCGTTGACGTGCGCGGCAAGGCGCATCACCAACGCCGTCATGTTGAACCCCTGTCCGCGCGATTCCGGCGTTTCTCCTAGTCCGAGAAATTCGTCTCTCGAGAGATTGAGTTGCTCCCAGTAACCCGAAAAATATCGGTCCATCAGATAGTACGGAAACACGTCATGCCCGGCGGGCACGGGCGTATGGGTCGTGAAGACGGTGCTCTGGCGGATCATTTCACTCGCTTCAGCGTGCGAGCGGCCATCCTTGACCATTTCGCGCATCCGTTCCAAGGTAAGAAACGCCGAATGTCCCTCATTGGCATGCCAGACCGAGGGGGACATACCGAGCGCTCTGATCAGGCGGACTCCGCCGATGCCCAGGAGAATTTCCTGGCAGAGCCGCATTTCCTGATCGCCGCCGTACAATCGCGCGGACAACGCACGGTTCTCCGGACTGTTCTCCGGCACGTCGGTATCGATCAGATAGAGCGCTATGCGGCCGACCAGCACCTTCCAGACGACGGCCGACACATTGCGTCCGCCCATTTCGACGGTAAAACGGCATTGCTCGCCCGCGGGCGTCAACGCCGGATGGATTGGCGAGTCCTCTCGATTAAAAGGCGCATAGGCGGCTTCTTGCCACCCTTCCTGCGTAATCCGCTGACAAAAATACCCTTGCGGGTACATAAACCCGATACCTACCAACGGAACTCCAAGATCGCTCGCTTCCTTGCAATGGTCCCCGGCCAGGATGCCGAGACCGCCGCTGTAAATGGGGATGGATGTGTGAAGGCCAAATTCAGCGGAAAAATACGCAATGCAGTTCTTGGTTTCGCCGGCGTGTTTGGTACTGAACCAACTCCGTCCATTGGCCCGATACTCGTCGAACAGCTTGAGCACCGCTGAGTATTGTCTGAGGTAGGACGGATCGTCGGCCAGCTTCGACAACCGCTCGGGTTTGACATCTGCCAGTAGTTTCACGGGATTGTGGTGGGTGTAAAACCACAACGTGGGATCAATCGTCTCGAAGAGCTGGCGAGCCTCCACGGTCCAGCTCCACCAGAGATTTTGGGAGAGCTCGGACAGCCGGGCAAGGCTTGCTGGAATATGTGTGTGCACGGATTCGATGGTCGTCGTCGGATTCACGCAGTCTCCTTGTAGGGTGGAATGAAGAATGGGCAGCAGACGGTCATTTGTGGAAGGATCAGGCGTGACCGGCCTTATGCCAAGAGTTCCACTCTTCGGAGAATGCCACGGCGGCATACCGTTCGCCAAGCACTTTCGCAACTCGATTCATCAGCTTCGTGAGTTGCTGCGTCTCTTCGGGGGAAAGATCCTGGCGAAAGCGCGGGTGAAGCCCCCAGCGTGTTTCGATTTCGTCGCCTGAAACGTCGGACATGACGCTGATGAGCTTGATCTCGTTTCCTGTCTGCCCTCGCGACATGCCGCTCGAAGCAGTGGAGTCAGTGCCGCCCGCAGCCGTCAGGGTAAGCCCGGCGTCAGGCGGCGGTTCGCCTTTGAGAATAGCCTTGATCGCAGGGACCATTGCCGTCGCGCACAAGGTGGCGGCCGACGTGATTTGCGGGCTATCCGCGATCCCGAGGGCGTCGGCTACACGAACGCCAAAGGCGTCAAACATCTCGTTTTTGGCCTTGCTCTCTTCCGTGATGGAAAACCGGTAGCCTTCGTAGAGTTTGCGACTCTCCGCGACAACGCCACTGATCGTCATCATGATGTCATTTTGATCGACATTCGAGCCGAAAGCCGGCTCCAGCACGGCTCGCAACCGGGCCGTCACCGTATCTTCCAGCCCGCTCATGAACTCGGGTTGGTCTTTGATGGGAATGTGAAAGGCCGACAAGCGATCGGCGAGATTGAACGTCACCTTGAGGAACTCCAGGTACAGTTTCCATTCGTCTTGCCGTTTCAGCTTCAGCGCTTGGTCAGGGGCGGTCTTTTTCATCACCGTCACCGACTCGCCGGCCACGGCAAGCATGAGATCCGCAAGCGAACGTTGCTGTTCACTGTATGACATATTCGTTGTGGTCATGGCGTCAAAGTGCTTCCTTCCGTTAACGATGGCGCATTATAGCTGAGTGTGAATCTTGGCTCCAAGAGGGAGGCGACGGCCGGACCTGTCATCTCGGGCGTAGTTTCTCCTGGCAAATCGACGGCCAGTCGGCCACAATGCGCGAACAAAGAAGAGTTCAAGACCCCTGACGATGGAAGAGTTACCGCTCCTGTTTTTCAAAACGCTCCTCCTGCGACCCTACGTCTTTGCCTTTCTCGCCGCGTTTCTCTTCATCGGCCGCCGTCTCCTTGGCTGGCCGCGAACGGGTGTGTTTCTTGCCGCCGGTTGGATTACGGCGTTTGTCTGTGAATTCTCATCGACCCGCATCGGCGTGCCATTCGGCTTCTACTATTACACCGGTTCTACGGCGGGACAGGAACTGTATATCGCGGACGTGCCGTTCATGGATTCACTGTCGTTCACGTTCCTCTTGTTTGCGAGCTATTGCATGGCCCTGGTGTTCCTCTTGCCATCCTTCGCGCAGCAGCGCACTCACGGGTTGCAGCTGGTGCTCGATCCGGAGATCCGGACCGCATGGCCTGCACTGCTGCTTACCGCCGCATTCCTGATGTTCATCGATGTGATCATCGATCCGGTGGCTTTGCGGGGCGACCGCTGGTTTCTCGGCCTCATCTACGGCTATCCCGAACCGGGGCTGTACTTTGGAATCCCTCTGATGAACTTCGTCGGGTGGGCAGTTGTGGGACTGATCGCGCTCTCGACCTATTTCGCCATCGACCGGCGGTTGCCTCCGCTTCCGGCGCACGGGACAGCGACTGGGAATCTGTTCCTTGGCTGCGGGCTGTACTACGGCGTGCTTACCTTCAACCTCGCCATCACCTTCTGGATAGGAGAACCTCTCTTAGGCTTGGTCGGTGTCATGATTTATCTTCCCGTCACCATGCTGCTGATTCTGCGCCTCTTCAACCGCCTTCCCGGTGCCGGACCATCGGCTTCCGTGAGACTGCTTACCCCGCAGCCGTAATGCACGGGCCGCGGGGCGGCGGCTTGCGTTGAAAGATTCTTGTTCGTAATGTTATACAGCGCAGTCAATTGTTCTCCATGAGTCGCGACATCACACCATACGTCTTGAAACGTCAGCCGGAAGACGCTGCTCCTCGCAAGCTCTCGATCGATTACGCGGCGGCTTTGAATCCGCAGCAGCTTGCGGCGGTAACGGCAGGCGATGGTCCCTCACTGGTGATTGCCGGTGCCGGTAGCGGCAAGACCCGGACGCTGGTCTATCGTGTGGCCTATCTCATTGATAGCGGTGTCGATCCTTCACAAATTCTGCTCCTGACCTTCACGCGCAAATCGGCGCAAGAGATGCTCCAACGGGCTGGGGATCTAATCGGCGTGCGCAGCGAGCGTGTGTGCGGCGGCACATTTCACTCGGTCGCGAACATGCTCCTGCGCCGCTATGGCCGCGGCATCGGACTTGAGCCGGGATTCACGATTCTGGATCGAAGCGACGCGGAGGACCTGATCGCCCTCGTGCGATCCCAACTCGGCCTCAATGAGAAGGACAAACGATTTCCACGAAAAGGCACCATCGCGGAGATTTTCAGTAAATCGGAGAATACCCTGCGAAGCCTGGACGATATCGTCATCGAGGAGTTCAGCCATTTCGCCGACCATATCGAGGCGCTGACCCAGCTTCAGACAGGCTATCGTGCAGCCAAGCGTCAACGGCAGTTGGCGGACTATGATGATCTCCTCGTGCTGCTCCGTCAGTTGCTGCTGCAGAACGAGCAGAGCCGACTGACCATTTCCCGCCTTTATCGTTACATCTTGGTGGATGAATACCAGGATACCAATCGGTTACAGGCGGATGTCATCAGGAACCTGGCTGCGTCTCATGAGAACGTCATGGTCGTCGGTGATGACAGTCAGTCGATCTATGCGTTTCGGGGAGCGACCTTTAAAAATATTATGGAATTCCCGACGTTGTTTCCAGGCGCCACCATTTACAAGTTGGAAGAAAACTATCGAAGCACACAGCCGATACTGAACCTCGCGAACTGCATTATTGAAGAGGCGGTGGAAAAATATACGAAGCACCTCTTCACCCGGAAACTGGATGGGCCGCTGCCCACACTTGCCGAGGCGGCAGGGGAAAATGCCCAGTCCCGATTCGTGGCCCAGAAGATTCTTGAATTGCGCGAGGAAGGCGTGCCTCTGAACGACGTCGCAGTCCTCTTTCGGTCGAGTTTCCACTCGTTTGATTTGGAAATCGAATTATCCAGATGCGGGCTGCCGTTCATCAAGCGGGGCGGGGTAAAATTCATTGAAACCGCTCATGTGAAGGATTTGCTGGCGCATCTTCGGGTCGTTGCGAATCCGCTCGACGCGGTCAGCTGGCATCGAGTCTTGTTGCTCGTGGAAGGGGTCGGCCCCAAAAAGGCCCAGGACCTGCTGACTACGCTGGTGAAGGCGGAAAAGCCTTACGACGTGCTGCGAGGCGCAAGCGGGCGATCAGGCCAGGGACTCAAGGATCTGGCGCACACCTTGGAGAGCCTCTCGAACGCCGAGGATCGACGGACTGCAGAACAAGTGAATCACATTTACGAATACTACCTGCCCATCCTCAAGGAGCAGTACGACGACTATCCCAAGCGGATCCGCGACCTCGATCATTTGCACACTATCGCCGAAGGATATCCGGAGGTGGAAGCCTTTCTCTCCGACCTGGCTCTCGAGCCGCCGGACGGAAGCGCGGTCGACGTAGAGGCTCCAGATCGCGACGATGAGCGGATGGTGCTGTCAACGATTCATTCCGCCAAGGGGTTAGAGTGGCAATGTGTATTTGTCATCTGGGTCGTAGACGGAAAGTTTCCATCGATCTATTCGTTCGTTACTGAGGACGAACTCGAGGAGGAACGGCGTCTGTTCTATGTGGCCGTAACGCGCGCCAAGCGCCATTTGTTTCTGACGTATCCCATCAACGTATTTGATAAGAGCAGCGGAATGCTCCTCTCCAAGCCGACACGATTCCTGGATCATGTCTCTCCGGCGATGCTCGAACACCTGGCCTTGGTCGAAGAAGGCCAAGAGACCAACTGGAGCCGTTACCACGACAGAGACTATTGAACACTTGATGTATTCGATCGCGTCTCTTGCCGTGTTGTTTGCCTGTCTGTGTTCTCCTGTCTTCTCGGCTCAGGCCGCCGATTCATCTGGTCATATCTGGAAGCAAATCATAGCGGAGGCCGGCGGTTTAGGATTGCCCACGAAGTTTCTTCGAACCGTACCGGCCGAGTTTGTGAGTTTTGAATTTGACGACTTGCAGGCGTTCGCAGCCGAATATCATCCCTCCGAGCATCGCATGGTCTTGAATCGCACACTGTCATTCAACGTGGCGGGCGGCACCTTACGTCCACTGGCCCGTCTGACGCATGCAGAGTTGGAAACGCTGTACCATGAACTGTTCCATGCCTACATGGATTATCTCGCCACACGGGAAGCGCAAGGACAGGCCGATTCCTTTTTGGGTTTTGCCCGCGAGCAGCAGCGGTGCCGCTACGGCACTGTGCTGATTACGCCTGTGGTGCAACGGAAACAGGAAACGGAGGAGCGGTTTCTCACCGAGGGAGAATCCTGGGAAGCGTTGAATGAAGGATGGGCGGTGTTCGTCGGATGGACGGTGTGGAATCACTTGGAGATGCGACAGCGGCGGCCGGGGAAGAAGTCCGGCAAAGATTCAGATCGATGGCTCGGCAGGCTCGAGGAGGCCGACCGAGAGGGAAAACTCCGGGGATATTACGAACCGGAGGATTCTGAGGAGCGAAGCGTGACCAGAAAGAGGTTTTTGGCGGCGGGGTCACGTCTTTCACGGGAAGAAATTGGGCGGCTGATGTCTGGACCACTGGAGTTTCCCTTGGAGGTCGTGAAAACCATTCAGAAAAGCCTCGAAAAGACTCAAGGCACACTTTTGCATTCCAAAACGTGCGAGTCCCGCCAGTGAAGCCATTGAATAGCTTATTGTTTTACCCAGCTTATCCGCTCTTGACGTCCTGGCCTATTCGCCTTCGAAGGCCTTGAGAAACGCGCTGAGTGCATAAGCATGACGGAATATTCGTCTGGCCATTCAAGGGTCTTGACTTCCCATCACTTCATCAATAGAATCAGCCGTTTCCTAAACAAGGCTGAATCCGCAGCTCATCACTTTCATCCTTAATTTTAAGGACGGGGGTGCTGTGCGTGGACCAGCCTGCTCTTCTTTTCCCATCTCTTACTGATGCGAAAGAGGGCGCTCCTTCGTAAGTTGAGTTTTTTTGCTGGAGAATTCGGGCAGGTACCCAAGTGGCCAAAGGGGGCAGACTGTAAATCTGTTGCCATCGGCTTCCAAGGTTCGAATCCTTGCCTGCCCACCACAGCAGGCAATGCGGATGGCAGTGGTGAGTGTCGAGCCCGGTCATGACAGTCCTCCGGCTTCCACGCTCAACATCATACATATTGGAGATCAACGCGGGCGTAGCTCAGCGGTAGAGTCCCAGCCTTCCAAGCTGGCTGTCGTGGGTTCAACTCCCACCGCCCGCTCCATTAAAGAAGGCGACGTCCCGGGCAATTGAAAGAAAACCCTTCACGGATGACGCAAGACAATCACATGGCCCACGTAGCTCAGTTGGTAGAGCACGTCCTTGGTAAGGACGAGGTCACGCGTTCGATCCGCGTCGTGGGCTCCAGGCCACGCTTGGAGAAAACCTCAATCTGAAGGTGATTTATGGCGAAGGCGAAATATGAGCGCAAGAAGCCGCACGTGAATATCGGGACGATCGGGCATGTGGACCACGGGAAGACCACGTTGACGGCGGCCTTGACGAAGATCAGCGCGGACAAGGGCATGGCGAAGTTCGTGAGCTACGACGAAGTGGCGAAGGCGAGCGAGAGTCAGGGGCGCCGGGATGCCACCAAGATCATGACGATCGCCATCAGTCACGTCGAGTATGAGACCGACAAGCGCCACTATGCCCACGTCGATTGCCCGGGGCACGCCGACTACGTGAAGAACATGATTACGGGTGCCGCTCAGATGGACGGCGCGATTTTAGTCGTGAGTGCGGCCGACGGGCCTATGCCGCAGACGCGCGAGCATATCTTGTTGGCGCGGCAGGTGGGGGTGCCCTTCATCGTGGTGTTCTTGAACAAGGCCGACAAGATCGACGACAAGGAGCTGCTGGATTTGGTGGAGTTGGAGGTCCGCGAGCTGCTGAGCAAGTACGGGTTCCCCGGCGACAAGACGCCGATCATCCAGGGCAGCGCCTTGAAAGCGATCGAGGGCGATCAGGGGCCGCTTGGCGTGCCGAGCATCCTCAAGTTGTTAGAGGCCGTGGATAGCTACATTCCGACGCCGCAGCGGCCGATCGACAAGCCGTTTTTGATGCCGATCGAAGACGTCTTTACGATCAGCGGGCGCGGCACCGTGGTGACGGGACGCTGCGAGCGGGGCATCGTGAAAGTCGGGGACGAAATCGAGATCGTGGGTCTGCGGCCGAATCAATCCACGGTGGTGACCGGGGTCGAGATGTTCCGCAAGGTGCTCGACGAGGGCCAGGCGGGGGACAACGTCGGCGTGCTGTTGCGCGGGACCAAGAAGGAAGACGTGGAGCGGGGCATGGTGCTGTCGAAGCCCAAGAGCATCACGCCGCACACGAAGTTCAAGGCGGAGATCTATGTGCTCACGAAGGAAGAAGGCGGGCGGCATACGCCGTTTTTCAACGGGTATCGGCCGCAGTTCTACTTCCGGACGACGGACGTGACGGGCATTGTGTCGCTCAATCCGGGCGTGGAGATGGTGATGCCCGGGGACAACGTGAGCGTCACGGCGGAATTGATCAG
>DATELB010000083.1:0-55026 GCA_035277085.1 Nitrospira sp. | reverse complement strand
ATCCTGAAACAACTGGCGGAGTTGATCAGGCGACGTCCGCGGACAATGCAGATCTCCGATCGCGGCGACCCGCAGACTGGTCGACTCCTTAACGGTCACTGCTTCCATATCAATTCAACGCTCCCTGGGTCTCGTCACGCCTCGTCCCCTCGAGCGGCAGCTGGTGCCGCCGCAACGTTTCGTCAAGCAGGTCGTGGTCTATGGCTTGAGCGGCCGCAGCTCCTTGCCCGGCCGCGATGATCATCTGACAGTTGGCAGGCGTCACGCAGCCTGCGGCATAGAGACCGGGAACCGTCGTCCGCATATCGCCGTCCACTTTGAGTTGACCCTCCTCGTCCTGGTCGGCGCCCAGTCCTTCGGCCAAACCTGTGTGGTAGACGTCCCCTCTCGTCGCAAACAAGGCATCCACAGGGAGGCGACCGTGTTCAAACAATACGGCTCCTAGGCGTCCCCCCTCATGTTCCAATTTCTTCACGGACGCGCGGTACACAGGTACCCCATACTCCTCCAGCGCCTCCTGCCAAACGCGATCCCAGGTCGGCTCACGTCCGTCCGTCAGGATCATGACCGCCGGAGAGAAGGCCAATATCGCCAGGGCATACCGAGCGGCCTCATTGCGCCGACCGTATATCGCAATCCGTTTGCCGCGCACACGGAAGGCGTCGCAATCCTTGCAGAAGAGCACGCTGTTGCCGAGACATTTGTCCGCCCCCGGAATATCGGGTAGCAAGTGTGTCAGCCCGGTCGCCAACAAGACACGGCCGCTGCGATAGACCACACTGTCCCCTTCGAGCAGGAACGTGTCGCGCTCCCTGCGGATGCGGACGATCCTGTCGTCGGCCCTGCGGACACCGAATTTTTTGACCTGGGCCCGGCCGCGGTCCAGAAGCGTTTTCCCGCTGAGGCCCTCCGGGAAGCCGAGGTAGTTTTCGACCAGCGGTTCCCACCGGGCCATGCTCTCCCCGCCATCGACGAGCAGCGCCTTCCGCCGGCTCCGTCCGAGATAGACGGCAGCGGACATTCCCGCTATCCCGCCTCCGACGATGACCGCATCCCAGAGTTCTTGAGAAGGGCCGGCGCCGGCCGCTGAATCATCTTTCACGTGCGGCATCATCGGCGCCGGCCTGTCGTCGGGCCCTAGCCCCGGTGCGTGCCCTCTCTGGTCTCGCGCAATGCTTCTTTTCCGCTCTGCGCATACTCGCGTGCGGAACGGCCCGCCTCCTGGACCGCCTCCTGCCCTCGTTCGTAGTATTCCTTGCCGCGCTCAACGGCGCTGTCCCATGCGGTCCGTCCGCGCTCCCATGCCTCGTCTTTGGCCCGGGCAGCGTAGTTCCTCAGCATGCCGCGTAACTCTGTGCCCGTCTGGGGGGCAAACAACAAGGCTAACCCGGCACCGATGAACGCGCCCGCGACAAAAGCGGACCATCCCATGGCGTCGTCTTCGTAGTACTCGTAATCCCCGTTCCGCATAGTGTGCCTCCTTAGACTGTTAGCGTTGTGTCGAACGCGGTGATCGATTGAATGGCTCCGAACATTCCTCTCCCGTGGTGTGTGCGTGCAATCTGCGGACCGCTTCGTTAAGGATTGCCATCGCCCATTTTCAAGGGCTTTCGATGCTTCCTGGGGCTGCGTCACGACCCGCGTTTACGACAGCATGTCCGGCGCCCTGGACAGAATGTCCGGCCGAGTGGAGAATCGTTTCCAAACATTTACATCATTTTTACCTCCGACTTTCTTGCTGCTGATTGCACCACGTCGAACCGCTCATTAGTATGCACCGGTCATTCGACGGCGATCGATGTCGAACAGCGTTCACCCTCCAGACTCCAACCGTTCTTCCTTCAACCTGCTGCGGCGGGCATGGCCGTTCATGGCTCCGTTTCGAGGACAGTTGGCTTGCCTGACGTTCGTCGTGCTGATGTCGATTCCGTTAAACCTATTAACCCCTCTTCCCTTGACGCTTGCCGTTGACAGTGTGCTCGGCACCAGACCTCTCCCGCCTTTCCTGCAGAGTTGGATTCCTGGTGCATTGCAAGATTCAACCGGCGGACTGCTGTTCTTCGTCTGCACGGCATACGTCGGCATCGCGCTTTGCATCCACCTCCAGAGCATGGCGCTCTGGCTTTTGTCCTCCTATACGGGAGAGCGTCTGATCTATGCGTTCCGTCACCATCTCTTTGAGCATCTCCAGCGGATTTGCGCGTCCTATCACGAGGCGCACGGGCCGACGGATTCCGTCTATCGCATCCAGCACGACGCCGCTTCCGTCAAACAGATCCCCATCGATGCGTTCCTCCCCTTTATGAAGGCTTGCTGCCTGCTGAGCGGACTGGCGGCGCTGATGCTCACCATCGACCGGACGTTTGCACTCGTCGGTTTGACGATGCTGCCGTTGCTGTTCTGGCTCACGCACCGGTGCGGACGCCGCCTCCGCAAGCAATGGTCCGCCGTCAAGACCACGGAAACGGCGACCCTGGCCTGCGCGCAGGAAGTCCTGGGCGCCTCGCGGCTCGTAAAAGCGTTCGGCCGGGAAGAACATGAACAGCGGCGTTTTCTCGAATACGCCATGGATTGGGTCCGCCAACACAATGCACTCGCATCAATCGGCAGCGGATTCGATTTCATGTTCGGCATGGCGGTGACAATCGGCACGGCAGTCGCCCTGTATATCGGCGTGAGCCACGTGAAGGCGGGCGTCCTGTCGCTCGGGGACCTGCTGCTGTTGATGGCCTATATGGCTCAACTGGCAGGACCTCTTGATACGGTCGCGAAAAAGGTGACGGACTTACAATCGCACCTCGTCGGATTCCGGAGAGCACTGGCCATTCTCGATACGCCGCCGCTCGTGACGGATCGCTCCGATGCGCTGTGCCTGAAGAAGGCGAAAGGGCATGTCGCCTTTCGAGGAGTCAGCTTCGCCTACCCCGCGTCACCCGCCGTCCTGCGCGACGTTTCGTTCCATATTCCGGCCGGGACGCGCGTGGGCGTGATGGGACCGAGCGGCGCCGGGAAATCGACGATCGTGAACCTCTTGACCCGATTCCACGACCCGAGCGCAGGCGTCGTCCTGCTTGACGGAAAGGATCTGCGCGATTACCGGATCACCGACCTGCGCAAACAATTCGCCATCGTGCCGCAAGACCCGCAGCTCTTTTCGACGACGATCGTGGATAACATCCGCTATGGGAATTTGCAGGCGACGCATGCCCAGATCGAAGCGGCGGCAAGGGCGGCTCATGCCGCGGACTTCATCGAGGCTTTGCCGCACGGATACAATACGCAGGTCGGAGAACGCGGTGCTCGCCTTTCAGGCGGCCAACGTCAGCGCATCGCGCTTGCCCGCGCGTTTCTACGCGACGCCCCGATCGTCATTTTCGACGAGCCCACCAGCGCGCTTGATGCCGGGACTGAGGAGGACTTGGTGGAAGTCATGGAGCAACTGACGGCGGGCCGAACGACGATCATGATCGCGCACCGCCTCCATACGCTTCGGCACTGCGACCTGCAGCTCGTGCTGGGACACGGCCGGATCGTCGTCCAGGCTCCCGATTGGACGCCGGAGGAACTCTCAGAGGAGTTGGTCCCCGGCTAAGCGCTCGTATGTGATCCGGCTATCGGTCGCAACGATCCGATGGGCCGGTGATTTCCCGTTCAGCTTCCAGCCAGTGCTCGAGCTCATGGCCGTGCTCGCGGCCTCTTTCCTCGAACAGCCTGTAAGCCCGCTCTTGGATTTTGGCGATCGTTTGCACATCGCGCGTATTGCCGCCCGAGGACCCTTCGGCCTCGGGCGGTTTATCCTGAGACTGGCGGCTTTCGACGGGCGCCTCCTGCCGCGAAGGCGTCTCCGTCTTAGGCCGCTTGACGATCGTCTTGCCTTTTGCGCCCTTGCCCCTTGCCGCCTCTTCCCGCACCTGCGTCATGCTCTCTGGTTCTGTCATCCTTGCCCCCAAATCCTTGACTGTGGTTCTCCCACTCCGTTCGGAGTTCCTGCTACTGCTCCTGGCCCTTCCCGGCAACCGTCGAGCCGGACGTCTGCTGGTCCATGGCCTTGATCGTGGTGATAGTGCCCATATCGGACGCTTCGACCCGCACTCGATCGCCGGCCTTGAATTGGCATCCGCCGGAGCCACCGATGGCAAACCCGGAGCCGCGAGCGACGTCCTTGTTTGCCGACTGGTCTGTCGATCCGACGACGTCTTTCAGCTGAGAAGGATCCTTGGATGGCGCCGGCATCTGATGTTCGGCCTGTTGGCGATTCGGATCGTTCAACGCCTGCATCTGTTCCTGCGCCTTGGAGGGATCATGGCTCTTCATCTGTCCTTCCGTCGCCGGTGAAATTGGAATCTCTTTGGCTTCTTTCATGTCCTGGCGGCCTGTCGACATCTTTGCCCCTTCTCCCCCTGCACACACCATATTGGTATCCTTGGTCACGCGCAGCTTCACGGACTGCCCCTTGTCGCCTTTGACGGCGTACTCATCGCCCTGAATCTGCTCGATCTGACCGATGATGATCTCCGGTCCTCCAAGAATCACATTGGAACCTCCTCCTCCCTCAAGACCGACGCCCTGCTGGCTCTTCTGTTGGGAGGTTTCCCCTTTGCCGACGCCTTCACTCGACGGTTGCTGACCGGCCGAGACGTATCCCGCCCCGGCGCCGACCAACATCACTGCCAACGCACCTCGTCCGACTATCGCCGTCCACGTCATGTTGCGCTCCTTTCCAGGTGGTGTTGCGGGCTCGCGTAATGTCCTCCCGATAAATATCGCAAAAGGCGGACCGTTGGCTGACCGCTGCAACGGGCGTAAAGTCGTGACAAATGGCGAGTGTGAAAGGCGAAAGATTCGCACGGGAGACCAAACTGTCTTCGGCGCTGACAACGCGTCCTGGCCATCCGCGGCCGACCGAACCGCACCATGCGGAGGCACTATAATGGCGGCCGCAGAACGGACGCGACTCGGGATACCCCCAGTATGGACCTACGCAAACAACGTGGGATGGTGAAACTGATTTGTCGGTTAGATAGAGGATGTTCGGGGTTGCGTTGCGCGATAGTCGGGTGCAATTGCGGACGGGGTGCTGCTCATGGTACGGTGGTCCGATTTTCGCGGGGGCAAGTCATGGTTCGTTTCTCCGGGCACAGGTTGTTTCTCCTCTTGCTCGCGGTCTGCGCGGTGCAGTTCTTGGGCACGGCCTATCCGAGTGATTGCCTGCGTCAATGGTCCCCCGGCCCGCTTCAAGCGCACGATCAGCTCCCCGGCGCACCCGACGGTCAAGCTGAATCGGATCAGGGTGAAAGCGAACTCGAGGAACTGGCGCTCGCCCAGGGGGAAGCCTTTCGCATCATCCATCTCACGCGTATCTGTATTGTGCACAGCCCCTCCTGTCCTAGGACAGACTTTGCGTCCGATTGGTTCCGCCCCCCGGCTCTTTCCTGACACTCCACAACGGCTCGATCTAACGCTTCCAGGCACCACCGTTCCTCAGGGAACATGAGCGAGGCTTGCTATGCGACAACTCTGTTCGTCCATCATATTCACTCTCGCCGGAATGCTGTGCACGACCGGTGTGCACGCTGACGAGGTCCGGCCGACCTACGCCCTTCCCGACATCATCGGACTGGCGATCGAGCGTAATCCGCTCGTCGCGGGCGCAATGGCGGCGATCGATGAAAGCACCGGACAACGCACCGCGGCCGGCGCCTATCCGAATCCGACGATCCATGGCGACAGCGGCAAGGGCTATCTCAAGGACGCCGGCCCGCTCACCAATGAAATCCCGCGGTCGGCCACCGAATACATGGCGGGCTTCAGTCAGCCGATCGAATGGCCCGCCAAACGGGCCGCCCGTCAGCGTGCGGCTGAAGCCGGCCTTGCCGGAGCCTCCGTCGGATTGATCGAAACGCGTTTGAACCTGACGTCGGACGTCAAAGTGGCCTTCTACGACCTCCTGCTCGCGCAGCGGGATTTCGAACTGTCGAGGAACAATCTGAGCATCGTCGAAGACGTGCGGCGCGTCGTCGGCGCTCGGGTGAGACTCGGCGAAGCGCCGCAATTCGATCTCATCAAAGCGGAAGTCGAGGTGTTGAAAGCCAACCAGGCGGTCACGCGCAGTGAAAATACCGTCCGTGTCACCCGTGTCATTCTCGATACCTTGACGGGCGGCGCGCTGGGGCCGAGCTATGCCGTGAGCGGCGATTTCCTCGTCTATCCCCCCGGTCTTGATCTCAACCGGTTGACCGCGCGCTCGATGCAAGAGCATCCGACGATTCAACGTCTGGCCCGCACGATCGATCAGGCGGACCGCACCATCGATTTCGAACGGCAGAACCGCGTCCCGAACGTGAGCCTCAATACCAGCTACGCACGAGAGTACGGACGCGAAGGCTTCGACGTCGGGCTCAGCGTCCCTGCGCCGCTCTGGTACCAGAGGCAGGGAGAAATTGCGGGATCCCTGGGCGCCAAACGGAAGGGAGAAGCGGAACTGCTCAGGATGCGCAATGACTTGCTGAGGCAAATCAATCAATATTATCAAGACGCACAAACGACCGCGAAGCTGATCGAAGTGTTGGAAAAAGGTCTGATGCGCCAGGCGGAGGAAGCGCTCCGCATCGCCAAGTTCAGCTTTCAGCAGGGCGCCGCAAGTCTGCTGGACGTCCTGGACGCGCAGCGCGTGCAGCGGCAGATCCTGTTCGATCATGCACAGGCGAGGTTTGAACTCTCCGTGGCCCTTTCGAG
This sequence comes from Nitrospira sp., assembly GCA_035277085.1. GTDB lineage: Bacteria > Nitrospirota > Nitrospiria > Nitrospirales > Nitrospiraceae > Nitrospira_C. The sequence goes on along the minus strand of DATELB010000083.1, from coordinate 48,291 downwards.
GTTAGAACGGGCTGTCGGCGGCCTCTTGTAGCCATTGGACCGACATGGAGTACGCAGATGTATGCTCGCAATGGAAGGAACGTATGAGGCGCCCTCTCCCTCTTTCTGCCCTGCTCTTTGCGTGCCTCCTGCTGACGGCGGGATGCAACAGTGCACAGGAATCGGCGGCGCAGAAGCCCGCCCCGAAACCCCACGAGACCGGAATCGTGACGCTGACTGCCGAAGAAATGCGCAGCGGCGCGATCGTGGTGCAGCCGGCGGTGCGGGGTGAGTTCAAATTGCATCGCGATTTTCCGGCCACCGTCGTGCCCGATCACCATGCGACCGCCGACATCACCGCTCTCGTCAGGGGGCGGGTCGTCGACGTGTACGCCGATCTCGGCCAACAGGTCAAAGGTGGCGATCTGCTGGCCATTCTGTACAGCAGCGATCTCGGCATGGCGCAGTCGGCGTATCTCAAGGCCGTCGCGAAGCTCTACGTGGCGGAGCGGGCCTACGAGCGTGCGACCATGCTGCTCCGTGAAAAAGTGATCGGACTCGCGGAAGCCCAGCGGCGGCAAGGCGAAATGTTGAGCCTCCGGGCGGAGAAACGCGAAGCGGAGGACCGATTGCGCCTGTTGGGCATGAGCGAAGAGCAGATCGGCAAACTGCATCACGACCAGAAAATCCTGTCCTATGTCCCGATTACCGCTCCGTTCGACGGTCGGGTCATCGCGCGCAACTTGACCAAGGGCGAGGTCGTCGAGGTGACGGAGAAGCTCTTCACCGTCGCGGACCTTTCGGAAGTCTGGGTGCTGGCCAACATTCCGGAAAAAGACATCACCTTCATCCGGACGGACGCGGCCACCGACAAATCGGGAGTCGAACAACTCGTGGAAGTCCTGTTGACGGCCTATCCCGGCGAGGTGTTCCACGGAAAGATCACCTACGTAGGCGACGTTCTTGACGTGGCGACGCGCACCATGAACCTGCGTTTGGAACTCCCCAACCCTCACAGGAAACTCAAGCCGGAGATGTACGCGACGATCCGGGTCCATTCGCTGCCGGAACACGGCGTCCTGACGGTGCCCGAGAGCGCGGTGCAACGTGAGCGCGACCGCCGGTTCGTGTTCATCCAGCGGGATTCCCACACCTTCGAAGCCCGGGATGTGACGTTGGGCGAGGGTAATGGCGACGTGGTGAAAATCATCGACGGGCTTCAAGAGGGAGAACCGGTGGTGGTCAAGGGCGCCTACGTGCTGAAATCCGAACTGCTCTCCGATCAAATCTAACGCGCATGTCCTCTTTTCTTGAATTGGCGCTGAGGCAGCGCGTGCTGGTGATTGCCCTGGCCTGCCTCATGGCGGTCGCGGGCATGTATTCCTTCCGCACCATTGCCATCGATGCCTTTCCGGACGTGACGACCGTGCTCGTTCAGGTCGTGACGGAAGCTCAAGGACTCTCTCCGGCGGAAATCGAGCGGTTCGTGACCTTTCCCCTCGAACTTCAGCTGACCGGCGCGCCGGGGCTCACCGATATCCGATCGTTGTCAAAGGTCGGCCTGTCCATGATCACCGTCGTCTTTCGCGACGATGTGGACATCTATCTGGCCCGCCAGCTCGTCCTCGAACGCGTCCTGGAAGTGCAGAACAGCCTGCCGCCGGGCGCGCGCTCGGAACTGGTGCCCAACTCCCCCGGTCTGGGCGAGGTCTTCCAGTTCTTTCTGGAGGGGCCACGCGACAATGAGCCGGACTATCAGCTCACGGAAACGGAATTGATGGAGCGGCGGACGCTGCAAGATTGGGTGATTCGCCCGCTGCTCAAGGGATTAACGGATGTCGTCGACGTCAATTCAATCGGGGGCTTCGTCAAGCAGTACCAGGTCATGGTCGATCCCGGGTTGCTGCGTAAATACGACCTTGCGCTTCACGACGTGTTTGCCGCGGTGGCGAACAACAACGCCAACGCCGGCGGGAACATCCTCGAAAAAGGGCCTGAAAAATACATTGTCCGAGGCCTCGGCCTCATCAAAACCCTGCACGACATCGAGAATATCGTCGTCAAAGAGACGCGCGGCACCCCAATTTACGTGCGGGACGTGGCCGAGGTGCAGATCGGCCATGCGGTGCGGCACGGCGCAGCCGTCCTCAACGGACAGCGCGAAGTGGTGGCCGGTATCGTGCTCATGCTTCGCGGAGGCAATGCCCGGGAGGTCGTGCAAGCGGTCAAAGACAAGATCGAGGACATTCATGAACAGAAACTCCTTCCCGGCGGCCTCCGCATCATGCCGTTTTACGACCGCCTCGAACTGATCGTCGCGGCCCTTCGTACGGTCTACAAGGCACTCCTGGAAGGCATCGTCCTTGTCATTGTCGTACTGTTTTTGTTTCTCGGCAACGTAAGGAGCGCGTTGATCGTGACCGCGACGCTCGTGGTCGCCCCGCTCACGACCTTCATCGTCATGGATCGGGTCGGGTTGACGGCAAATCTGATGTCGCTGGGCGGTCTCGTGATTGCGATCGGCATGATGGTGGACGGCTCCGTCGTCGTCGTCGAAAACGTCTACCGCCACCTCAGCGAGCATTCGCCGGGAACCGCCGCGAGCCGCGGCGCCATTGTGCTCAAGGCGACGAAAGAAGTGGCCCAACCGGTGCTCTTCGGCATTCTCATCATCATTCTCGTGTTCCTGCCCATCCTGTCTTTGGAAGGGATGGAAGGGAAGATGTTCAAGCCGCTTGCCTACACGATCATGATTGCGCTGCTCGTGTCCCTGCTCCTGTCGCTTACCCTGTCGCCCGCGCTTTGCTCCGTCGCATTGACTAAAGCGACGGAAGAAGACACATGGCTGCTGCGCCGGGCGAAACGGTGGTACGCGCCTTCGCTGACCTGGGCCCTGAGCCACAGACGGACGGTGCTGATCGCAGCCGTGGCCATGCTGGGCGCCAGCCTGGCGCTCTTTCCTTTCCTCGGCGGTGAATTCATCCCCATATTGAACGAGGCCGCGATCACGCCTCAGACGATCAGGCTTCCCAGCATCTCGCTGGAAAAATCCATCGAAATCGAAATGGAGATGCAGCGGGCCGTGATGGAATTTCCTGAAGTCCGCATGGTGGTCTCCAAAATCGGCCGCTCCGAGCTTGGCAACGATCCTCAGGAGCCGAATGCAAGCGACCCCGTCGTATCCCTCAAGCCGATGGATGAATGGAAGACCGCCAAGACCAAGCCCGAACTGGACGATGCCATCCGCCGTCGGATCGAGCGCGTCCCCGGCGCGAACTTTCTGCTGAGTCAGCCGATTCAGCAGCGGGTGGATGAATTGCTGTCCGGAGTCCGCTCCGAAGCGACGGTCAAGATCATCGGGGAGGACCTCGATCAATTGAGGAAGTCCGCAGAACAGGTGCAGACCATCATGACCGGCATCGCCGGCGTGAAGGACGTCCGGGTCGAGCAATTATTCGGACAAGCGTATCTCACCATCGACATCGACCGCGGCAAAATCGCCCGCTACGGCATCAACGTCGCGCACATCCGTGAAATCATTTCCACCGCCATCGGCGTCGAGGCGGCCACCCGCGTGTACGAAGGACAGAAACGCTTCGATCTGATTCTCCGCTACCCGAAGAAATACCGCGACAGCGTCGAAACTATCAGCAATATTTTATTGATGACGGCCAACGGGGCTCTGGTCCCGCTCGGCGAGTTGGCCAAAATCGAACTGCGTGAAGGACCGGCGTTGATCAGCCGGGAAGGCCTGCAGCGCAGGATTTACGTCGGCTTCAACACCTTGGGGCGCGACATCGAGAGCATCGTCACGGAGGCGCAGACGAAGATCGCCCAGAACGTCCAGCTGCCGACGGGCTACCAGCTCCTCTGGGGCGGATCGTTCGAAAACATGCAGCGCGCCATGGCGCGTCTGAAAATCATCGTGCCCATTACCATTGGACTGATCTTTCTCCTGCTGTTCGCCTCGTTCAATTCCGTCCGGCTCGCCGCGCTGATCATCTTGAACCTCCCGTTCGCCCTCATCGGCGGGATCATTTCGTTATGGATGACCGGCGAATACCTGAGCGTGCCGGCCTCGGTAGGATTCATCAACCTATTCGGAGTCGCAGTGCTTAACGGCATTGTCCTCGTGTCCTACATCAATCAACTCCGGAGTGAGGGCATAGCCGATCAAGAGGCAATCATCAGCGGCTGCCTGCTTCGCTTGCGCCCTGTGTTGATGACGGCATTGGTCGCCATGCTAGGGCTGATTCCGCTGGCGCTTTCTCACGGCATCGGATCGGAAGTACAGCGTCCGTTGGCCGTCGTCGTCATCGGCGGACTGGTCAGTTCCACCCTGCTGACGCTGATCGTGCTTCCGACCCTCTACGGCGTCTTCGCCGGAGCGGGACAGCCGGCGACCGAAACGAATCCTGCGCCGCGTCAACGGCTCGGCATTCACCAACAAGAACCGGTCCCGAATCAGCCCGCGCCAAGCCGCTGACATCATGTCCCGACGTTTTTACCGTTCGGACAGCTTGTCCTTTCCATCGAGTCGACTGAACTGCCGCATCCCAAGAACACTTGAATTTATGAAGAAGGAGCGGTGCAGTTCTTGCTCACCGGACGGCAACACACAACGCATGTCATCGTCAACCCGCGTGGCGTACGATGACCCTGGAAGAGGAGACGCGGTATGGACTGGCGATGGAAAGCCCGAATAGTAAAACTGATCGCGGCGCTGCCCATGTCGAATGCCGTCTATTACCGCATGCAGCGGAGCCTTGGAAGCCTGCGGCCGGGCAAGTACGACCCCTCCGATCGGCTGCGCGCGGCCGCCAAGATGGTGGGCTGGGCGGAGGAGTCTGGACATCCGATCGAGGGACGGAGCGTTCTTGAAGTCGGCACCGGCCGGACCATCGATATCCCGTTGGCGCTCTGGCTGTGCGGCGCCGCGCGCGTCCTGACGGTCGATCTGAACCCGTACCTCGTTGAAAAATTGACGCGCGAGTCGGTGGCCTTTCTTTGCCGCCCGGAGACCATCGCGGAAATCTTCGGTGATCTTGCGGAGCGTCCGCTTTTCAGAGAACGCCTTGCTCGCTTGAGGCAGTTCGACGGACGGCTGCCGGACCTCATGCGGCTGACGGACGTTCAGTATGTTGCACCCGCCGATGCGTCGCATCTCACCATTCCCAGTGGAAGCATCGACGTTCACGTCTCGTTCACAGTCCTCGAGCACATTCCTCCGGATGTTTTGGCATCCATTCTCAAGGAGGCCCGGCGCGTGCTCGCGCCGGGCGGGCTCCTTTTGCATATCATCGATCCTTCCGATCACTTTTCGCACGACGACGGCTCGATTACGGCCGTCAACTTCCTGCAATTCAGCGACCGCGAATGGACCAGACTGGCCGCCAACCAATTCATGTTTCACAACCGGCTTCGTGCCTACGAGTATGTGGAGTTGTTCACGCGCGCCGGCGTCCGCATCGTCGGGCGTCGTGACGCCATAGATGAACGCTCACTCAAGGCACTGCAAAACGGCTTCCCCCTCGATGAGCGCTTCCGGCACATGGCCCTCGAGCAACTGGCCATACGATCCATCATTTTGATGGGCGAATATGAATCCGCCTGACACAGCAGCGCCCTCCGGACCGACAGGAAGAACCTGATCGTTCTCACTTGTTTCACGAACAGTCGGGTTTGCCCGCTCACAGGGAACTGAGCCGCGGAGTGCCTCCTCGGCCTTAATTCCTTCCCTCCTCGGCAATCTCAACTCCCCTGCTCTCTTCATTCGCAGCGTTCCGGCTTTGGCGCATAGTGCGAATGCGTGTGTCTTTTCCTGCGCCGGCCCGAGCCCTTTCGCAAAGATCTGTCCTCGCCATCGGTTTCACTTATCAGCGCCGCGATTGATCTCTTACCAAATCTTTACCCGTGATTTACGAAGTGTTTACGGTAGGGCAAACCTCTTAGGCCCTCTGTAGGAACAGCCCTCCGGATCTACACACCCTCTGTAGTTGCACTCGCCGAAAACCTACGAATTTCGCAGTAGCGGCAAAGGGCATGGAGCTTGCTGATCCCAAGCAAAAATTTTGTCGGCCTCCAGCCGCTTTAACAATACATTTCATAAGGTTGAGGACACATTGGCCCATTCACATTTCCAGCGTTTTATTTTTACGTTTCCCCGACTCAATCTTTACAAGTTGTTCATCGGTCGCCTGAGGCTTCTTCTTAATTCATACGTCGGATGGGGTTATCGTTCCCTCTCAACGCCCCGCCTGACTCTCCTGTTCTCTTTACCGTCTCGTCCAAGCTTGGATCAGATGACTTTTTGCAGAGCCCTGTCCGCGTGCTGCGCACTGTGTGTCATGACTGTCCTGAGCTCGTGCTCTTCAGGGGAAAGCGAAGGGTCGGGTTCGGGCACCGCTCAGGCGGCTCCTTCGAACTATGCCGCATACACCGGCACTGATTCCCTGCCGATTCCCAGCCCTCCTCCTGCTTTGGGTCCAGCAAACTCTATTATCGCGGATCCGACGTTCGGCTCCCGCATTCTTCGTGTCACAGACAGCCACACTGCCGACGGCAGTTCCTTCATTCCAGAGGATGCAGGTAATTTTCGAACCTGGAATGCCAACTCAACAGCCTTCAAGCTTATGGACAAGAACGGATCTTCATACTGGGCGGATTTCGATCCGGTCAACTTCCAGGTCGGCGCGCTTCATCCGCTCAAGTTGAATAATCTCTGGGAGTGGTCTGCAGTCGACAGCAATGCGATTTATTTCCTGAATGGCTCGCAGTTGAGCCGTTACGACATCCGGACGCAGGAGACGACCAATCTTGGAAGAACGCCCAACGGCGATCCGGTCAGGTATCACATCGCAGTTGTGGGAGACGACAAGTGGGTCTGTTCAGCGGCCGGAGCGGGCAGTCAGGATACGTACACCAAAGTGTTCTGCGTGAATCCTTCGACGTCGGAAACGAAATATATCGATATGGTCAACAGGACGATCAATGGCGTCGCCCAACACGATCCCAACTGGCCGACGTCCAAAGCGGGTCAAACGCTCGGCATTCACGCCATCTTTGGCAGCGCGGGCGGCAGCTGGCTGGGACTTAACTTTCATCAAGCCAACTGGAATCACAACGGGATGTCGACGCTAAACCTCGATACCAACGCCTGGTCATTAGTGACGAGCGGAGACACATACTATAGCGGACACCCCTCAATGGGTAACGGCAAGTGGGTCAACGGTGCGGGTTCCCGGAATGGGGAGGATTCTCGAGGCGCCCTCGTACGGAACCCCGACGCTCTTATGAATGCGGCGCAATACACGTTTATCATGCAGCCCTACGCAACCAGCGGATGGTCTGACGCCGAACACAGTTCCTGGTTCAATGCCTCCACAAACCCGAACGCCCCGATATTGTTCTCGCGCTACTATGGCGGGCGTCCCGCAAAAGCTTCACCGTGGATCGGTGAAATCATTCTCGCTGCGACGGACGGCTCAAACACCGTCTGGAGGTTCGCCCATAATCATAATGGAGGCGGCAGCTTCTATGGCCAGTCGTTTGCTCAAATTTCTAATGATGGGCGGTGGGCGCTGTTCTCGAGCTACTGGGACGGCACCCTAGGCAGTTCGGGCGGGGATTTTGGCCTGCCGACTCGAATCGATACGTTCGTGGTCGAGCTCAGATAGGGATCCACCACACCCGGTTGGTCCGCGGGACCGGCAGTTCACCCTCGGACGCCGCTTTTGAAAACCCGGTCAGCTTCCCCGGTGAGCGCCCATGGGGATCTGGCGTTCCAACCCACTGCATTCGCGTCCACGGCATCCAGCTGAGCAAGTTGTCCCGAAAATTTCGACCTTAGGACACCTTGTCCTAAAACTCAGGGTTCGCACTAGGGCAACTCGTCGACTAGAAACGGCTTCAGGTCGATGAGTGTTGGTGCGGTTCTTGCTCGCGCCCTTGTGTCGTCTGACACCGCTACGTATGTGGCGAATTTTTATCGCAATGCTTCTTATATAAGGATGCTTCGACATGCACATTTCCTTCAGGGCCATCCCTTCATTCATCGGAACACGTCTGGCGCTTTCCCTGGTTGCTGCGGTCAGTCTCGTCACACAGCTCCAATGCGGAGGAGGCGGAGACGACAGTGGCGGCGGCAACCCGCCACCTGCGGGCGTCACCGGGGATGTCAAAGCCATCGCACGTGAGAATGCCCTACCAGGATCAGGCGCCTGGCAAATCGGCAACCCGTCGACCGGCGGCGAGCTCGCGGCTTACAGCAATCAGGAGAGTTATCCGGCTGGTTCGGATGTAAGCATCTCGGTGTCGGCCAATCCCGCAGGGCAATTCAGCTGGCGCGTATTCCGCATGGGCGGCTACGGAGGCAGTGGCGGCCGTCTGTATGCGCAAGGCGGACCGGTGTCGGCGCCGACGCAAGCCACTCCTTCGTTCGACCCAACGACCGGTCTTGTGCGGGCCGGGTGGCCGTCCACCTTTTCATTTTCTACGAGAACTGCCGACGGCAACCCGTGGCTGACGGGGGTTTATGTGGTCTTGATGACGAAGACGGACGGCAAACAGACCTACGCAATCTTCATTCTTCGCGATGATACGCGGAACGCCGAAGTGGCGGTACATCTGCCGACTGCGACCTGGCATGCGTACAACGATTTTGGGGGCGAAAGCTTGTACATGTCGTCCCACGGCCTGTCCGGGGGGCATGCTCGCAAAGTGTCCCTCGACCGGCCGATCACCCTCGGCTTCGGATCGGGAAAATTTCTTTTCGAAGAGCATGAAGGGGTGAGATGGCTCGAGGACATGGGCTACGACGTGGAGTATTTCACGAGCTCAGACGTGGGTGGAGCCGTCAATCGGCTGGGCAGTCACCGGATTTACGTCACGCTGGCTCACGATGAATACGCGACGATGGCCGCGATGGATCGTCTTCAGGCCGCATTGGGCGGCGGAACCAGCCTGGCCTTTCTGACCGGCAATACCTACGCCTGGCAGATCCGCTATGAAGACAACGAACGCACGATTGTCGGCTACAAAGAGTTGGCGGCCCAGGATCCTGTGCAGGGTCCGACGACGACGACGCACTTTCGCGATCCGATTGTCAATCGCCCGGAAAACGGCCTCATTGGAGTGATGTCGGATGGAAGTGATAATGCGAATATCACGCCGGCTGACTGGGTCGTGACCAATGCAAACCATTGGATCTATTCCGGCACCGGCTTGGGCAATGGAAGTACGATCCCAGGCATCGTCTATTACGAATGGGACGGTCTCGTGAACAACGGTGCAACGCCTGCAGGAACGACCGTGGTGGCGTCATCCGTCGTTCCGAACAATGTCATCCCCGGCAGCCGGCACGAAGCCACGGTTTACGAACGCACGCCCGCAGTCGTGTTCGCCGCCGGCACCATTTACTTCAACCAACACTTGCGCAGCAAGCCCCCAGTCGCGCAGATCATGAAGAACGTGCTCACGCGAGCCGGCGCAACGAACTATGTGCCGTGAAGGATCGGATTGTATGTGCAGCAGAACAAGGAGGAGGTACGCTTGTGGAAAAGCGTCGAGGAGAGGCTAGGCAGCGCGGGGTGTGCTCCGGTCACCACGGTCCTTGCCGCCGATGGCCCAGGCTTGGGCTTGCTGCTCGTAGCACACGGGACAGTAGGTGTGGGTCAGCCGGACATCGATCGGTTGGAGGTGATGCCGCTCGAGAAACGTGGACATCGGCGTCCACGAGGAAGAGGGGATTCCGCTCTGCGCGACGTGCTTACAGACACAGCAAACGGCCAACGTCGGAACAGTCGCCATGGAATCTTCTCCTCTAAACGACGGTCACTCTAGAGTCCTTTTGCAAGCCGTCCAACTAGGCGCTTCCCTAGGTGCCAATGAGGCGGATCGTATGACACAGTGGCAGATAAGTGGTGACGCGAACCTCGCCAGTTCCGGCGAGTCTCGGCGGAGAATTCGCCGACATGTCCAGGGGTTATTGCGCGGATGCCCACGTCATCGCGCATGCATGGTGCACCGCAACGAAAGGAGTTTTGCGTGATCTCTCGGAGTCCAGCACAGGTCATGCCCCCTCCGCGGACGAGCCGTCTCGACGCTCGGGGCGCCGAGCCTGCCACATCGCTCGTTTCCTGCCGCTTGCTATTAGCCGACGATCACACGTTGCTCAGGCAAGGCGTGAAAGCGCTGATCGAAACCTATGGGGTGACGGTTGTCGGCGAAGCGGCCGACGGACGGGAGGCCGTTCGCATGGCCGAAGATACGCAGCCCGACGTCGCGGTAATCGACGTCATGATGCCGTTGCTCAACGGACTCGACGTGGTTCGCGAGATTCGCCGAGTATCTCCGGGGACGAAATCTCTGCTGCTCACGATGCACACGGACGATGCCTTCGTGCTGGAGGCGCTGAAAGTCGGCGTCAAAGGTTATTTGCTCAAATCCCAGCCGGTCACCGACGTCGTCCATGCGATCCGTGACGTATCCAAAGGATCCTTTTATCTGAGCCCCGGCATTTCACAGACGGTCATCCAGGCTTTCCTGGCGAAAAGCGATATTCCGGCGGACCCGCTGACGACCCGGGAGCGCGAGGTGCTGCAACTCGTCGCGCAGGGCATGACGACCAAAAAAGTCGCAGGCCTGTTGGGCGTGAGCGTGAAAACGGCGGAGTCGCACCGTCATCGCATTATGGATAAGTTGGATCTTCACGACACCGCGAGCCTCGTACGATACTCGATCCGCCGCCGATTGATCGAACCCTAAGGCTCCATGGCAAAAATCCTCGTCGTCGAAGACATGGACAGCGTCGTCGACCTCCTCCGCACCCTGCTGCAACGGGAGGGATTCGAAGTGACCGTCGCGCAGGACGGGCCCGAGGCGCTGGAAGCCGTTCGCCGCGAGAAACCCGACCTCATGCTGCTCGATCTCATTCTGCCGGGTCTGGACGGGCTGGAAGTACTACGGCGGGTGCGGCAGGATCCGATCACGGCCCATCTGCCCGTCATCGTCCTCAGCGGAAAAGACGAAGAGCGCGACAAGGTCATCGGCCTCGAGATCGGGGCCGATGACTACATGACGAAACCGTTTCAGGCCAACGAATTGATCGCGCGCGTCAAAGGCCGGCTCCGGCGATCGGCCCCCACGGATCCGGCGCGGGTGCTCAAGGTAGGCTCGCTCGAGATGGAGCTTGATCGCTATCAGGTGACGCTACGGGGAAAACCGATTCATCTGACGTCGAAGGAGTTCAGCCTGCTCCGGGCATTGTTGATGACCAATGGAAGGGTCCTCAGCCGCGACGCCTTGTTCGAATCGGTGTGGGGAGCCAGCAAGGACGCGGACCTCCAGTCGCGCACCATCGACGTGCATATCCGGAGCCTTCGAAACAAGCTGGGTCCGGAAGGTCGCCGCATCTTCACCGTGCGGAATGTGGGCTACCGGCTCGATCCCGCGCTTCCTGAATAACGTCACGGTCCTCCGTCGAGTTGCTACCTGGCCATTTCTCCACCGCCGCCGAGACCGCCGTTGCCCCAAAGTGCCGCATGTCATCCGTCAGGCATTGATCGACCCGGCGTGGTTCCGTCTCATGGCTGCCGGAATAATCCGTGCGGTTCACATAGCCGGCCGACCCTGCAAACGAGATCACTTTTCCGGGAATACCGACGACCACCGCATGGTCGGGCACATCGTCCGTGACGACACAGTTTGCCCCAATCGCGACATCGTCTCCCACACGCACCGCCCCCACGATCTTCGCGCCCGGCCCGATGTACACATTGCGGCCGATGACGGGCGTGCCCCTGCGGCGGCCGCGGTTTGCCTGTCCGATCGTCACGCCCTGGCTGATATTGCAGTTCTCTCCAATGACGGCTTGTTCATTGATGACGATGTCGCGCACGTGGCCGAGGTAGAGACCGGCGCCAATCATCGTGGTATGCGGAATCAAACACCCGAATTTGTACTTGTAATGCGTGAAGATCCGCATCGCGACCCGATACAACGGCCACACGAGCCATCGCGGCCGTTGCGTTTTCAAATAGCGGCAGAGCCTTAGATGAAACATGTACTTCACGCCATCGTTGAAACGCTCCCCCCCGTCGGAGAAGAACACGTGGATAAGCAAATGCCGCCAGGATGTTTCGGCCGTGTGCCGATAGAGATCGGCCCTCCAGAGTTCCCGTAACTCAGTCCAAGTCATCGGCGACAGCGGCTCCATCACTTTTTACGTTTCCCTTACGTAAAGTTTTCCGCTCTCACACAATCGATTTACCCACATTCATCCTCCACTTGTCCAGCAGTGCTAGGGTTACCCCTAGGTCAAAATGGGCGCGAGAGCCCTTCCCAGCTCAACGGAATGAGGAGGACGGATATGTTGAAACGCTCGCTCTGGCTGCTATTGGGGGGACTTGTGATCGCCGCAGCCTCCGGGGCCGTGGCTCAAACGACCAACTCTTTTCCTGGAGGCTGGGTCGAAAAGGATGGTATTGCCTATCGCTCGCGCATGACGGTCAGTCAAATCCAGTCATTCGTTCCCTCACAGCGCGGAACCTTTACCATTCCGGCCCCCTACGGCACCCGGGCCATGAGAATCACCGACGCCACGGATTGCGCCGGTCAGGACTGCGTCTGGTATGTCGGCTATTCATACTGGCGCAATACCAACGCCCATCAAAACAGCAACGACATGTTAATTTTTCTCGGACTGAACAACGCGCGCGGCGGATCCGGACCGACCCTCTTCAAGCTGAACAAGACCACGGACACGATCACGAAAGTCGGCCCGATGTTCCCGTCGGGCAGCAAGTACGTGAACTACACTGGCGAGGGCTGGTACTTCAGCGCCACACGACCGAATACCGTGTATCTCACCGACGGACCCAAATTACTTCGGTACGACGTCATGACCAAGACCTTCGAAACCGTCTTCGATCTGTCGACCAAGTTCGGGGCCGATCGGCAGGCCTGGCAGACACATTCCAGCAACGACGACCTTGTCCACAGCGCCACCCTTCGCGTGGTCAGCACCGGCGAATATCTGGGGTGCATGGTGTATATGGAGACCACGCAAACCTACCGGTGGTATCCGAAGATCGGCGTATTCGACGAATGCAATCTGGACAAGAGCGGCCGTTGGGCCATCAGCCTGGAAGATATCGGGATCCCCAGCGATCTGGCGATGCGCATCTTTGACAACCAGACCGGCCAGGAGACAAGAATCAATGGCCCCAACGGCACCTTGGGCCATCTGGATACCGGATTCGGCTATGCGGTGGGGGCGGACAACTACAATTCACTTCCCAATGCGTCCGTGGTCTGGTCCTTTAGTCCCGCAATCACGCAGGGTCCGACGGTTCAGTACAACGTGAACTGGAACATCGCAGCCGTCAACCACATCTCTCATCTCAACGCCAAGGCCAACGTACCATTATCGCAGCAAATTGCCTGCGGCAGCGATGCCTCCACCAATTATGCGATACAGAATGAAATCACGTGCTTCCGCATTGACGGGTCGGGCGATCAACTCATCGTGGCGCCCGTCATGACCGATCCGAATGCGACCGGCGGCTGCTGCGACGCGTATGCGAAACAACCCAAAGGCAACCTGGATATCACCGGCCGGTACTTCATTTGGACGACCAATCTTGGCGGCAACCGCATGGACGCGTTCTTGGTAAAAATTCCCTCGCAACTTCTGATCACCGGCACCGACAGCACGCCTCCAGCTGCACCGGCCAACCTCAGATTCCAGTGACCGCTAGGCGGCCGGCGAGTCCCGTTGGGACCGCACGGCCGCTTTCCTCTGCTCCCGATGCACCAATGCGCGCTGCATCCGTTCCGCGGTGCGCGGCGTGCGTTGCCACACAGGCGCGGCACGGCCGCACATGGATTTCAGCGTCCCGATCAACAGCGCGCAATTCAGCACCGTGAAGTACCAAATACCCGTCGCCAGCCAGCCGATGACGGGTATCGTGCGGAGCCTGGACGACGCAAATCCCACCGAATAGAACGCCAGCTGAGCGGCGAACAGCCGGCGTTCCCACGGGCGGTCGATAAGCCAGAGATTGGTAACGAAGGCGGTCAGTAGGAGCTCAGGGCCCAGCCAACGGATGATCTTATGTGACCAATAGGTCAGAGCGAGCATGCCCTGGCTTGGCAGCAAGAGGCGCCATGTATGCCGCAATGCATGCGCATCGCCGGCCCCGATGCGAACACGACGCCGAAACTCATCTTTCACTGTTTCCGGCACCATTTCCCATGCCTTGGCGGCGGGCCTGAAGATCACCGATCCGCCGCGCTCGAGCCGCATGAGCATGGGAATGAGAAAATCGTCGACGATCGTGCCCGCCGGCAGCGCGCGAAACCAGGCCCGTTTAATCGCGTAAATGGCGCCGTTCGCACCCAGCACCGTCCCAAATCGGGATTCGAGCGTCTTGAGCAGTGTCTCGTAGCGCCAATAAAACGTGTCGGGGTTGACGGTGCCTTCCGCGGTGCGGAATTCCAGTTTACCGACGACGGCGCAGGCCGAAGGTGCCAGCCGGAAGCCCCGGATAAGCTCTTTCACCGCGCTTGGCTCGAAAAAGGTATTGGCATCCGTAAACACGATGAATTTTCCGCTGGCGAGGGCGACCAGATCGTTGAGGACCTGCGCCTTCCCTCGCTGAAGCGCGAAGTCATGGAAGGTAATTCTCGGACGGCGGTACAAGCGTACGATTTCGCTTGTCCGATCGGTCGATCCGTCGGATCCGATGAGGATCTGCAGCTTTTCGGCAGGATAGTCCAACGCCAACAGATTTTCGATGCGGCGGCCAATCACCTGTTCTTCATTGTGTGCGGCAATCACGACGGTGACATTCGGCCACGCCGGGGGATCGGCATTCACAGTCTCTTCTCCCCGACGGAATCGGCTGATCAGCCACAAGATCAACGGATATCCGACATAGCTGTACAACAGCAGGGCGATGGATGCAGTCAACAGGACGTGAGCAATTGTAAACGATTCCACTGTTTAGACCTCGCGTTCGATTGATGAAATTGGAATGAACGATGGTTGATTGCGAATACGCGTCACTGTGACGCGATTGAGCGGCCTTGGCTGCTCCCGGCGGTTCGGATGGCGCAAATCGGCTGTCCTTGGGCATCCTGAGGGCTGAGGGCTGCGCACAAGGATCCGGCATCCACACCGGGTCCTTTCAGATGCTTGATGCCGCTGGCCAACCGGTAGTTACCGGCTTTGCGATCCACAAAAGGCACCGCTTCGAGCGAATCCGGGAACACGTTGCCCTCCGGATAGCTGCGCGCCTCCCCGCCGGCCAGCACGTTCTCAGTCACGACGGCATCGGGGAAATAGGCGTCCAGCGCCGCGGTGCCCACACCGACGTCGTTTCCAAAGATGCCGTACTCGTTATGCGGGGCGATGTTGCCGCGGAACGTAAAGCGCCGGTGGGAAGGACCCATCGCGAACAGCGTGTACCCGCGGTGCAGACCGGTGTTGTGTTCAATACTCACATCGGATGAACCTTCGATCATTTGAAACAGGATGCCCTTCCCGCCCCAGCGCTCGCCGCCGATATCTTCCCAAAGATTGTTTCGGACAAGAATACGCTTGGTGAGCTCGGTTTGATCCCGGGGCCTGTTATTGTCGTGTCCCAACAGGCTTAACCCGCTGCCGCTGTGACGAATGATGTTGTGGGTGAACCGCACGTCCTCCACGACGGCCCAGGGCGCCTTCCCATCCTGATTACGCACCGTGAAGAGAACAGCAAATCCGCTCTGGGCCTCCTCCCAGCTGTGCTCGAGTACGTTCCCTTCGACCACCACCCGCCGGGCGTTTTTCAGCTCGAAAATGTTTTTGATGGTCCACGGCGTGCCTTCAAATCCCGGCTCGTTCTTTTTCCAGCGGAGCGGTTTCACCATCAGATTGCCCCGGACTTCGATGTCCGAGGGCACGAGATCCTTAATGTACGGATCGCCGCCGCCGAACATGATGTTCTCGCCGGCGCCTTCCAGGTAGTTGTTGGCGATCTTGAACGGTCCGGCGCCGCCCCAACCGAGGATTGCCTGGGAATCCGCCCCGACCTCTTTGAAGTCCGAAAGATAGGAATCGATGACGGCAAGATGCCTGCCGTTCAGCGCTACGCCCCGTCTCGAGCCTTTTTTCGGATCGCCGTGGATGTAGCAGCGGTCGACAATGATGTGGTGGGGCAGTTCTTCAATCGATCGTTCCCGGTTGGTGCCGAACCACATCAACGAATAGAGAAACGTTTTTTCGTAGGGGGCGACTTCGAGGCCGATCAAACGGTAATGGTGGGCCGCTGGATCCGCAAAGATGACCCCCTGCCCGTTCCAGGCGATGAGCTTCGGCATCAAAGGCGCGTGAGACGGCGAGACTCTCGTGCCGGGAGCCGGAAATTCCTTGTCGGGCGTACTTGTCCTGATTGTCACCCAGCCCGTCCCGGCCTTTTTCGGCAGGGTGAACGGTCCCTTGAACGTGGCGCCGGCGTCGAGCACGATCGTGTCCCCCGGCCGGGCAACATCGATCGCATCTTGAAGATCGTCGCCGTCGTGGACGCGAATCGTCTGCCCCGTCGCAGGAACAAGCGTCGTGTCGACAGACTCGCGAGGGGCCTCGGGCGGCCTGGACTCCGCACGCTCGGCCGCTGGCACGGCGGCGGCACACCCGAACGCGGGTGTCAGCGCCAAGGCGAGAATTGCGGCTGCTGCGGCTAAAGCGTACATCGTAACCTCCTCAGGACGTTGCGTTCCTGGACTGAGTGCAACGGTCCCATCTCCACAGGCATGGCGGCTTACCACCCGATGCCCTGATATCCGGCATCCGACCGACGTGCATCGAGCACTCGGGCGAGATCGATAATCAGGGGTGGATGGTTGGCCTGTTCGATCCCGGCGCGATACTCATCCGACCGTTTGGTGAGCACGAGGACGTCGGACTGGTCGATCACCTCGTCCAGCCGGCGCTTCATCAATGAGGAAATATGCGGAATTTCCTGCTCGATGTACTCCTTGTTCGCCCCGAAGAGCCGGGCCAATTCCACTTCACGATCGAAGATCGTCACATGCAGGCCTTTGCCGATGAGCGTCTCGATCAACGTCACCATCGGGCTTTCGCGCAAGTCGTCAGTGCCCGCCTTGAAGCTCAGCCCCAGCACGCCGATGCGTTTTTTCCCGGTGCTGAGCACCATGTCGACCGCCCGTTCGATGTGCCGGCGATTGCTCGACATGACGGCATTCAACAAGGCAACGTCCACGTCGGCGGTCTTTGCCTGGTAGGTCAACGCGCGCAGATCTTTGGGCAGGCAGGATCCACCGAAGGCAAACCCGGGCTTCAGGTAATAGGGTGACAGATTGAGTTTCGTGTCCTTGCAAAAGACCTCCATAACTGTGTGGCTGTCAATCCCGAAGGCCTTGCAAAGCGCACCCACCTCATTCGCGAACGCGACTTTTAAGCCATGAAAGCAGTTGCAGACATATTTCACCATTTCAGCATCCTTGACGCCGATCTTCACCACCGGGGCCTCGAGATGCGCGTAGAGCCGCTCTACCATGCCGCCGGTTTCCTCATCGTCGGAACCGATCAAGGTGAACGGCGGATGATGAAAATCGGCGATCGCCGTCCCTTCCCGAAGAAACTCCGGGTTGATGGCGACGCCGAAGTCACGGCCATTTTTCTTTCCCGAGTACACTTCGAGGGTCGGGACGACCGTTTCCTCAATCGTCCCGGGCAACATCGTGCTCCGGATCGCGACCACATGAAACCGCTGCTTGTTTTCCAACGCCGTTCCGATTTGCTTGCAGGCACCCTTGACATACGACAGATCGAGACAGCCGTTGGGCCGGCCCGGCGTCCCCACGCAGACCAACGAAACATCGGTGTTGTGCACCGCCTCCGTCGCATCGGTCGTAGCCCGCAAACGCTTCTCTTTCACGGCCCGTCCGATGAGATCTTCGACGCCCGGCTCGACGACTGGCGACCGTCCGTCGTTAATGATCTGCACCTTCACGGCATTCAAATCGACGCCCACGACGTCATGGCCGTGATCCGAGAAACAGGCAGAAGAGACGCAGCCGACATAGCCAAGACCAAATACGCTGATTCGCATTTCCACCTCCATCAGGACATGCTGAGTTGCCGTGCCTTGGGATAGGAGGCATCGGACGCGTTCTCACTCCAATGCCTACCGAGCTGTTGCTGTTTGCGCTTCCACTGCGTGCGGGCCAGCTCGCAGGCTTCCAGAAACGAACTGGCGACCGGCGCCCATCCGAATTGTGTCCTGACTTTTGCGGCGGCCGCATCGCCGAGGCGTCGGGCGAACGCGCGATCGCGAAGCAGCCGGATGACGGCGTCTGCGAAGGCGTCGGGCTCGTCGGCAATGAGCGCATCGGTGCCGTTTGCAATCGGCAGCCCTTCGACACCGATTGACGTGGAGACGATGGAATTACCCATGGCCATGGCCTCAAAGACTTTGAGCCTGGTCCCGCCGCCGATCCTGAGCGGAATCACGTAGACAGCCGCCCGCTCCATATAAGGTCGGACGTCGGCCACCTGGCCGGTCACCTGGATGGAGGGACACTCGCGGGTCAACGCAGTCAGGCCCGGAAACGGATTGCGCCCGACGATGGTCAGCGAAGCCTGGGGAAAGGCCGCTCGAATTTTGGGGAAAATGGTTCGCGCAAAATATCTCATGGCATCGTCGTTCGGCAGCCAGTCCATGGAGCCGGTAAAGACGAGACGGCACGGATCCGCCTCCACTGAGCCTGACGGGCGAAAGTACTCGGTGTCGACGCCTGTGGGAATATCGCGCACAAGCGGTGCCCCATAGTCGCCCTCGATGACGGCGCGGTCCTGCGGCGAAACCGCGACGATGGCGTCAAATCGCTGACAGGCAGCCCGCTCGAACTCGCGCATCCGCCGCCACTGAGCGAGAAACAGCCGGCGCAACAGGCGGTTCCGCTGGGTATCCGCGTGGCGCCGCCAAATGACCGCCTCGACGTTGTGTTGGAACAAAACCGAAGGCCGCAACAGCGGCTCCTGGACGTTCACGCTGGGAAACAGGAAATCACAGACCACCACATCCGCCTTCAATTGTTCACGGGCGATCTGTATTCCAAATTCCGACGACCGGTACTTCTCCACCGCATAGGGAAGCGGCGAACCGAAGTTCCGCGCCAACTCCGCAAAAAACCGGAGCGAAAACTTGGATGAGGTCCGGTGAGGCACGCGGATCAGGTCATGGCAATATTCCGCCGCGCGCTCCGCTGCATCAGGCGAGGCGGTGCCGTCGTCCAGGGCCAGATACGTCACGTGATGACGCTGCTTCAACTCGCGCAGCATGTAGTAGGTACGGATTTTTCCTCCCGTGTCGACAGGATGGAGCAGATTGGTCTTGAGCCAGAGTAGACGCATATTCCTCGGTGATCTCAGATTGCAGATCGGGGGTAAGCCTACGATTCCTATTTCAGATATGAGATTTGAAATTTGAGATCGGGCTTCACGCCGCGAGCACGTCGCGTTCGGCATTCACCTGCGCCAACCGCTCCAGTTCGATCGCCGCCTCTCGATCGACCGGTGCAAGGATCGTCACAAAGGTATGATCGCCGGCTCCTTGCGCCTCCGCGACGACGACCGGCGCCGCGACTCGGCGTGCGTACTCCCGGGACACCCATCCCTCTTCCACGCTGATGGGCAGCGGCGTTCCACGCCGTTTGTCATCGATACGCCAGATGGCCATGGCCAGTTGCGGGCCGTTGGGATGATGGACGACGAACCGGCCATTGCTGCGGCCGGGCTTGCAATCGGGCGCCAAATGAAACCGGAGTTCATATCGATAGGAACCGGCGGTCGCCGCACGATCTTCGATCAGGAGATATGATTCTGAGGGACAGTCCGGTCTTCTGAGCAATTGAACGGAGCGTTGATGGCGCACCGGAGGATCCAGCCGTTCATACCCGTTCTGTTCTCCAACGCACGTGACGCCTTCGGCCGTCTCGGTCACGTCCTCCAGGGTCGTTTCAGCGACTTGCGCCCAGGAAAATGGTCCATTGGGCTGAGATTGAGATTGCCCTTCGACGACCAGCGTGTTGTGTCCGGAAGACGATCGGAATTCGTCGCGCAGCGCCGAATCCTTGGTATAGGTGTACGTGCCCGGATCGACGATCCACGTGACGCCATTCGATGCATACTCGAACGACAAGGCGTCGGCATGGGCGTGGACGTAGTTCATGGCGCCGTGCGGGCCCGCATCGATGAAGACGTAGCTCGATCGTTCGTTCCAGCCGTCCCGCAGCACGACCAGGCCGCTGGAAGAAAAGTGACGAATTATGCTGTCGGGCTCCACAGGCGTCAGACGGTCGTAGGCTTCCAACCCTTCGGGGCCCAGCAGCCAAAGCAATTCCGGGCCGGCCGGGCCGGCGGCCCACTTCCATCTGCCCTCCCCCTGCAACGCCGCTCCCACTTGCAAGGTATCCCGGAAATCGTCCGCCTCCCGCTGATGCAGCGCCAGCAACCGACCACCGTCGTCGTCCCCGTACAGGGTGCTTCTGCCGTCCGGTCTCGTGATCCATAGTAGATGATCGAGCAGCCGTCCAAGGCTCTCAGAAACATCGGCCGGAAGGGCAATCCCGCCGGCGCGAGCCAGCAGCACCGTGTGCAGGTAAAAGTCGGTCGTATAGCGGTGATAGTACGAGGCCTGCTCGAAATAGACGCCGTCGCTCTGCACGTGCCGCGGCATCTGTTCGACCAGGATTCGGACCCCCAGTTCCCGCCAGCGCGCAGCATCCGTCATCCATGGCAGCGCCGTACCCAGATACAGGAGTCCCAGCGCCTCGCCGGTCAAATGGGTATTGGGCGCAAAGTAATAGGAGAGGTACGATTCGATGTACGACGCGTGCTGGACCAGGCTCTTGAGCACTCTCCATATAATGGATGGAGTCAGCCGCTCCGACCAGGCGAAACAGGGTAAGGCCCAGAGCCAGGCGATGGACCGGAGCGAGACCTCCAGCGTGCTGGCCCAATTGATCCCGCGGCGGGGAGGATTGGCGTCCAGCCAACCGGTGAGCTGGGTAATGAAGGCCTCGGCATAGCGGTCATCTTTCGTGAGAAGATAGGCCTGGCCGAGCGTGACGAAATGCGCGTGGCGATTGAGCTCCCAGGTGATCTTCTTGTCGCCTGCGACGGCCGGATTCAGGTAATTGATCGCACTCCAATGGACGCTCCCCGTCCGTTTCCGCGACAACGGCTCCAGCCGCCAGTCGATCGGATGCCCGAAGGAGACGTTGACGAGGCCCAGCAGATCGAACCGGCCGGCGACCGCCCGATCGGCACGGTGAAGCAGGCGCTGAAATTCTTCGGGAAACCGCCGGCGGAACATCGACGCCGACAATTCGCGCGCGCCGAACAGCGGCATGAAGGGCCGCCGACTGAAGTCGAGCCCCCGCATGACGTCCAGCACGTCCGCGGCCATCGAGTCGATGGACGCCTGACTGAACGGCGGCAGGAGCCGCCGCCGGAACGTCCGGTCGGTCAACTCCCCCTGTTGCAGGCCGAGGAAACGCTCGCCCGACTTCGAAAGAAGCTGCCGTCCCCGCTCATGCCACTCGGCAGGCGACATGCGGGCAAGTTTTTTCAATCTCGCTGTGATCGGTTGCATCGTGCGATTGCCGTGTCAGGCGGTGACCGCCACCCTCTCCACCCGCTCTTCGAGCGGTTGAGGCTCCTCGCCGTCTATGGCCATCCGCATCCACAACTCGAGATTGATGAGCAGCCAGAGCCGATCGGCGTGCGAACGGGTGCCCGTCACATGCTCGTCCACGAGCCTGCTCAGGGCCTCCGGTCTGAATAGCCCCCGGTCCAACGCCCTGGGGCTGAGCACATACTCCTCGAGCGTGGGTCGAAATGCCCCGCGCAACCAGGATCCAAAAGGCACCGGAAAGCCCATCTTCGATCTCGTCAAGACAGCCTCAGGCACGAGCGGACGCAGGGCCTCCCGGAGAACGAGCTTCGTCTGCCATCGCTTCATGCGCTGCGCGCCGGGAATCAGCATCGCCTGCTCGACGACCTGGTGGTCCAAATACGGAACCCGGCTCTCCAGCGAAGCCGCCATGCTCATCTGGTCCTGCTTCATCAGCAATTCGACGAGGTGCGTAGACACGTCTGCGTAACTCATGCGCTCGAGCAGACTACCGCGATGCTCGTCCCAGTACCGCATGCCTTCGGCGTACGGGTCCGCTGCGCCGACCGCTCCTTCATCCAGGAGAAGCGCCTGTTGCAGTGATTCGGGAAAGACCGAAAAATTGTCGAAGAACAGGCCGCGCGGTCCAGGCTCGTACGCCAGCACCGTCCGCGAGGCGTAGCGTTGGATCGGTACCGGCCAGAGCGGCAGGGAACCGGTGATGCGCCGGCGGAGAAAGCGAGGAACGCCCTTCCAATAGACGCGGCCGATCCGCTCGTTGAGCGCCGTCACCCGGTAACGGTAATCATATCCAAGGAAGAGTTCGTCGGCACCTTCGCCCGTCAAGACGACCTTGACGTGCCGTCTGGCAAGCCGTGAGACGAAGAACAAGGGCACGCTGGACTGAAAGGCGATGGGCTCGTCCTCATGCCAGATCAGCCTCGGCAACGCCTGCATGAATTGCTTCGGCGAGACCAGCACTTCGTGATGATCCGCGCCGATCGCGCGCGACACGAGCCGGGCGTAGTGCAACTCGTTGGCTTCACGTTCGGCAAATCCGACGGCAAAGGTTTTCACCGGCTGAGGCATCATCGGCGCCATCAACGCCGCAAGACCGCTGGAATCCAAACCGCCGGAAAGAAAGAGCCCCAGCGGCACGTCGCTCATGAGATGGCTTTGCACCGCCCGCTCGAGGCCCGCCCGGAGCTGCTTCGCCTGCTCGGGGAGGGGGACGTCTTCATCCGCGCTGTCCTGAGGCGGATGCCAGTACCGGCTCACGCGGCAGCCCTCGTCTGCGGACCACTCGAGCAGGTGTCCGGGCAGGAGCTTGTTCACACCTCGGTAAAACGTCTCTTCTCCGGCCACGTAGCGGTTCGCGAGATACTCTGGGAGGATCGTCTCATTGAACGCGATCTTGAATCCTCCGGCGGCGACGAGACCTTTGATTTCGGAGGCAAACAGCAGTTCGCTGTCGGTACAGGCGTAATAGACGGGTTTAATGCCCACGCGATCGCGGGCCAGCAGCAGGCGCCGTTGCCGGCGGTCCCAGATCGCGAAGCCGAACATCCCTTGTAACCGGTCCACGCAGCCTGCCCCGTACGTTTCATAGAGATGGAGAATCGTCTCCGTATCACTCTTCGTTCGATAACGATGACCGGCTCGCTGCATCTCGTGACGCAAGACGAGATGGTTGTAAATTTCGCCGTTGAAGACGATCCAAACGCTGTCGTCCTCATTGGTCATGGGCTGGTGGCCGCCGGCCACGTCAATGATCGCCAACCGTCTGTGCGCAAGCCCCACGGCACCGTCGAGCCACAGACCCGCCCCGTCAGGACCGCGGTGCTGCTGGACATCGGCCATGCGCACGAGGCGCGAGCGCTCCACCCGTTCGCGCAGGTTGAATTTCAGAATCCCGGCAATCGCGCACATCGTTAAGCTGCCTCCCTGTCATACGAAGCGGCCGCCAGCCGCCGATATGTGCCGGCCCAGGCGGGTCCGACGTTGGACCAGTCGTATTGCATGAGCGTCTCCTTCGCGCGTCTTGCCATGAGCGCCGCACGTTCCGGTTGCTCCAGCAACAGGGTTGCCGCCTTCGCCATGGCATACGGATCTCCGGCCGGGACCAACGTGCCGGATTCACCGTCTTGCACCATGTTCGGAATATCGCCGATCGGCGTGCTGATGACGGGCATCCCGGAAGCCATTGCCTCGAGCACCGAGAGCGGCTGATTGTCGACGAAGGACGAATTCAGGAACACCGAGTGACTGTCATAGAGGTCGGGCATCGACGCAGGATCCACCCCGCCGATGAAGCGGACGTTCCGCAGCGACAGCGCCTGGGCCAGATGCTTGAGCTCCGGCTCTTGAGGGCCTACGCCGGCCACCGTCAGCGATGCCGCGGGAAAGACGGTCTGAATCATCGCGAAGGCGATCAGCGTATATTCGACTCCATAGTGCGGCTCGAAATTTCGCACGGACAAAAATTCCGGCAACAGTGGTTGCCGCTCACGATAACGGTACTGGGTGGTATCGATGACGTTGTGGATGACCTCAGCCTGATACCCGTGCCTGGCGAAGACATCCCTCAAAAACACGGACGGCACCACGATCTTGTCGACCATCTTCAACCAGGGATGCACGAGCGAGCCCCAATTCGCGAGATGGTCGGCGGCCTCGCCGCTGTGATAGTTGAGCAAAATCGGCTTCCCCCAACGGCGCGCCGCCACGATCGCGGGAAGCGGCGCCAGCAGAAACGACCAGTAGGAGGCCGAGGCAATGTGCACCACGTCGGCGCACCGCAGCTTCCGAAGGGTGGGCAGATACAATCCCTCGTTGGCCACCGTCCTGACGTATCGCAGACGCTTGAGCCATCCGGCCCCCCGCGGAAACGGCGGATTGATCGGCACGAGCTGAACCTGATAGCCGTCGATCCGAAGATGATCGGCGAGCACTTTGGCTTGTACGGCTTGTCCGCCGAGGATGCCCAGGCTGGGCGCCACCATGGCGATTTTTGGCTGCATCGACCGATCACTTGTCATAGCTGCATCCTCCGAACCCTCCCCCGTCATGCTGGTCACGACGCCATTGAGCGCGCATGCGCGCCGACCGGTCGGCCCACGGTGGACGACCTTCGGGCCGGCTGCGTCATGGGCGTCGATCGCCGATCCATGAAGGTGCGGCACCACAATTCAAACGACATCAGCGTCCACAGATGGAGGTCCAGGGGTCTTCCCTGCTCCTGCCGCTCGATCAGCCTTTTCACGTAGGCCGCGTCAAAAATTCCCCGCCGCCGGAAGGTGTCCGACAGCAACAACTCCTGCACCACCGGCCGGAGCGGACCGCGGAACCACCGGTTCAGCGGAACGCCAAATCCCTTCTTCGAACGGTCGAGGACCTCGTCGGGCAGCCACCCGCGAAGGGCTTTCACAAAAATGTGCTTGGTTCTCCCGCGATGGAGTTTCCACTCGGCCGGAATCGTCGCCGCGAATTCCACAAAGGGATGGTCGAGCAACGGCACGCGTGCCTCGAGGGAATGCGCCATGCTCATGCGGTCCACCTTGGTCAGGATATCCAGCGGCAGATAGTGGCGGAAGTCCAAGTCCTGCAGGGTTGACAACCAGTGGCCCTCATGCCGACCCAGGCGCTCAAGGCACAATCGCTCCGGATGGGCCTCCCCGATCTGATCCCGGGCCCAATCGGTCAACAGGCGTTGCTGATGGTCGCGGCGGAAGAGCGTCGTGGCATACACATACCGCTCCCCGTCGGGTTTTGAGAGATATTCGAGAAACTGCTTTCCTTTGGCGTCCTCCGGCAGGGCATCCGACGTCCTGGCGAGCAAGGCTCGAACGGAACCGGGAAGAAAGCGCGCCATGCGATCCCTGCCTTCGACGACGTACTTATCGTATCCGCCGAACAACTCGTCACCGCCGTCACCGGAGAGCACGACCTTGACGTGCTGTCCGGCAAGCCGCGAAACCATGTACGTGGGAATGGCCGACGAATCGCCGAACGGCTCATCGAGGTCCCACGCAAGATGCTCGAGCAGAGCGGCCACGTCCGGCTGCAGCACGAGTTCGTGGTGGTCCGTGCCAAAGCGTTGAGCCACCAGCCTCGCGTAGGGCAGTTCGTTGAACTCCTCCTCGCGAAATCCGATGGAAAAGGTTTTGATGCGTGACGACGAGCTGGCGGCCATGGAAGCCACGACCGCGCTGGAGTCGATGCCGCCGCTCAGAAAGGCACCGACCGGGACATCGCTCACAAGATGGTATCGGACCGATTCCTGGAGCTTCGCACGCAGCTCCTCGACCGTCTCGGCCTCGGACCGCCGTTCATTCGGATGGAACCGCAGTTCCCAATACCGTTCGACAACCGGATCGCGCTTCGCATCGAGGCGCAGCCAATGACCGGGCTCCAGCTTATGGATGCCGTCCACGATGCTCTCTCCGGGCGGCGTGGTCCCGTAAGCGAGCAGATGAGCGAGCGCCTGCCAGTTCAGCCGCCGGTCCACTTCGGGCAACTGGAGAATCGCCTTCAGCTCGGAGGCGAACATGAAGCGGCCGGCGGCGGTCCCATAGTACAGCGGCTTGATGCCGATCCGGTCGCGCGCCAGCATCAGCCGGCGGCGGGGACCGTCCCAGATCGCAAACGCGAACATGCCGCGGAGCGCCTGGACACAATCGGCCCCATGCTCTTCGTACAAATGCACAATCACTTCCGTATCGGTCGCCGACGAGAACCGGTGGCCCCGCCGCTCGAGTTCGCTTCGCAGCTCGCGATAATTATAAATTTCACCGTTCAGCACGACCCAGATCGACCCGTCCTCGTTCGACACCGGTTGATGGCCGGTCTCCAGATCAATGATGCTCAGACGGCGCATGGCCAGGCCGGCTCCGTCCTTGACGAAGGTCCCTTCGTCGTCCGGCCCCCGGGACACGAGGGCGGCACACATCGCTCGCAGTTCTTCAACGTCGACGGTCTGTTGTTTCTGGGACACGATGCCCGCGATTCCACACACGTCGCACCTCAAGAAGGCTTATGTTGATATCGGACAGGAAGCACGAACTGAAGACGGCCCATGGCTTCAGACAACGCGGCGCGTTCACGGGCCGATACAAGACCGAACCCGAGGGCCATCGCGGCATAGGCGGATCCATACACGGCGCCGACCAGGAGCAACCGGATGAACGGGGGCGCCTGCAGCCCGTATGAAACGGCGAGTGCCGGCAATGCCGCAGCAAGCGAGACGGAGACGATGAGTGACAGTGCGCCCCAAGGCAATATTCGCCGCACCGCCACCTGCCAGAGCGAACCCGCCGCAGCCAACCCAATCGTTTTGCCGACCGCCAAGGCAAGAACCGTCACGAGCACGGCGCCGACGAGTCCGAATGCCCCGACGGTCCATTGAATGAGGAGCGCAATCATCGCGAGTCGCACCAGGTTGATGACCAGCAACACCTGCGTTTTCGCATAGACACGCAGCAACCCGTCGATCGGGATGGCTGCGAACAGGATGGCGATCGCACTGACCATGAAAATCGGAACGCTCGCGGCATAGGCCTCGGTAAAGAGCATGACGATGACATCACGCGCGATGATGACCAGCAGGACGGTCAATGGCACGAACACGAGAGCCAGTTTGCGCACGGCGTCGTGCCAGAGATCGATGACCTGTGACTCCCGCCCCTCGTGGATGGCCGTGGTCATTCCTACCATCATGACGTTGCACACCGTGGTGGCGACCACATCCACCACGGGAATCTGCAAGCATCCCACGGCATACACCGCAAACGTCGCTGCGTCGAAGAACGCCGAGACGGCGTATTGGTGAAGGTTTTCCTGCGCGACGCTGGCGACGACCGCCAGGGCGAACGGCAGGGCATACGCAAGTTGTCGCCTGAAGCTGGGGGCGTCCGGCCGCAGATCCGTTCCGAAGGTCCGCCAAAAATAGCGAATGGTGAACGCGAGACGAAGACCGGCGAACGCCACGGCGCCGTACAAGAGCGCCTGCAAGGAGGACATGACCAGCACGGGCATGAGGAGAAAGAGCGCCCGCGTCACGTCCGTCGCGGCATAGGCCACGGCCGCCGACCGGTAGGCGCCGCGAGCTGTCATCACCGTTTCCAACCCGATCGACATCTGCATGAGCAGGAGATACCAGGCGAGCAAGGGAATGAGCGGCTCGAGCGCGGGATTGCTCATCCACCTCGCGATCACCTCCGCATTGCACGCCAGGATGACAGCGACCGCCGCTCCGGCGCCGGTCAGGAACAGCATCGAATTCATCACGTAGCGTCCGGCCGACCCATCGCCTCTCGGCAGAAAATACAAGAGGCTCTCCGACATGCCGATTTGCGTAACCGTCAGCAGCGTGATGTACAGGAGAAACCATTGCTTATAGGTCCCGAAGGTCTCGAGATCGAAGATCCGGACGACAATGAGCGGAATGACGAAGGCGGCCACATAGCCGGCGACCCGTCCCGCGATGATCAGCAATGCCGGCTTAAACATCGGAGTTCAGATCAAGGAAGAGATCGCCTGGGAGACACGCTCTCGCTTCTTGTGGAGCGGTGTCGACGACTGTCCGCCTCGTTGGCGGTCGCTATGATCCTGTTGGCAGCGGTGGAAGAGGTCGAAAATCCAATGGGCATGACAGTGCATCAGAATGCTCGAGAAGCCCTCGAAAGGATCGAGGGAGGAGTTTTCCCACAGCACTTTCCGCGGGATCGTCAGCGACGGATACCGGAGGTCACGATGAAGGCAGGTCGTGTAGCCGAACCGGTAGCCGGCCTCCGCAACGCAGGACACGACGGACGGATTGAACCGGCCATCCGGATAGGCGAAGTGCGCCACCGGCTTGCCAAGCTTGTCCTGCAGGGTCAGCAACGAGCCCACAATTTGATTCGCCATGCGCTTCGAGTTCTCGAGCGTCAACAGCGCGTGCGTCTGCGTGTGCGATCCGATCGTCATGCCCGCACGGTCGAGGGCGTGCACCATGTCCCATGTCAGGGAGTGAAGGGCGGGGAAATCCTCATCCCGGACTTGAATCACCGTCTCCAGTGCCTCAATCGCCCTCCGCAGCTGTTTTTGAGTCAAGGTCGTAAACAGCAGCCTCATGGTGGCGTATGGATCTGTGATTCTGTCTTTCAAGCCGTGCTGCCTGCCGAGCGGGACATCGTGGCTCTCGCACAGCCTCGCCAACCGCTCGGCGTCGTGATGGATCATCGGCAAGGCCCGGGAAAGCAGGAGAAACAGCTTGTCATACACGTGCAAATGCCGTCTGCCCACGGTCTCGGTCACGAGGAAGATTCCTGCGGGGATCCCCTTGCGCTGCAGCAACGGGAGGGCGTGATCGTAGACGCCCGCATATCCGTCATCGAACGTGATGGCCGCCAGCGGCTCGTTGAACGGATCTCCGCTTTCGAAGCGCTCGCCAAGTTCATCCAGCGTCAGGAACCGGAAGTGCTGTCCGAGCCAATCCAGTTGCCGCTCCAGCATCTGGCAGCTGATCAGATTCGGCAGAATCGCCCGTCCGTGATGCATCCGGATGTCCTCGACGACCGAGTGATACCCGATGACCAGCGGGATGTGCTTGGTGGCGTTGATCGTTTCGATCACGTTGCTAGCACCGGTCCATCGAAGTCCGGCGCCCAAAGCCGTCTTGACCATCGTACGCAGCGCCATATCACGCTCCCCTGCGGCTCTGGATCACACGGTCGAGGACAGTCTGCGGAAGACAGCGGCGAGCGGCGTTTTTGCCCTGCGTCTCGGCCTCGAGCGAGGCTCGGCACAGCCACCCGCGCCAGGACGGCGGAAACAGATGCACCCGCGACAAGTCTCGTGTTTCCTGAGCCCAGCGGAATTTATAGGCTTCCGTCCCGTGCAGCAGATCGTATTCTTCGACCCCTTCAGACAATGCCTGCTTGATCGCAAGTCCCATCGTCACCAGTCCGACGCTGTGTTTGCGCCAAGCGGGATCAAACCCGGACTGATAGAAGTAGAATTTCGTCCCCCGGCGGAACCCGTACAGCGCGCCGACCGGCCGGCCATTGACGCGGAGCAAGAAGAGTCGAAGCCATCCGCGCTCGAGGGCGGTTCTGCTGAACGCCTCGTGAAAGGCCAGTTCCCTTGTCGTTTGCATTGCCTGGGATCCGCCGCGTCCCTGCCACGCCATGGCATGCAGCGCCAGGAAAGCCTGAAATGCCTCGCGTCGCTGATCTTCCTTCTCGACCGCATCGAACTCGACGACGCCTGTCTTTCTCAGGTTCTTAAGTCGGCGCATGAAGTTGTACCGGTGATTGGCGCCGAGAGAGTCCAGGTACGATTCCCAGGTATGGCCGCGCAGCGTCACGTAGGGACAGCTTTCGATGACGCTGTGCTTGACCTGCCAGCCGTTGAGTTCGAGTTCCTTCACCGTATGGTTGGTCTCGGCAGAGCGGGTGAGAAGGTGGCTCAACGTGAGAACGGGCCTTGCGTGATTGAAATACTCGCCCAGCGCCACACGGACCATCGCCTCTTCTCCGCGCCTCGCGATGACGTCCAAATAATCGGACCCGACGATTCCAGTGCCAAGGAATTCGTTGGATTGATGGGTGATCAACCCGCCGAATTTCCGCGGCCGTGAGAACAATGGAGCAATGCCGAGGAGCTGGCTCTGCCGCCGGACGGTAACCAGACGAAGCGTCCATTCATCACGCTCGAAGCACCGCCACCAGGTGGTGAGCCATTCAGGCGTCAAGAACAGGACATCCTGCTCGCTGTTCTCCAGCAGGTCGGTCCACTCGTCGACCAGATGCGAAAGCCTCGCGGCGTCCTCAATGATGTTGATTGACAGATTATTCGTTGTGCGAAACGACAGGCGGTCCCCTTCCTCCGGCGGCTGGAGACAGCTGTAGTCCTGAATGTCGATGCCCTGCCGGACGATTCGGGCCGGCATGCCGGCCACAACGCAGTGGGGCGGCACATCGTCGAGGACGACGGCGTTGGCGCCGATCACCGAGGCCTCGCCGATGGAAATGGGTCCCAGCAGCTTCGCTCCGGCCCCGATCACGCACCGATCGGCGATCACCGGCACCCCCCATCGCCGGGAACGCCCGCCGATCGTGACATCATGTCCGATCGACACATAGCGCCCGATCCTCGTCCGTTCGTGGAGCACGATCCCCAGGCCCCCATACGCCAACTCCGTCCCCTCCCCGAATTCCACCGACATGGGAATGACGGCGCGATTCAAGAGATATATGGCCGCGTACGCCAGCTGCGGAACGAGCGGAATGCTCCGCTCGTAGCACCACTTGCCCACCCGATAGATCGCCAATGCGTTCATGGCAAAATTGCTGGCTGTAATCAGTCGTGCAAATTCAGGCCGATTCGTCGGCCGGCCGCTTGCAACACGCGATACAACGGATGCTTCTGAATGCGTGGCAGCAGCATGAATTTAAAATGATGCAGCAGCCTGTTTCGGAACCGGTTCGGAAATATGAAGATCCAGGAATGCGCTCGGGTATGGTTCGCCCATTCCAGTTTCCAGCGTTCCGCATCGCCAAGAAAATCTACTTCCGTCAGCTGGCATTTCCAGGCATCCCGCAGCATCATCTCGCAGAGCAACAGCGAGGGCGCGAACGGCGCATAGTGCGGATCGTACCCGGATTTCAAAATGTAGAGTTTGTTCTTGACCTGCACGGCGATTTGGACAGCAATCCGCTTGCTCTCGACCGTCAGGAAATGCAGCTGCAACCATCCCTGGTCCGAGGCTTTGGTGAGAAAGCTGCGGTAGAACGCGAGCCGGTCGGGCTGATTCATGATGGCCGTCCCCGCTTTTCCTTTCCACGCGGCGGCCTCGAGGAGGAACGCTTCGTCAAGGGTGCGGCTGAGGTGCTCGCCGCCGGTGACTATTTCATGCCGCACCTCCCCGATGCGGTGCAGACCCTTCGCCCGCCCGCGCATGTTCGAGAGATGTTTTTTCGACAGGGATTTGGTGTAGCTCTCCCAGGGCTGATTGATCGGGATGAAAGGACCGTCAGACGAATGCCATTGTCCGAGGAGAAAGTGGTCCTCGAACGCCGAGAATCGCAAATATTCGGCCGCGCGCGCATTCTCCGGGATCTGCCGCAACTCCAACATGTCCCACTCTGACGCTTCCGCTGTAAGGAACTTCCAGATGGCCTGACAGGCGTCCTTCGGCCGCCGGGTCAGGATGAGGTCGAACCGCTCGGTGTAGACGTTGGCGATCCCGCGCAGCCGGCGAACGGCGCAGCCGTAGACGCGTCCGCGGTCAAACATGAGTGGCGCAATGGCTATGGGGTCCTGACCCTCCATGACCACGAGAATGTGCAGCCTGCCTTCAGGTTTGAAACATTCCCACCACGTCCGGACCCATTCATGCCGCAGAAACGGATGATCGATGCGCGCTTCATCGACCAGCCGGTTCCAGACCGGCCCCATCATGCGAAAGGCGGCGTCGTCTTCGATCAACTCCACGCGCAGGCTCGTCGTTTCCCGCTGTGTCTGTGTCATAGGCTTTGTCAACATGGAGCCGTTCCGAGACGCATCGTCTACAGCCGGAACGATTGTTGCCGTATCCATGACTGTTCCCTCCTCTGTCCCGGATTCAGTCCGGCGCCCAGATGTAAGACGGTTAAATATAATGAAAAGACTCCTGATCGGAATATCGACGTATGTCGTTCAATGACGACATCTCGAGGCCAATGGCCGGATGCCGGCGGTTGAGTATGTCTTGCAAGGCCTTCTACCGCTCATGAAGCGACCGGCTGGCGCGCGCCGCGAGGGCGTCGGCCCGCCGCGTGCGCCGACCTCTTGACCGGCGCCTGCTCCAACGCGATACGTGTCTCGGACACCTGCCCTGCCATGTACCGGATCTGCGCTTCTCCGACATCCTGATGAATCGGCAGCTCGAGGACGTGCCGCCGCAGAAATCTCGAGGCCCGGCCTTCGAGCTGGGCCGACATAGGATCTCCGTCGTTCCATAATTCCGTCGCAATGACACCGGCCTCCCTCAGCTTTCGGGCCGCCGCCGCTTTGTCCTTCACCAGGAGTGGGAAAAAGAGCGGACAGGTCCCCGCATCGAGCTCACGCCAAGGCGCGATGCCCGATTCAGCAAGGAGATCGGCCAGGAGCGTGAAATTCTTGCGCCGGATTTGGCGGATAGCTTTGTAATCGAGCCGAGCGAGGAGATCCTCGGACCAGCCCGACATGGCAATGTCGGCATCCGCCACGTTGAAGCCAATATCTCCGACCGGCACCCGCTTGACGCGCAGGGCAGACAGCAGCGCGCCGATTCGGCGCTTGACTGCCGCAATGGCCGCCCCCGACCGGGGCGCCCGGCTCCGGAAGCGTTCGAGCCACAATTCAAGGGCCTGCCCGAATTCAAACGCGCGGCCGATCGCTCGCATCGGCAGATGATCAAGGTCGGCAAACGCATGGCGATTTTGGACGAGCAGGCCTCCATCAAGGACCGGCAGGGTCTTGTACAGGCAAAATACGGCATAATCGCCGAACGACCCCAACGGCCGTCCCTCGGCTTCGCTCAACAATGCCAGCGCGCAGTCTTCGACCAACCGCAGTCCGTGGGTGTCGCAGAGGGCGCGGAGCTGGGCCACCGGTTGCGCCCATCCGGCATAGTGAATCGTGAAGAGCACGTCCGCCCCTCGCGCCGCCTGGCGGGAGAGCGAGGCCAGATCCGGACATCCCTGCTTGTCGATCGTGTATAACTCCACCTCGGCTCCCGCCGCCCGGATGGCGCGCAGCTCGTTGCCCATATGGTAATCCGGAGCCAGGACGCGCCGGCGACCGGACGCCACCAGGTGCTTGAACAGGTGATAAATCGCGCTTCTGGCCGTGTGAAAGCCGTGGCCGCAGCGGTGGCCGAGGGGAAACGGCGCCGGCGCATCGGCCGTTGCGGCTCCAAAGTGCCGGAGCGTCAATCCTTGCCAGGCAGGAACATACATCATGCGGTCGCCACCATCGTTAATCGCCATGAACGGAGACGCCGAGCTTCATCATCGTCCGCCGGACCGTCGGGAACAGATTCGATTGCCGGAGGCCGGGAATGAAACGGAATTTCATGCCGTGCAGAAAGCGAGTCTTCACCCTGTCGGGAAAGACAAAGAGCCATGTATGCGGCCGGCGGTCGGTCGCCCAACTGAGCTTCCACCGTTCGTCGTCGCCCAAAAAATCTACCTCTTCCCATTTCTTTTCCCAGGCTTCGCGCAGCAGACGCTCTGTCAAGACCTGGCCGGGAGAATAGCGGTGATAGGCCTCGTCGTACCCCGACTTGAGCATGAACAATTTGTTGCCGTACAGGAGCGATATTCGCACCGCGATGCGTGACGCCCCCACCTTCAAGAAGCACATGTGAAGCCAACCCAACTTCGCCGCACTCCGCAACATCCGCCGGTAAAAGACGGTGGATTCGCTGCGGCAGCGGAGTGAGGTGCCTTCATGGACCTTCCAGGTCACCGCTTCCAGCTTGAGCGCATCTTCCATATCCGCTTCCCACCGGTCGTCGATCGCCACGATGTCGAGCGTTAGAGGCCCCTGGCGCTCCAACTGTCTGGCGTGGTTCCTCACGTTCGAGCGATGAGCCTTTTTCAGCGACTGATAGTAGCTCTCCCACGGCTGCCGAATGGCCACATAGGGTGCCTCATTCGCCGACCAGCGGCCCTCTCGGTAGCCGTCTCTTTTAATGAGCGGAGAGAAGTATTTGAGTGTCTGAGAATCGCTGGGAAGCTGCCGCAATTCCAACACGTCCCATTCGTCTGCATGATCTTTGAGATAGCTCCAGATCACTTCAGACGCCTCCTGCGGACGTTCGCCCAACAGCAGATCGAACCGTTCGGTGTACACGTTGACAATGGCCTGCAGACGCCGGACGGGACAGCCATAAAGCCGCGCCCGGCTCAGCATCAACGGTGCGATCGCAATGATATCGACGCCGGAGACGACCGTCAGAATGTACGGCGTCGCCTCTTCGGCGAAGCAGTCCCACCAGATGCTGATCCATTCGTGCGTGAGAAACGGATGGTCGATGCCCGACCGTGCCACGAGCTTGTCCCACGCCGCTCCTAACGCGAGGAACTTAGAATACTCGGTGATGACTTCGATCCGCACGCGGCACCAGTTACAGTTGGGATGCGGTCGCTGGCGATTGCCTGCGGCTCGTTTCCAACAGATCTTCGTACATTCGTTCGACCGTCCGGATCATGCGCTCATTGGAAAAATGCTCGAGTACCCGCCGTCGTCCGGCCTGGCCGAACGTCTGGCGCAGCCCCGGCGTCAGCAGTACTCTGCAAATGGCCTGGGCAAGCGCACCAGGATCCGTCGCAGGCACCAGCAAACCCGTCTCTCCGTCGACAACCACCTCGGGATTGCCTCCCACGTCGGTCGCCACCACCGGAACGGCGGCTGCCATCGATTCGAGCAAGGAGTTGGACAGACCTTCCTTGAGCGATGGAAGTACGGACACCGCCAGCGAGGAGAGGATGTTCTGCACGTCGAGACGGAAGCCGGTGAAAATCACCCGGTCTTGAATTCCGAGCCGGATCGTTTGCTGCTTCAATTCTTCGCGGTATTCCGGATTGAAGGAGTTGTCGCCGATGATCAAAAACTTTGCACGAGGAATGCGGGCCAGAACCTCAGGAGCAGCAGCCAGGAAATATTCGAGACCTTTGAGCCGGGCAATACGGGACACCACGCCGATCAACACATCCTCAGGAGACAGTCCGAACTCTTGGTGCAGGGACCGGTCGGCTGGTGTGCGCAACGGCGCACACATGATGCCGTTGGGAACAACAATGATGCGCTCGGGACGATAGCCGTCGGCGATCAGGCCTCGCTTGATCGCTTCCGCATTGACGACGACACGGTCGGCTAAACGGCACACCAGTTTATTGACCGCCCGTTGCCGCGCCGTCCAGATCTCCCCGGTGTCCCTGATGGATGCCAGTACAACCGGGACCTGTGCCAGCCGCGCCGCCGGTAACGCGAACACGTTGGCATAAAAGTTATACGCGTGCACGATGTCGATTCGATTCTGCCGAAGATAGGAAGCGAGGCGGAGTCCTTCCTTGATCGTCCGTACGCCATAGAGTTTCCGGATTTTATAGACTTCCAACGGTGTGCCGGTGAGATCAATGCCGATCTGCTCATCAAAACGCCCGAAGCATCCAAGATGGACGTCGAACCGCGACTTATCGATGCCCTGCTTGATATTAAGCACCTGTCGTTCGGATCCGCCGATTGCCAGATAGGCCAAGAACTTCAGCAGACGGATCTGATCGCCTGGCCTGTCGGCGGTCTTCCCGCCGTCCGGCACGGCCATTGCGAGCTGCCCGTCCACTTCAAACCGAGAAGGACAATTCATGCCTCGACCTCCGACGCACGAACTGGTGAAGCACCGGCGATGGCCCTTGCGCCGATGGCCAACCCTCCGATGTAATAGAAGTAGTATTGATAACTGACTGGGTGAAACATCGCCGCCGTGAGATACGCGATGAGGCTGATCTGAAGGCCTTGCGCGAGGAAGAACAACTCGGGCGACGTGGTTTCTCGTTGGATCTTCGTGACTGCCCGGACGCACGACCATGCGAGCGCGAGAAAGATGCCCAATCCGATCAATCCCAGGTCGAGCGCATGTTCGAGATACACATTGTGAACTCCAAGCCAGCCGCCCCGCGCTTCCCGCATCACGAGCATGTTCATGCCCATGCCTGCCCCGATGATGGGGTTCGCCAAAATTGTCTTCCCAGCGATGATCATGTCCGCGATCCGCTCTTGCGCAGATCCGGTGCGGTCGGCCTGCACGTTCGTAATCGTGCTCAGACGGTCGAAATACGATGACGGCAGCAGCGGAAGGGCCAGCACCGCGGCTAAAAGCCCGGCGTAGATCCACGAGCGCTCCTGTCTGTGACGCAGCTTCCAGGTATACGCTAACAGGATCACCGCGAGCGTAATGGCGCCGCCGCGGGAATAGGTGAGCACGACCGTGGCGGTTTCCGTGCCGATGGCGGCGAACAGCGCCACACGCTGCCAGGTCTGTTGCGCGGTAAGAAACAAGGCGACGGTCAACGGCAGCAGCAGATTGACCATGAGCGCCATGTCATTGGGGTTTTTCGTCAAGGCCCCCTCATTGCCGACGAGCCGGTCTTGATTGATGCCCTGATCGATCATGGCGCCGGTGACAAAGTTATAGAGCGCAAAGAAACCAAGGCCGATTGCCATAGAAGTGAGGAGCCACGCTGCCAGGCGCAGACGTGCCATGGTGGTGACCACATGACTCAACAGGAGGAAGATGGCCGCCGTCTTTGCGTAGTCTGACAACACCGCAAGACTGCCTCCCGGCCACAGCGAAAACGGAAGTGTGGCCATGGCTAACACCGCCATGCCGGCGATGAGGCCGGTCTCGAGATTCCATTCAATGACCGGCAGTCTTCGGGCCCATCGGTCGGCCGCATAAAACAAGACGCCGATGACAATGATGGTCAGGGCCGGACGCAGCGGACCGAGGGCCGGTATGTACGTCTGGGGAGAGAACAGGAGAACAGCGGTAAACGCCATCACCGACCAGAACGGCAGCGCCGCCGTTGGCTCGTCGGGATGCACGGCTTCGGCAGGCGCTGCGTCCTGCGTCGCCTGAGCCGTCTGCGGCCGCCACCATTCAAGTTCGAGTTCTTGAGTCATGCTAAAAAGCGTGTGCGCTCGTTCGGAAAATCGTCGACCCCCGCTAGGCGGCCGACTGCTGATCGAAGCGGGCGTCCTCCTGCTTCGTTATCGCGCTGACCCGAGGCGATTCGCCCTCCTCCTTCGTCATCGCGCTGACCCGAGGCGATTCGGTTCCCAGTACCATCACGGCGACGGTGCGAAGAATGATCTCCGCATCCAGCCGGAAGGAGTGATACTTGATGTAATACATGTCGTACCGCATTTTTTCGATTTCTTCCTGCAGATCGTTCGCATAGCCGTACCGCACCTGCGCCCACCCCGTGATGCCCGGGTGCACGGTGGCCCTGAAGGCATAAAACGGAATGTTGCGCATGAAGAGATGATAGTTCGACGCCGGATGCGGGCGAGGTCCGATCACATTCATGTGACCCATGAGGACATTGAACAGCTGGGGCAGTTCGTCCAGGCGGTATTTGCGCAGCCAGCGTCCCACCTTGGTAATGCGGTCGCCGTTGTCCCTCACCCATTCGGATTTCGAAGGCGCGAGCGAGTCCATGGTGCGAAACTTTATCAGCGAAAACTTTCTGCCCTGTTTGCCGATCCGCTCGTGTCGGAAGAAGACAGGTCCCGCCGAGTCCCATTTGATGAGCAAGGCAATCACGGCAAACAGGGGCGCACACACCACGATGCCGACTGCCGCCAGCAAAACGCTCAGCAGCCGCAGCAAAATCGTATGGAGCGATTTGCGGCCGAGCTCCGGGGCAAAAATGAGATGGCTGGGCTGCAATTGCTCGAGCGCAAGCTTGCCCGTCAGGCGTTCGTACAAATGCACCGCGTCTTCGATGACCACACCCTGTCGCTTGGCGTCGAGCAGCGCCTCAATGGGCAGCCGCCCTCTGCGCTCGCTCAGCGCGACGATGATCCGGTGCGTGCGTGGAATCGTACGCAGTCCCCGGTCCAGGGTCCCGACAAAGGGCACGCCGTCTTTGAAGACACGTCCGGGCTCGCCCGGCTCCATGAGGTCAAGAATACGGTACCGCCTCCGCTTGCGCATTTCCTCGGTGACGGCATTGGCCAAATTGCTCTGACCGAGCACAAGGATATTTTCCACGAACGGCCTTAGTCGCATAGTGCCTACCTAGCGCCCCTCAGTGAATGTGAATATGCCCGCTTGTTATCGTGCGCGCTCATTGCTCAATCCTGCCGTGTGAGTTCTTCCTGCTGCGCCTGAGCCACGGAGAGATAGGTCCGATAGCCGTACGATTCCAGGAGACCATCGTCATTGTTGAAGACGAGGCCAAGGAGCTTCGATGGACCGATGATGTTCAAGGCTTCAGCAATTTCCTTTCGGGAGGTCTTGTGAGCGGAGACGATCATCACAAACCCGTCCACACTCCGGCCCATCATCAGACAGTCAGGCGCCAGCACGAGCGGAGCGGTATCGAGAATGATCCACTCAAAGTCACGGCGCGCTTCATCGATCAATTCTGCGAACCGCGTGGATTTAAAAATCTCGTGAGGCATGATTTGTGCCCGCCCGACCGTCGCCACCGACAGGTTGTACGCGGGCAGCCGCCGTACGATGTCTTTGAATGCGAGGTTCGGATTGAGGATTGCATCGCGAAGTCCAAGAACGGCGCCGTCACGCAGGCCCATCTGGGCCGGCACCGACGGCTTCCGGAAATCGGCATCAATCAGCAGCACGCGGGCTTGCGGTGACTGCGCGAGAGCGCCCGCCAGGTTGATGGACGTCACCGTTTTTCCGTCTCCCATCGTGGGACTCGACACCGCCACGACCTGAAGAAGACCCGAGTGACGCCGTTGCTCCAGCATCATGCCGAGCGTCCGGTACTGCTCCGCTTCGATCGTGGCCGGCGACACGAGACTGACCAGCCGATCGTCCGGCTTCGACCGAATGGCGGCCTTTTCCATGATCGGAACCGGTTCGATTCGAGTCTCCAGATGGCCGTAGTTCGCCGATGCCTGCGGCTCCAGGGGCGACGTCCGTAAGACGGGCTTCATATGTTCTTTCATAGCGTCATTCCTTCGAAGGAGGACAGAAGTCCTCAACGGGTTTGCTGCGGCGCCCGGCCTTCGCTGAACATCCAGACCAGCTGTTCGTTGTCATGGGCGAGATAGGCGAACGCCCCGATGATGAAGACGAGACCGATCACCGATGCGAAAGCCCTCATGGTCGAGCGCCGGTAATTGCGCAAGCGGTCGGACTTGGTGACGATCGCGGGCACACGGACGAGAATCGGGACCTTGGTGAAGGCTCTCAGGCTCTCCACGTCGTGGAAGGACTGGTCGCGGTGCTCGGCCATCATCATGCCGCCGATTGCCAGAGCAAACGACAGCGCCAATGCGCCCAGCATCAGCTTGAGCCGGTTGGGCGCCACAGGAGCCATGGACGGCATGGCGGGATCGACAATCCGCATCTGCCCGACGTGCTTCGCCTGTTCCATCGTCTCGGCCAGTTGGGCGTCTTCATACCGCTGGAGCACGGAGAAGTAGAGGTCCTTGGTCATCTTGTAATCGCGCTCGAGCTGCTGGAACTCCTGGGCATGCTGGGGGGAGCGTTCGACCCGCCGCTGAATGGAGGCCGCTTCGCCCCGCAATCGCTGTTCCTCCGATTTCAAATTTTTCAGCTCGTGGTCGAGTTCCCGCAGGGCACGCTTGATATCGTCCGGGCTGGACAGGAGCGCAGCCGACTGCGCGGGATCGAGATTGGCTTCTTTCGCGGTTTCCGCCAAAGCCTTTTCGATCGCCGCGATTTCGCCCTGCACGCGAATGACGTCAGGATGCTTGGCGCTGGCTCTCGTTCGCAGTTCCGTCAATTCTGTGCGCAGCTTTTCCAAATGATGAGTCATCGAATCCGGATTGTAGACAGAGGCGGCAGGGGCGCCGGAGTTGAGGTCAAAGAGCTGCTTCCCCAGCCGTTCCCTTCGCTCCAGGACCCGCATCTGATGCTCGCTGTTCGACGCGAGTTCCTGATTCAGCCTGCCGAGCGTGGACAGATTGACGTCGATCTGTTCCGGCAATTCGCCCATATGACGCTGTTTGAACGCGGCGATCTTGCGTTCGTCGTCCTCGTGACGCCGCTTGATGTCGTCCAGCTGCTTT
The DNA here is from genome assembly GCA_035277085.1 of Nitrospira sp. GTDB lineage: Bacteria > Nitrospirota > Nitrospiria > Nitrospirales > Nitrospiraceae > Nitrospira_C. The sequence continues at coordinate 7,831 of DATELB010000083.1, read as the reverse complement.
TTGAGGAGCAGAGTAGTTTCACCGGCCTGATGCGTCCGCATCTTGAGATTCTCTTCGACATACTCCGTGGCGAGCGTATTTGCCACCTTCGCCACCGTCTCTGGATCCCGCCCGCGATAGCTCACCTTGAACCCGAACGTGCCGTCCCGCCCATAGACCTGGCGTTGCAGTTCTTTCAACTCGAGTACGATATCTTTCCGCATGCGTTCCACCACGGCTTCTTCGGCGGCCTTCTTCCGCAGGTCGGGATAGAGATCGAACTTCGAGATCAACTCGAGCAGCCCTGAGCGGTTCAACAGTTTCTCCCGGATCAGATTCAGGCGAGTGTCGGCTTCACCCGTGACCGACGACTTCACGAATCCCTCGGGGATCTGCTGCTGCTCGACCAGCACGGTGGCCGTCGAGCTGTAAAGGTTGGGCAGATTCAACGCCACAGTCAGGAAGGCGGCCGCGGGCATCGTGAACAGGACGACGCCGAGCCATTTTCTGCGCCGCCAGACCTCGGTCACTAAACCTGCAATCGATCGTCTGTCGTGGTCTTGCATACTCGCTCCGACCGGTTAGGGGACGACGATGATGTCGCCCGGTTGTAGGAAGAAGTTTTCCAAGGCGCCGTTGCTCGACATGACTTTGTTGTAGTTGAACGGAATCTGCCGCATGGTTTTGCCTTCGGGACGAAGCACTACGATCCGCCCTCGGCCGGCGAATTCACCAAAGCCTTCCGCCATTGCGAGAATATCGAGCACGGTGGCGCGCCCTTTCAGCTCGTGCCTACCCGTCTTCTTGACTTCTCCGATGACGGACACCTTGAAGCTATGCACCTCGCGCACGATCACCGATACCTCCGGCGACGGCACATATTCGGCCAGCTTTTTGAGGAGCACACTGCGGAGTTGGTTCGGCGTCAACCCCGCCGCCTGGACGTCGTTGACCAGTGGGAGCGAGATCTTCCCGTCCGGCCTAACGGGAACCGTCCGGCTGATGGCGCTGTTGTTCCATACCGAGATGTCGAGCATATCCTCGGGCCCGATGCGGTACTCACCGACCTCCTGGCTCCCAACAGGATGGTCGCCGTCGGACATCGTGTTTACCGGCGGCTGCTCCTTCGACACGGATGCCGTTTCGGTGGCGAACGCACTGCCCGCCCACAACATTGCGCAGCCAATCCCTATGACCAGTCGTATCATCATGTCAAACCTCCGGTTCAATAGTCCCACCGCGTGGGATAAGTGAATTCGAGCCGCAACCAGTACACATTGCGCGGGATGATCACGTTCGCATTCGTCCCGTCCGTCGCCACAAAATCGCTCTCCTGATAACTGAAATAGGCCGATCCTTTGGCCGTCACATATTTATTGAATTGATAGGCCGCTTCGACATAGCCCGTATACACCGTGGACGAAAAGGTCGTGCTCTGGATCCACGAAGCCGTCGGCTGGAGTGTAAATGTCAGATGCCGTATGGGCTCATAGACAAACCGCAGCTGCACACTGTCGGTCCTCGAGGGGCCCACCGTCCCAATGATGGTCGTGAGTGCGCTCGTGTAGGCCAACCCGATTTCTCCGTTCTGGATCCGGCGCCTGATGCCGACGAACGCTTCGGGGCGGTCGTCAAGCTTGCCGTTCGTCAGGCGTGGGCCGGCCCGGACGTCCAGCCGCGTATCGGCGGTAAATTCGTGAGACCACGAGGCCATGAGCGCGTGAGAATCCACGGGATCGGGGTTGCCGCCGATAAATCCGGGCGTCGTCACGCTGAAATCGCCACCAAACGTAAAGTGACGTCCCACATACGCGGGGCCGATCCAATCGTGCACGCCCACCCGCCGTTCGGCCCCAAGACGGAAAATGTGAGAGTCGATTGAAATATTGTTGTCGAAAATGTCCTTCGAATAGCCGTAGTCGGCGGTCATGCGCGTCATGGCATCGAGCCGGTATTCGGCGCTCGGGTTGACGAACACCCGCTCGGTCTTGACGCGCGCGGTCTGCGCCGAGGTCAGAAAATTCAGCTCAAAAGGCGTGTGCGTTTGCGCATATCCCAGAATGCCGTTGAGGTTCAGATTGTTGGAAGGGCGCCCGCGTAATTCGACCGTGCCGAACTGGCGCTGTTGCACGGTCGACAGATTGGTAAACTTGTTGTACACCTCGGAGTCGAACCGGTAATTGGCAATGACAGTCACCGGTGTCGATTGATAGCTTCCCTGCAAGCCCGGCGTCACGCGGAGAAACACATCGTCCTGCTTTAAATTTCTTGGCGCGAAAAAGACGTTGTCATCGTACACGACGCCCGCCGCGATCCATGGCATCACATAGACGCCCTCGGGCATGCGCTCGCTGGATCCGCTCATGGTTTCGATCGGAGAACGCGGAATTCCCTGCAGCAACTGTGCGGAGACCGTATTCGCGTTGAGCAGCATGGGCACCAGCAGCCCCCAATAGGCCAGGCGGAATATCCGCATGGCGACGCTCCTGCCTCTGGACGCCCACAAACGCATGGGGGCGTCACGCCGCAACGGCGGAAGTGCAGTCCACTTCGACGGCGACACTGCGACGGAACAGATGGACCGACAACACCAGCAGGCCTTTGCCCGCGCGCCGGTCCACCAGAATTCCCTCGACACCGGTCAACGGTCCATCGTTGATGCGCACCCGCTGGCCGGTCTGAAGATAAGGATAGGGCGACGCCGGCAGCTCCGAATTGACGAGCATCCGGATGGCGTCGATTTCCCCTTCCGGAATTTCTCCGGGACTTCCATCTTGTCCGCCCAACACACCCACGAGCCCCCTGGCCTTCAGTAACTCGACGTAGCGAGGTCCGGATAGCTCGTCTCGGACGAACAAATAACCCGGAAACAACGGACGGCGAATCCGATGCTTCACGCCCGCACGCCACGACCAGACACCGATGGTCGGCAAAAACACTTCGAACCCTCGCCCGTCGAGCTGTCCTCTCACGAGCTGTTCGCAATGGCTGTGCGTCCACAGGGCATACCAGCGGGGACGACCTTCGGCCTCTTCGGACACGGCGGCGGATTGCTCGACGGCGAGAAGTGGGAAGGCTCCGCCCCCTTCGGTTTGGCCATGGTTCCCCATCCCGAAACCTCCATTGCCTGTTATCGCAACCGCCGGTTTCCATTTGGTGACCGAAACCCGGGTCAGCTGCGCCTTGATCGAAACGGCTCGGCAGTTGCCTAGCCCCAGGGGCCTTTCGTCCCCTGTTGTGGCTCACACTAACGAATACGGCAGATGCCGACTATCCGTGATGTCACTGAAACTGGCGGGGAGAATCCCTGAAGGCGTGTCGGGAGAATTGCGGAGCCGCATTCAAGGGGACAAATCGCATTGCGGCCAGGGTGGTCAAGGGGTGCTGGACTAGAAATTCCCCTAGTTCGAGTCAGGGCGGCTCTTCGCCATAGTAAAGCATCCTCACCTTCCCTGATCTCTAATAGACCCGATCTCTAATAGAAAGGATCAAAAACATGAAGATCGCTCAGTTGTCCCCGCTCTGGGAAAGTGTCCCACCCCAGCTTTACGGCGGCACCGAACGCATCGTGTCCTACGTGACTGAGGAATTGGTCCGCCAAGGCCATGAGGTCACGCTGTTCGCGAGCGGGGACTCCAAGACGGCCGCGGAACTCAAGGCGGCCTGTCCGCGGGCTCTTCGTCTTCACGAGACCAGTTTCAACAATCGGGATGCCCCCCTGGTTCTCATGCAGGAGCAGGCGCTTGGAGCGTCTTCCGGCGAATACGACATCATCCACTCGCATCTGGATTTCCTCAGCTTTCCCTTGAGCCGCCGGGCACATGCGCCCGTCGTGACCACTCTGCACGGGCGGCTGGACTTACCGGAACTGCAGCCGATCTTCGACGAGTACGCCGAAATGCCCGTCGTTTCCATTTCCAACGCCCAGCGCAAACCTCTGCCCCAGGCCAATTGGGCGGGGACCGTCTACCACGGCATTCCCAAAATGTTGTACACGGCGCATAACCGTCCGGGGTCCTATCTGGCGTTTCTGGGACGCATATCGCCCGAGAAGTGCCCCGATCACGCGATCGAGGTGGCAAAGCGGGTCGGCATGCCGCTGCGAATCGCTGCAAAGGTGGATCCGGCCGACCAGGCCTACTTCAAGCAAAAGATCGAACGCCTGCTCGACCATCCGCTGATCGAATACGTCGGCGAAATCAACGACGCCGAAAAGAACGATTTTCTGGGCGAAGCGGCCGCCTTGCTCTGTCCATACGATTGGCCCGAACCGTTCGGCCTCGTGCTCATTGAAGCCATGGCCTGCGGAACTCCTGTCCTCGCGTACCGTCAGGGATCGATCCCGGAGATCATCGATCACGGCGTGACCGGGTACATTTGTGACGGCATAGGCGAAATGGCGCAGGCGGTGGCAGGCCTTCCGCTCATCGACCGCAGCCGTTGCAGGGAAATCTTCGAGAAGCGATTCACGGTGGAGCGGATGGTGAAAGACTACCTGGCCATTTACGAGAGCATGGTCAGCGCTTTCCATCGCCCGCGGCTGGTCTCCCATTCTCGGACCGCTTCCGCGGGCCACGGCCGTGCGGGCGCAGTCCACACGCTGACGCCGCAGACCGACGTCGCCTAGCCTATCACTGCTGAGTGCTGACTCAACGCATCGTCAGCACTCAGCAGCCTCACTCATCGAAAAGTGCGACGATTAGTCTGCCCGGAGCGCCGGCTCCACAGGCACGATCTGGGCCATCGTCACTGCCTGACGGACCATTTGGCTCGCGTAGCCCCACTCGTTGTCATACCAGCTCATGACCTTGACGAGATCGCCGTCGACCACCTGGGTCATCTCGCGATCGACGATCGATGCCCGCGGATCCTGGATGATGTCCGAGGAGACCACCGGATCCTCGGTGACGCCGACCACCCCTTCGTAACGTTCGCTCCTTGCTTCCTCGAGAAACAACCCGTTAATTTCCTCGACCGAGGTCCGACGCTCCGTCAGCATGACCACATCGCATAGCGAGCAGACCGGTACGGGCGCCCTCACGGCGGTCCCTTGAAAGCGACCACGGAGCTCGGGTAAGGCGCGGGCAGCGGCTATTGCAGCGCTCGTCGTAGACGGCACGAGATTGGCGGCGCCAGCGCGTCCCCGCCGCATCTTAGGGTTCGGGCCGTCCACAAGCCCTTGGCTGGCGGTGTACGCATGCACCGTATTCATGATCGCTTTCCTGAGGCCAATTCGCCGGCTGATGATTTCGACGATTGGCGCCACGCAGTTTGTCGTACAGCTCGCGCAGGACAGGAGCGGACCGCACTTTTCATCGTAGACGTTGACGCCGAACACCACCGTGGGGATGTCGTCGTCCGCGGCAGGCGCCGACAGCATCACTCGCTTCGCCCCCGCGTCCAGATGTGCTGCGAGCTCGTTCCGTCTGTTGAAACGGCCGGTGCATTCGAAGACCAGGTCGACGCCCAGGCTGGCCCAGGGCAGACGTGAAGGCTCCGGCTCCGAAAACACCGGATACGACCGGTCGGCCACGAACAGAGAATGGTCTCGCGCCGTGACACGATTCGCATAGCGCCCGTACACCGTATCGTGGTTCAACAAATAGGCAAGGTGATCGGCCGCGGCCAGATCATTGACCGCGGCGACCTCCAGCGGAGGATTCGCCATGAGGATCTTGAACAGAGCTCGTCCGATGCGCCCGAGGCCATTGATTGCGACTCTCATCGCTCACTCCTTGGGATGCTTGCTTCTACGCTAGGCGGCTGCAGGTGTGCTCACGCACTGTCGCCGCTTTTCCTCGAGCTCTCGGTGGGCTCTGTCGAACGCGTCGGTGAACTGCTTGATGCCCTCATGTTCAAGCTGCCAGGCGACGCAATGGAGATCGATTCCGGCGTCGGAGAGGTCCTGAATGGCCTTCGCCGCCTCATCCACGCCTTGCTCAATGGCATCGGCGTGAACCACCCCATGATCGGCAAAGGCGCGGGCCGTCTGTTCCGGCATCGTATTGATGGTGTCGCGGCCGATGAGGGATTCCACATACACGACATCGCGGTACGAAGGATCTTTCGTACCGGTACTGGCCCAGAGCGGACGCTGGACCAGCGCCCCCTTCACGGCCAGGCGATCCCATCGTTCTCCGCCGAAGGCGCGCCGGAACGATCGGTACGCCAGCTTCGCCGACGCGACCCCCGCCTTTCCGCGCAAAGCCTCGGAGACGGCGCGGCCCTCGCTGGGATGATCGCGCTGCGCGACAAGCTGATCCACGAGCCGGTCGATGCGGCTGACAAAAAGGCTCGCCACCGAAGTGACGTCCCGCACTGATCGCCGTTCCGCAGAGCGACGCTCGAGCCCGGAGAAATACGCCTCCATCACCGCTTCATAAGCCGGCAGCGAAAACAACAACGTGACATTGACGGAGATGCCTTCGTAGATCAGCTGCTGAATCGCCAAGAGTCCTGCGACAGTCCCGGGAACCTTGATCAACAGATTAGGACGGTTCACGAGATCGCGAAATTTCCGCGCTTCACGAATCGTTCCAACCGCATCGTGCGCGAGGCCCGGCGAGACTTCGAGGCTGACATATCCGTCCACCCGGGCGGTCGCCCGGTGGACACCGCTCAAGAGGTCGCAAGCCTCCTGCACGTCGCCGACCAGGAGGTGCGTGTAGATTTCATCCGTGCCATGCCCCTCCCGGGCGAGACGCCGCACGTCCTCATCATAGTCGCCGCTCGCAAGCGCAATGGCAAACGTCGACGGGTTGGCGGTAATACCGGTTAGGCCCTCTTCGTCCATGCGACGCCGCAACGCTCCGTTGCGAAGCATGGCCCTCGTCAGGTTGTCGAGCCAAAAACTCTGTCCGCATTGCCGAAGCTGAATCAAGGGCGACACGTGAATCCTCACCGTGAAACCTGATTCTGGTGCGCCTCATCACGGACTGTACACTCAGGGGCTCCCTAGCTGTTCGCGAATCGCACCCATCACGCCGCACTTCGCACACACATTGTGGTAGATGTCTGAGACCTGAAATGTGAGATCTGCGATTTCAGATATGAGCTTGTCTTAGCTCCGCTTCAGGCGCCGGCTCATCTCCCCGGTGACCCGGCGGGCGGAGCGTGCATAGGCCTGCCACGGATCGCGCGTCAGACGCTTCAGCCTGGCCGGCACATTCATCACCGTGAAGTAGTCGGAGGGAAGGTCTTCCGATAATTCGTCCCACGCGATCGGCGTCGACACCGGAGCGCCGGGCTTGGCCCTCGTCGAATAGGCGGCGATCGCCGTGGCCTCTCGCGCATTGCGGAGGTAATCGATGAAAATTTTTCCTTTGCGCGCGCGTTTGGCCATGTTGGACGTGAAGCGCTGAGGAATGGCGGCCACGAGGTGATCGGCCACGAGCTTGGCGAACGTCTTCACCTCGTCCCACCCCAGCGTCCGCTGGATCGGCGTGACGATGTGCAGCCCTTTACCGCCGGTCGTTTTGAGAAAGCACACGAGTCCGAGCTCTTCCAACAGCGTTTTGGTCAAATGAGCGGCTTCGATCACCTGCGGCCACGTGACGGAAGGATCAGGATCGAGATCAAACGTCATGCGATCGGGGCGTTCCAGCCGGTCCTTGGTCGATCCCCACGTATGCACTTCCAAGACGCCCATCTGCACCAAACCGAGCAGCGCCTCGCGCGATTCGGCGAGCATATAGGTGTCGCTCTCGCCGTCTTCTTCGATCTCGATGCGGCCGATCGCGCGGGGCACCTTTTCATTGGCGTGCTTTTGATAGAAGCAGTCTTGGTACCCTTCCGGGCAACGGACGAGCGTCAACGGGCGGCCGCGCACATGGGGCAGCATCCACTCCGCGAC
>DATELB010000082.1:0-19956 GCA_035277085.1 Nitrospira sp. | reverse complement strand
ACCATCGCTATGACTCGGTGAGACGAGAACTGGCCGGCATTATGAGCGGTATTCCCACGGCCAACATTTTGCTGCATGACACGTTCTTCCAATCCACCGACTCCGGTTACAACGTCGGACCGTATCAGGCGATCCGTGACGTGATGACAGAGACTCGTGTGCCGTACCGCGTGCTGTCGACTGGAACGGGGCTGCCCGGCATGACGCTGCTCTATACATTGCCTCACACGGCCCCCGACCTTGCCGAGCGATGAGATACTGATGCGGATACTCTACACCGCAATGAAATATGACTACGGCCGCCCTGAGCAGGGATTCGGCTTTGAACATTACAATTTCTACGGCTCCCTGCGTGAGATGGGACACGACATCGTGTATTTCGACTATATGAGCCTGCTGCAGCGTTATGGCCGAGAACGAATGAATCAGCGGTTGCTCGAGGTCGGCCATCTCGAGAAGCCTGACCTCATGATAGCCATTCTATTCAAAGACGAACTGGATCCTCTTGTGCTGAACAAATTAAAAGCACGGATGCCGACAGTCAACTGGTTCTGTGACGATCATTGGCGCTTTGACAACTATTCATACCAATGGGCGCCCTGTTTTACGTGGGTGGTGACGACCGCCCAGAGCGCGCTGCCCAAGTATGAAGCTCTAGGCTATCGGCACGTCATCAAGAGCCAGTGGGCTTGTAACCATTCTCTGTATCGTAAGTTGGACCTGCCTTTTCGGTACGACGTCACATTTGTCGGACAGCCGCATGGCAATCGCCGTGGGACGATTCAGGCGCTGCGGAACGCTGGCATCAACGTGCAGGTCTGGGGGCGCGGATGGGAGACAGGGCGCATCTCACAAGAGGAAATGATTCGAGTGTTCAATCAAAGCCGCATTAACGTCAATCTGGCCAATGCGTCCAGACCCGTCAACGCGAGAGCAATGCCCGTGATGGCATCGGCAGCGGCTTCCACTGGCACAATGCGTGGCCGGATTTCCCGCCACCTTGACAGACTACCCTTCGGCCCGCATGTGAAAGCCGCGGCGAAAATTCTGTGTGGGGGATCGGGGATGCCATCGGAGACGGCCGCGTCGCCGGCGGCCGCAGGCGGTGTCGCATCCTATGTCGAGCAAATCAAAGGGCGCAATTTCGAAGTTCCTGGCTGTGGAGGGTTCATGTTGACGGAGGGCGCGGACGATCTTGACCGATATTATGAAAACGGCAAAGAAGTGGTGTGTTTCGCTGGCCGCGACGATCTCGTCGACAAAGTCCGTCATTATTTGGAGCATGACAGTGAGCGTGCTGAGATTGCCAAGGCCGGCCATGAACGGACGATCAGAGACCATACGTATGCCATTCGATTCAAAGACATCTTTCGCCACATGGGCCTCGGCGATCTGGGCGAGACGGCCAGTGGTCGTGGAGCGACTCTCGAGGTGACATAGTGATGGAGACGCGTCCCTGCGTAAGCGTCTTGATGCCGGTGTTCAACGGAGGGCGGTACCTCGACGAGGCCATTCAAAGCATACTTCAACAAACGTTTTCGGACTTTGAATGTATCATCGTCGATGACGGCTCGACCGATGGGACGGCGGCCATCCTGGATCGATATCGGTTGTATGACTGCCGGATCCAGATCTACCAGCAGTCGCATCAGGGCTTGGTGGCGGCACTGAACCACGGTCTTCGGTTGGCTCGTGGCAGATATATTGCCCGTATGGATCAAGATGACGTGAGCTTGCCGAACCGTCTGGCGTCACAGATTGCGTTCATGGACTCTCGGCCAGCAGTAGGGATATGCGGGACATGGATTCAGACCTATGGCACAGATCGCCCGGAGATCCGTCGGTACCCGTCCGAAGACGAGATGATCAGAAGCTGGCTGTTGTTCGAGTCCGTGGTCGCCCATCCTTCGGTGATGATGCGACGGGATGTGCTCGATCACCACGCGCTCATGTACGATCCGCGCGCGTTCTGTGCCGAAGATTATGATCTTTGGGTGCGTGCCGCCCAGCACACCTTGGTGGGCAATGTGCCTGAAGTGTTGCTGCGCTATCGTGTGCATGCGCATCAGATGGTGAACACCTATGGCGCGCAGAAACGAGCGACCGCTCAAGGGATTCGCCTTCGACAATTGCATCGTCTCGGTCTCGACCCAAATGAGAGCGAAATGACGCTTCATGAGGCGCTGTCACATTGGAAAATGGTCCCAAGAAAGGACTTCATCATCGATGCCCATGCGTGGCTGATCAAATTGATGACTGCAAACCAAACGACGGGAATCTATCCCAGTGAAGCGTTTCACCGGGCATTGGCCTGTCGATGGGACGCAGTCTGCGCCACTGCCACCCACCTCGGTCTTTGGACATGGAACACGTTCACACGGTCACGACTGTGGGCCGATTCAAGCCTGAGCTGGAAGGAGCATCTCAAGTTTGGCATCAAGTGTGGAATTCGTAGAAAACAGTATGCCTAGACGGATTGCCATTATCTCCGGCTCATGCCCGCCCGCCGGTGCCGGCGGCATTTCAACTGCCCACTACAATCTCTATAGGGCGTTCAAAAAAAGAGGACATGAGACCCGGATCTTCACATTTGGAGATTACGATGTCCCATCAGCAGAACCTGACATCGTCCGTGCCGGAGCTCCGCCCTGGTTCGACAAGTCGGTCTTAGCGTTGACCCGTGCGTTCTTTCGGCTCATAGAGCCCCGCACGTTCTCCTATCATGTTTCCGAGGTGATCCGCGTCGCCTGGCCGTGCCTGGGATTGAGACAGGCGATCCAAGGGTTCACGCCCGATATCCTACTGCTGCCGGACCACTGCTGCCCAGGCTTGCTGATCGGCACCCCGGCACACTGCAAGACCATTCTGGTGTCGCATCACAATCCGGCCCGATTTCTCGACAATCCGTTGTGGAGATTGCACTCACAGCTCGATGCCAGACTGACCATCATGTGTGAGAACAGGGTCTTGCGACGCGTGGACACGGTTGTCTGTCCTTCTCCTTACATGAAGAACATGTTTGCGAAGACCTATGCGTATCAGGGGCCTGTCAGGGTGATTCCCAACGTTGTCGATGTCGAGCTGATTGCATCGGTTCCCGCGCGTAATCTTCGCTGGGAATTGAATCTGTCGGATGACTCGTTGGTGGTCTACATTCCTTCTGCCGGCAATATCTACAAGGGTTCGCGGTACGTGATGGAGATCATACGGCGCCTGTCGTCACATACCGCCAAGGATCTCGGATTCTATCTCTCCGGTGCTCTTACCCCGGAATTAGTATATGAACTGCGATTCGCTCCTCAAAACGCCAAGGTGTACGCGCCGGGCCACATCACCTACGCCGAAAACATGGCGATCGTCAAAGGATGCTCGTTCGGAGTGTCTCCCACGTTGCTCGAGAGCTTCGGCATGACGCTACTGGAAGCCAGTTATTGCGGGGTGCCGATGGTGACGTTCAATGTCGGCGGCAATGCCGACGTAATCTGTCATGGGAAAAACGGGTTTCTGGTTCCGTTCCTCGACGTGGAATCCCTGATATCGGCATCCCAGCGGTTAATGGACGGAACGTATCGAGAAAACATTCGTCATGAAACTGCGAGCCATGCCCGTGAGATGTCCAATGCTGATTCAGCTGCGGAGCAATACAACAGCCTGGTCATCGAACGAGCCTGAAGCGCCCACGATGCTCTGGCTTTGTTGAGGGACTGAAGATGCGCGCGGCACCCATTGCATTGTTTGCCTACAATCGCCCCCAGCATGTGCTGCGCACGCTTTCAGCATTGCAAGCCAATCCCCTCGCTGCGGAAAGCCACTTGTACGTTTTTAGTGACGGCCCGAAGCGTCAGGACGACATCTGCGCTGTCGAAGACGTCCGCAAAGTCATCAAGCGGGTCCGGGGGTTCGCGGACATTTCAGTGCAGGAACGGACGGAGAACCTCGGTCTGGCACAGTCGATAATTCAGGGGGCCACCGAAGTGTGCGATATTCACGGCCGGGTCATCGTCCTTGAAGATGATCTTGTCGTGGCGCCGGGATTTTTATCGTTCATGAACCAATCACTTGACCGCTACGCTGACGTCACGGCCATCATGCAAGTATCAGGGTACATGTTTCCCATTCCACGCGCTGCTGCGTTGGGCGATGTCTTTTTGAGCAGGAAGCCAGCCAGCTGGGGATGGGCCACATGGAAGAGAGCTTGGAGCCGCTTCAGCCATAACTCTGCAGAGCTCTTAACGCAATTGTGTAGTCCTGCGAGAAGACGGGAATTTGACATGGGAGACAGTTACCCCTACTTCAAGATGCTGGAACAGCAGGTCGCGGGAAAACTGGATGTGTGGGGCGTTCGATGGTACGCGAGCATGTTTTTGCAAGGAGGGCTGTGTCTGTATCCCACGCAGTCCCTCGTCGCCAACATCGGAATGGACGGGAGCGGCATGCACTGTGGTGAGACGACGACGTTCGACGTCCCGCTGAGTCCGCTCAGCGCCTGGAGCTTCACCGATGACATACAGGAATCGGCTTCGGGGCTCGAGATGTTACGACAATTCAGCTTTGAATCACAAAAGAAGATGCGGCCGTCTCTGCTCCGGCGGGCGATGAATAAATGCCGTCAAAGTTGGGAAGCGATGAGCCGGGCGGTATGAATATCCGTGGGGATTCGGTCATCGTACAGAGGTGATACTAAATGGGTCGTCCGCGCCTGAGTATTGTGACGCCATCCTTCAATCAAGGAGAGTTTCTTGAAGAAACGATCAAATCTGTTCTCGACCAGGAGTACGAGAACCTTGAATATATCGTGATTGACGGAGGGTCAACGGACAAAAGTGTCAGTATCATCAAAAAGTATAGCAATCGTTTAGCTCATTGGGTCAGCGAACCGGATGAAGGCCAGTACCACGCCATCAATAAGGGATTTGCGCGAGCGACCGGCGAGATCATGGCCTGGCTCAACAGTGACGATAAGTACCTGCCATGGACGCTGTCGGTTGTCGCAGACATCTTCTCGTCATTTCCAGAGGTCGAATGGCTTACCACTGTGCATCCCGTGCAATGGAACACGCACGGGCAAGCCGTTGCCGTCGATTTTACCGGCGCCTTGAGCCGGCACTCGTTCCTGCAGGGAAACAATTTCCCTGTCGAGGGGTCAATCGGACGGCGGTGGATTCAACAAGAGTCGACATTTTGGCGAAAGTCGCTGTGGGAACGTGCGGGAGGCCGACTGGATCAATCCTTGGCCATGGCGGCGGACTTCGAACTCTGGGCGAGACTTTATGACCACGCCGATCTTTTCGGCGTTCAGGCCTTACTCGGAGGGTTTCGCTCGCACGGAGTGCAAAAATCCGTCCTCCATCGCGACCGCTACATGGCGGAGGCGGAACAGGTGTTGCGCGCAAAAGGGCGGTGGCCCACGGGTTGGCTCGAGAGTGTCGTCCGAGGAATTACGTGGAAAATACTCCGTCAGCATTCGCTCGTCAGGCTTCCAAAACTCCTCCAATCGCTGCTGTTTCGAACAGGAATTCTCTATCCTGCCCGCGTGATCGTGTGGTCTGGAAAAGAATGGGAAATCATTACCGGATTCACGGTCTAACCGGTATCCTGTTCCCGTATGCACATTGTGCAAGTCAACACGGCCGATAAGGCCGGCGGGGCGGAATCCGTCTCTTGGCAGCTGTTTCGCGCCTATCGCCGTCTCGGCCACCGATCTTCGCTGGTCGTAGGCTTGAACCGGAGCGGCGATGCCGACGTCGTCGAGTTGACGCACGACGCACTCCGGACGGCCTGGAGCCAGCGCTGCACGGCAGCTACCGCGCGCGTCGGATCGGCGCTGAAGCCGCTACGCGGCGTCCAACGCTTACAAACGGCCGTTCGGCTGCTCGTGGGCCAGCCGCAACGATGGTGGCATCGCAATCGAGGCCGCGAGGATTTTGATTTTCCCGGCACTTGGCGCATTGCGTCCGCCCTGGCAGCCAGACCCGACATTCTTCATTGTCACAATCTTCATGGAGGCTGGCTCGAGGAGGGCGGCTATTTCGATCTTGCCGCGCTGCCCTCGCTCAGCCGCATGTTTCCCGTCGTGCTGACGCTCCACGATGCCTGGCTGCTGAGCGGACATTGCGCCCATTCATTCGAGTGCGAGCGATGGAAAAGCGGTTGCGGCCTCTGTCCCGATCTCACGATTTATCCGGCTGTGAGCCGCGACGCTACGGCATACAACTGGCACCGGAAGCAGCGAATTTTTGCCAGGACCCGCCTCTTCGTGGCGACGCCCTCCCGTTGGCTGATGGACAAGGTGGATGAGTCGATGCTGAGGCCGGCTTGTGTTGAACAGCGCGTCATTCCCAACGGCGTCGATCTGTCGATCTTTACGGCAGCGGACCGGCGGCAGGCGCGATCCGCCTTGGGGCTGCCGCAGGACGCCAAAATTCTCCTCTTTGCCTCAAACGGCATCAAAGACAATCCCTGGAAGGATTATCAAACAATGCGCTCGGCGCTCGCCCGCATCGCCGGCATGATGAGCGATTGCCCGCTGCTGTTCATTGCGCTCGGAGACGCAGGCGCGGAGGAAGCCATCGGGAAGGCGCGCATTCGTTTCGTGGCGCATCAAGAATCGCCGTTCACCGTCGCGAGCTACTACCAAGCTGCCGACGTCTATGTCCACGCCGCCAAGGCCGACACGTTTCCCTCTACCGTGGTCGAGGCCGCCGCTTGCGGTCTCCCGGCCGTGGCGACGGCGGTCGGCGGCATTCCGGAACAAGTCGTCGACGGGCGGACCGGATTCCTCGTACCGCCCCGCGATGCCGTCGCCATGGCCAAGCAGGTGGTCCGGTTGCTGGAACAGGAAGGCCTTCGCTTGTTGATGGTCGAAGAATCCCGACGCCTCGCCCGTGAACGGTTCGATCTCAACCAGCAGGTGCGTGCCTATCTGGACTGGTACGAGGCCATCTCGCAGTCTACGCGGTCTGCGGGAGCGCTTCACCATGCGCATTAAGGTGATGCTGTTGGCGGTGGGACTCGGCGTTGGCGGCACCGAGACGCACCTCCTCGAGCTGGCTTCCGGCATCGACCGCTCAAAATTCGACGTGGTGGTCTGTTCCTTGAAGTCGGGGGGATGTCTGGTCGAAGAGCTGCTGCGCCGCGGAGTTCGGGTCGTCAACTTGGCCGGGATGGGGAAGTTCGATGTTCGAGTGCTGTTCCGTTTCTGGAAACTGATCCGGCAGGAGCGGCCTGATGTCGTTCAGTCGTTCCTCTTTTGGGCGAACCTGTCGGCCAGGCTGGTAAGGCGGCTCTCGAAGACGGTCCGTGTCGTGTGCTCGTATCACGATGAAATCGTCAGTGAAGGTCGGCTCGTGCGCATCATCGACCGCCTGACGTTCCGATGGTCCGATGGGGTGGTGTGTTGCTCGGACGCCGTACGTCGCTCGGTGTCCGCCTGCCTTGGGGCGCCGGCCGCCCGGCAGACCATCATTCCCTTCGGCATTGATGTCCGCCGATTTGCCGCGTCCGATCTCGCCACCAGGGAGGAGCTGGGACTGCGGGTGGACGGGCCGATCGTCGGAACGGTGTGCCGGCTGGTGGAGCCGAAAAAAGGATTACGCGTGCTCTTGCAGTCGATGGCGTTATTGAAAGGCCGCCGCGGCGATCCGGGGTGCCAGCTGCTGATCGTCGGCGAAGGTCCGGCACGGGCCTCACTCGAGTCACTGAGCGCAGAACTCGGCCTTGCAAACCGCGTGCGATTCGCCGGGGCGAGAAGAGACATTCCGCGGATTCTGCCCCTCTTGGACGTGTTCGTGCTTCCATCGCTCTACGAAGGGTTCGGGATTGCCATTCTCGAAGCCATGGCGGCCGGGAAGCCGGTTGTCGCCACGACGGTGGGCGGCATTCCGGAATTCGTCGCGGACGGCGAGACGGGATTGCTTGTGGAGCCCGGAAATGCGGCGGCAATCGCCGAAGCGATCGCTTGTCTCCTCGGCAACCGAGAGCGCGCCAGGCAGATGGGGCTTCGCGGACGGACCCGCGTCGGGCAGCATTTTCAGATGACGACCGTGGTGAGACAACATGAACAGATCTATCAGGCCTGCCTGGCGCATGCGTGAAGCGGATCGAGCACTGAGTAAGGCCACACGATGGCGTTGTTGATCCTGACGTTCATCTTGTCGCTCGCGATCGCCTTGTATGGCGTGCCGGTTGCCCGGCAGGCCGCGCTCAAGTACGGCATCGTCGATGCGCCGGATGGACGGCTGAAGCATCAGAAGGAGCCGGTCCCCTATTTTGGAGGGCTGGCGATTTACCTGGCCTTTCTGATGAGCCTGGCCTTCACCTTCGAGTTTCGCCACGACGTGCTCGGCATCATCCTGAGCGGCACCATTGTCGTGATGCTGGGCCTCATTGACGACTTCGGCGTGCTGACGCCATGGACAAAGCTGTGCGGCCAATTGCTGGCCGTGTTCGTGTTGATCAAGAGCGGTGTCAGGATTCAGATCGCCGCGCTGCCGGAATGGGTGGATCTGGCCTTGACCGTCCTCTGGATGATCGGACTCATCAATGCCTTCAATCTCTTGGACATTATGGACGGACTTTCAGCCGGCGTGGGCGCCGTCAGCGCGACGGGTTTGTTCATCGCGGCCTGGATACAAGGCGATCAGATGATCGTCTTCATGCTCGCCGCATTGATCGGCAGCCTCGTGGGCTTTCTCAAGTACAACTGGCAGCCGGCGAAGATTTATATGGGCGACACGGGCGCCATGTTCATCGGACTCCTGCTGGGCGCGATGGCCATGATCGGCAAGTATCCGAGCGAGCACCCGCTGTCAGTGCTGACGCCGGTGTTCCTTCTGGGAATTCCGATTTTCGATACGCTGTTCGTCATATGGATCCGCTATCAGCGCGGACTTCCCATTTTTTGGGGAAGCCCGGACCACATCGCCATCCGTCTGCGGCATTGGGGCATGTCGATGCCGGGGATCGTACTGCTGAGTTACGCGGCGACAGCCGTCGTGGGCGGCATCGGCCTCTTACTCATGCTGGTCGGGTCCGACGCCGCATGGGCCTTGTGTCTCGGCACGATGGCCGTCCTCCTGGCATCCACCGTCGCATTGAAACGAATCGATGTCCGGAAGCCCCCGCATTCTCTGGCGCCAGCGCCTGCCCGGGAAGGATCATCCGCAGCATGATCGTCATCGTCGGCGCCGGCCTTGCCGGTCTCAGCACGGCGTATCATCTGTCGGCCGCCCCATATCGGTTGTATGAACGTGAAAAAGAGGTAGGGGGGTTGTGCCGCTCGTACCGGAAAGATGGATTCACCTTCGACTACACGGGACATCTGCTCCATTTCCGGCAGCCGGATATCAAAGCGCTCGTGGAGCGCTTGCTGGCGGGAAAGCTTCACACGCACCGCCGCAAGTCGTTCATCTATTCGCATCAGACGTATACCGAATACCCGTTTCAGGTGAACACGCACGGCCTGCCGCCTGAAGTCGTGCGGGAATGTCTGCTCGGCTTCATTGCCACGCTCACTGCGCCTGCATCGACGTCCAACGACCGGTCGTTCAAGCAATGGATTCTGGACAACCTGGGCGAAGGCATGGCCAAGCATTTCATGGTGCCGTTCAACGAAAAGCTCTGGCAGGTCTCGCTGGACGAGTTGACGTCCGACTGGGTGTCCTGGCTCGTGCCGAAACCGGACCTCAAGGACGTCGTCAACGGCGCACTGGGTATCAAGGACAAGGCCTTCGGCTACAACCCGTCCTTTCAGTATCCCGCCGCCGACGGCATCCGCGTGCTTCCCGAGTCCTTCCTCTCCGGCATCGGCGCGGTCCAGAACGGGATGGAACTCGTGGAGGTGGACACGAAACGCCGCCGCGCGTCGTTCAGGAATTTGCAGAACGGCGACAACCGGACCGAGCACTATGAATCGCTGGTGTCGACGATACCCGTTCCGGAGCTGCTGCGGCGCTGCACGGATATGCCTGCCCATTTGAAGGAAGCAGCGGAAGGACTGCGCTGGGTGTCGGTCTACAACCTGAATGTGGCGGTGGCCCGCGCGGAGGTTTCCGACAAGCACTGGCTGTATTTCCCCGAGCCCGACTATCCGTTTTACCGCATCGGTTTTCCGATGAATTTTTCTCCGACGCTCGGGCGCCCGGGCTGCAGCTCCATGTATGTGGAAATGTCGCATCGGCCGACGGAGCAGCATTCGTCGGAGGCGCTCCTCGCCCGTGCGCGCAGCGGGATGGAGCGGGCGGGAATTCTGCGTCCGGACGATGAAATCGTCACGGCCGACGTCAAAGACCTGCACTACGCCTATGTGTACTTCGACCGCCATCGGGCGCGCGCGCTACCGGCGATTCTGGCTGAATTGGAACGGCGGGGGATCTATTCGATCGGACGATACGGGGCCTGGGAGCACACCTCCATGGAGGATGCGATCGGTCAAGGCAAACGGCTGGCTGAACGGCTCGCCGCGGAAGGTGCCCAGCCCCGATCCGCCTAGCAGGTTGCTGAAAAACGATTTGCCCCAGTTGAAGGCCAATGGCTCGATC
Organism: Nitrospira sp.; assembly: GCA_035277085.1. Classification (GTDB taxonomy): domain Bacteria; phylum Nitrospirota; class Nitrospiria; order Nitrospirales; family Nitrospiraceae; genus Nitrospira_C. The sequence continues at coordinate 9,418 of DATELB010000082.1, read as the reverse complement.
GTTTTGGATGGTGAAAAAGATTCTGCCAGATGTTCAAAAAGGCCTTCCAGCGAGGCCGCAGCGAGCGAGGAGGCGAATCGTAACCCTTTTTCACCCAGCCCGCCCCCAGTCCGCGCGACGGACTCTTTTCCCAAGTCCTACGTTGAGCCGACGCGAGAACCAAGCCTGGTGAAAGGCGCGTCTTGGCGCGCCAGGGTTGGGGGGGTGGAAAGAACGACTTTTTCAACATCCTGGTAGCGCACATGGACACCATTTGCCATATCATCACCAAGCTCGAGCTCGGCGGAGCGCAGGAAGTCGCGCTGTACGCCGTGTCTCACCTGGATCGCACGAGATTTCGTCCGGTTCTCGTGGCGGGTCCGGGCGGGCTGTTGACTGAAGAGGCCCGCCGGCTGCCCGGCGTACAGACGGTCATCCTTCCCGCTCTCGGGCGGCGCATCCATGCGGTCACGGATGTGCTGGCGTTCCTCCATCTCATCATCTTGCTCCACCGGCTGAAGCCGGCGATTGTCCATACGCATAGCTCGAAAGCAGGCATCCTCGGCCGCTGGGCTGCATGGTGCGCGCGCGTGCCTGTGATCGTGCATACCGTACACGGCTTCGGCATTACGCCGGCTCAACCGCTGTGGATGCAGCGTTTCTTCATTGTGCTCGAACGGATCACCGGGTGGATGACGGCACATTGGATCACCGTCGCCGACGTCGATGCCGCCAAGGGACGACGTTGGGGCCTGTTCGACAAGAACGTGTCGACGATCAGACCCGGCATTGACCCATCGCCGTTCAGGCAGCCGCTCCGTCCGGACGTCCGCCGGGATCTGCGCAACGAGTTGGGCATCGGCTCCGGTGAGTATTTGATCGGGACCGTGGCCTGCTTGAAGCCCCAAAAGGCGCCCGAGGATGTCATTGCAGTGGCCCGGCTGGTCTGTGCCCGGATGCCGACAGCGAGATTCGTGCTGATCGGGGATGGAGAGCTGCGGCGGCCGATCGAAGCCCTCATCGAGCGGCATGGCCTGCAAGAAAAGGTGCGCTTGGCGGGATGGCGGCGGGATATGCCGCGTGCCATGGCATGCTTCGATCTTCTTCTCCTGACGTCTCGGTGGGAAGGTTTGCCAAGGGTCATGCTCGAAGCGGCCTCGGCGGGCGTGCCCATTGTGGCGACCCGAGTCGGCGGCGTCGAAGAGGCGGTCGTCCGGCGGGACGGCGTCCGCTTATGCGAGGCAGGCGACATCGACGGGCTTGCGGCGGGCATCGAAGCCCTGCTTTCGACTTGCCGTGCAACGGCGGCGCAGGCGGCCGGCTCCGAGAGCCTGCCTAAGGAATTCCACATTGAAGAAATGGTCAAACAATATCAATCACTATATGATAGGCTCTTGTCCCAGCAACGCGACAAGCTGACCTCCCGTTGGTTCAGCCCTGCGTCCTCCTGACTCTGGAGTCGCCATGAACGTTCCATTGTTGGACCTGAAAGCCCAGTACCGCGGCATCAAGGCCGAAATTCTGGCCGTCATGGAAGCGGTCTGCGATGAGCAAGGCTTCGTGCTGGGCCCGCGCGTCGCCGAGTTCGAGAAAGCCGCGGCGCACTACACGGCCAGCCGCCATGCAATCGGCTGCGCGTCTGGCAGTGATGCGTTGCTGCTGGCGCTCATGGCATTCGGGGTCGGACCCGGCGATGAAGTGATCACCGTGCCGTTCACGTTCTTCGCCACCGCCGGGGCGATTTCCCGGCTCGGCGCAAAGCCGGTCTTCGTGGACATTGAATCCGATTCATTCAATATCGACCCTCATCGCATCGAAACGGCCATCACGCCGCGCACAAAGGCGGTGATTCCAGTCCACCTGTTCGGACAATGTGCTGATATGGCGGCGATCAACGGCATCGCCAAACGTCGCGGCCTGCGCGTGATCGAGGACGCTTGCCAGGCGATCGGGGCGGCCCAGGAAGGGCGGCGCGCCGGTGTCCTGGCCGACGTCGGCTGCTTCAGCTTTTTCCCCACCAAGAATCTCGGCGGATTCGGCGACGGCGGCTTGATGACGACGGATGACAACGGCCTGGCCGATGCGCTGGCCATGCTGCGGGTGCATGGAAGCCGCGTGCGGTATCTCCACGAGGCGGTAGGCATCAACAGCCGGCTCGACGCCCTGCAGGCGGCAATCCTTCACGTCAAACTCAAGTACTTGGATCAGTGGACGGAAGGCCGCCGGCGCAACGCGGAACGCTACCGGCGCCTGTTCGCGGACGCCCAATTGCTCGACCGCGTCCTGTTGCCCGTCACCAGGCCAGGAAACTTCCACGTGTACAACCAATATACCGTCCGAGTCCGGCAGCGGGACGAGCTCAGAAATTATCTGAAGGAAAAAGGAGTCGGCACCGAAGTCTACTATCCGCTGCCCATGCACCTGCAGAACTGCTACCACAACCTCGGATATCACAAAGGGTCGTTCCCCGTGTCGGAACGTGCGGCCGAAGACGTCCTGTCGTTGCCCATCTATGCAGAACTGACGGAAGACCAGCAGGCTTACGTCGTTCAGATGATTGCGGAATTTCATCGGCGCGCGTAACGCAGCCGTTATTGATCTCGCGGTAGGGACGACGGGTGACCCCCTCCATGGAGGAGCGCATGAGGACCGGCATCAAATGGCTTTGGGCGGCGCTCTGCGCCGGTGGCGTCCTCTCAAGCGGCGGCGTTCCCGCCAAAGAACTGTCGCCGCGCGACATCTATGAACAGGCGTCGCCCGCCGTCGTCATGGTCATGGGACATCCCGACAGCGGGAAGAGCGGCAGCGCTGGTACCGGCTCGATCATCGAGGCCGATGGGTTGGTCTTAACGAACGCGCACGTCGTCATCGAGGAGCGCACGGGCAGGCCCTATCCGCGATTATCCGTCTTCTTGAAGCCCCCTCGTGTGACGGGTGACAGCAGAACCGATCTCTCCCGCATGGTCAAAGCCCGTGTCGTGTCATATTCCAGTGCTCTGGATCTGGCGCTCTTGAAGCTCGAGTCTCCGCCGCTGCCGTTGCCCGTCGTCGCATTTAGTGAGGCGACCCAGGGCCGCATCGGCGACCGGGTCGTCGCGATCGGCCATCCTGAGCAGGGGGGCCTTTGGACGTTGACGACCGGCGTGATCAGCGCCGAGGTGGATAATTTCAACGGTGTGAAGGGGAAAAACGTGTTCCAGACAGAAACCGGCCTGAACAGGGGCAACTCGGGAGGCCCGCTTCTCGACGCTGAGGGACACATGATCGCGGTCAATACGGCGATCGCCCGCCTGGCCCCGGACGGGTTGCCGATCACGAGCATCAGCTTTTCTCTCAAGTCGAGCGTGGCGGCACAATGGCTTCGCGATCAGGGAGTCAACCGAAGTCAGCCGCCGTCGTCCTTCTCCACTACGTCATCGTCCGCAACCAATGCCGCGTCGGACGCTCCGGTGAAACCGCCTTCCCAGGCCGTGCAGCCTGAGACAAAGCCGGCGCCGACGGCAAAAGCGCCAGCACCGCCGCCGGCAAGGCCGGAGCCCACGCCAGCCCGCCCCTATGATCTCGATGCGCTCATCAGCGACCGGGCCAAGGCCGAAGCGGATCTGGAAGGGATGATCTCGGAAATGCGCGGACGCATGAAGGGACGTTAGTCCCATCACCTATTATTGACCGTCATCGGGGTACGTGCCTCCCGACGATGGCGGTCCTATCCCCCCTAGCTCGTGACCGCTCCTTCCGAGGCGGAGGATACGTGCCGGGCGTATTTGGCCATCACGCCCGAGGTGTAGCGGGGCGTCGGCAGCTTCACCTTCTTGAGCCGCGCTTTGATGTCCTTCGACGACAATTCGATGTTCAATTGGCGCTTGGCGATGTCGAACACGACGATGTCGCCGTTTTTGACGGCGCCGATCGGTCCGCCTCTCACCGCTTCGGGTGCGACGTGCCCGGCCATGAGACCGTGCGTGGCGCCGGAGAATCTGCCGTCCGTGAGGAGCGCGACCGAATCGCCGAGCCCGGCTCCGACGATGGCCGCCGTGACTCCCAACATTTCCCGCATGCCAGGACCGCCGGACGGCCCTTCGTACCGGATGACGATGACGTCGCCCGCCTTGATTTGTCCCGCCTTCACGGCAACGAATGCATCCTCTTCACGGTCGTAGACCTTCGCGGGCCCACGGAAGTGCATCATCGAATGGCCCGCCACTTTGACGACGCAGCCGTCAGGCGCCAGGTTGCCCTTGAGAATCACCAGACCACCCGTCGCTTTGATTGGGTTCGTCAGCGGCCGCAAGACTTGTTGGCCCGGCGTCTCCACCGCCTCTTTCGCCTCTTCACCGATGGTTCGTCCGGTCACCGTCGGCTGATTGGCGTGAAGAAGGCCTGCCTCCAGTAAGCGTCGGGCGACGAGCGTCGTTCCGCCGGCCGCATAGAGATCCGCAGCGGCGAAACGGCCTCCCGGCTTCAGATCGGCCAGCAGGGGGACTTTGCGGTTGATCCGGTCGAAGTCGTCGATGCTCAGCTTGATGCCGGCTTCGTAGGCCACGGCGAGGAAATGAAGCACCGCATTGGTCGAGCCACCGGTCGTGGCCACGGCCGCGATGGCGTTTTCGAGCGATTTGCGGGTGATGATTTGGCGGGGGCGCAGGTCTTTCTTCAAAAGCTCCATGATCATCTTCCCGCATTCGAACGCGACGTCGTCCTTGCGCTTGTCCATCGCCGGCACGCCGTTGCGTCCCATCGGCGACATGCCGAGAAATTCAAAGGCGATCGCCATGGTGTTCGCCGTGAACTGGCCGCCGCAGGCGCCGGGTCCGGGACAGGCATGGTCTTCCAGATCCTTGAGTTCGGCGTTGGTCATTTTGCCGGAAGCATGTTTGCCCACGGCTTCGAAGACATCCTGGATGGTCACGTCGTGACCCTGAAACTGTCCCGGCATGATCGAGCCGCCGTAGAGCATCAACGAAGGGATATTCAGGCGCGCCAGCGCCATGACGGTTCCCGGGATCGTTTTGTCGCAGCCGGACAATGCCACGACGCCGTCGAACAGATGTCCCCGCGCGACCAGTTCGATCGAATCGGCGATGACCTCGCGGCTGATCAGCGAGGCCTTCATACCTTCCGTGCCCATAGAAATGCCGTCGGAGACGGCGATGGTGTTGTACTCGATTGGAGTGCCCCCTGCCGCGCGGATGCCCGCTTTGACCCGTTCGGACAAGCGGCGCAGATGAAAGTTGCACGGCATGACCTCGATCCACGTGTTGGCGACGCCGATGATGGGGCGCGACAGGTCCTCGTCGGTAAACCCGACGGCCTTCAGCATCGCCCGGGCCGGCGCTCGACCGGGGCCGACGAGCAGATCGTGACTTTTCAACTTGATTTCTTTCGGCATGGAATTCCTTTTAACCTGCCAAGCAAGCCTTCGTGCGCTTGTCCTTCTCACTATTTCTTCTTCTTTTTGTCCTCGTGTTTTTCCTTTTTCGCTTCGGTGTCGATCACGGTGCCGGCGGTGGCATCGATGTGCACCTCGGTGACCTTGCCGTCGGCGCCGAAGATTTCCACTTCCCAGACCGTTTTGCCGTGTTTCTTCTCCAGTTCGACTTCGACCACGGTTCCCGGGACCTGTTCCATGGCAGTTTTGATCGCCTGCTCGGCCGTGATCTTGGCGTCTTTGACGAGATCGCCGATGGGGGGTTCCTTGTCGCCGCTCAAGGCGGCTGTCCCGGAGCCCAGCAGCAGGGTGATCGCCAAGAGACCCGTCAGTGTCTGTGCGCGCATGGAACCCTCCTTTCGATTCGGAGTGCCTGGTATTACTGAGCCTTCATGTTCGACGGAGGCATCGGCGCCGCGCCGCCCGTATGCGGGTTGCCCTGCATGGAGCCATGCGGATTCGTCATGCCGCTGCCATGGCCTTTGCCGCCTTCTTTGTGCTGCTGCATCATCTTCTCGTGTTCGGCCTTCTCTTTCGCCCGCTGCTCCGGAGTCAACAAGCCCAGGACCTCGCGGCGCGTTTTGATCGACGTCATCCGCAGCGCGACCTGCATGTCTTCACTCTGGCGCAGTTTCGCCTCAACGGCCTTGAGGTCGGACTTCTCGTCATCGGTCAGGGCCTTTAATTCGCGCTCTGCGACCTGAATATCCGCTTCAGACTTGATGCGGGTCTTGTCGAGGTTCAACTGAATGTCCTTGAGTTTCGTGACTTGGTCGGCTGTGAGGCCGATCTCCTTTTCATGCTTGAGAAGGTGGCGAATCAAGTGGCCTGCGCTGCTATGCATCATGCCGCCCATGCCGCCACCCATCATGCCGTGGCCGCCGCCCCCGTATCCGTCTTTCCCTCCGCTGTGCCCGTAGCCCGGTTCGTTGGCCGACACCGCGGCGGCTCCCATGGCCACCGTGAACACTCCGGCCATGAGGAGTGCCGAGACTCCGTGCATTTCCTTCTTCATGCGAACCTCCTTGTGTTGGCGTCCTCTACTAGAAATAGACACGACATTATCGCACAAACAAACCGCCTTCTCCCTTCAGTCCGTTGAACAGGAACTGAATGGCCAAGGCGGCGAGGAGCAAGCCCATGAGGCGTGTGATGATTTTTTCCGCCAGGGGGCTCATCCACTTGGCTCCGGATGCGCCCAGAGCCAGGATGCCGTAGCTTGCCAGACCGACCAGGGCAACGCAAGCCAACAGAATGCCACGAAAGAGCCAGGTGACCGCCTGCGCGTCCAGCAGAATAATCGTGGAAATGGCGGCGGGCCCCGCAAGCATGGGCACGGCGAGCGGTGTGATCGCGATGTCGTCTTTCGCCGCCCCTTCGGCCGTTTCTGCCGCCGTTTCCTGGACCGGTGATCGTTGAGCGCGCAGCATGTCCAAGGCCACCAGCAGCAGCACGAGCGCGCCGGCGACCTGCACTGCGGCAAGCGTAATCCCGAGCAGGGAGAACAACCATTGGCCTGCGAGGGCGAACCCGCTGAGAATCAGGACGGCGACCAGGCAGGCCGTGCGCGCCATCCGTAACCGCTGGGGCAGCGTGTACCGAGACGTCATGGCGAGGAAGGCAGGAACGGTGGCGATGGGATCGACGATGACGAAGAGGGAGCTGAATGCCAGCACCCCGTATTCGGTCGGGGTCATGCGGTCATCGGGCTCGAGTTTGCCTGAGCAGCTCGGCCCGCGGGTCGGGATGCGTGCCTTTGGCCAACCGTTGGTACAGTCCGCGCTCCTCGTCGGTGAGGGTCGGTGGAACGACGATGTGCAAATTGAGAAAGAGATCGCCGTGACCGCCGCCGGCCGACGGCAAACCCTTGTCCTTCAGCCGAAGCTTGCCCTCGGCTTTGCTGCCGGGCGGTACTTTGACTCTCACCGGCTCGGTCAACGTCGGCGCCATGACTTCTGCGCCGAGAACCGCTTCCCAGGGATAGACGGGGAATGTGACATGGATGTCGCTGCCCTCGCGACGAAAGACCGGATCGGGCTGAATTCTGACGAACAGATAGAGGTCCCCCCGTTTTCCTCCGTTCGATCCCGGCTGGCCCTTGCCGCCGACACGGACACGAGTGCCCTCCTGGACGCCCGCAGGGATTTTAACTTCAATGGTCTTGAGTTCCGTCGTCGTGCCGGAACCGTGGCAGGTAGGGCAGGTGAGTCCCCGTACGGTACCGCTGCCCTGGCAGGCGGGACAGGAAACCGGCTCGCGTAGGCTGACGCGTTTGGTCACGCCCGTCAGCACTTCCCGTAAGGTCAGCTCGACTTCCGCCTCCAGATCTTCTCCCGGCACGGCGAATCCGCGCGCCGATCCGGATCGGCCCCTTCCGCTAAAGAGATTTTCAAAAATGTCGGAGAACGCTTCGTTGTTGAACTCAGCTCCTCCGCCGGATCCCGTCTGCTCCCAGCGAAATCCTTGCCCGCGATCGCCGGCCTGCTGGCGCGCTTTCTCAAACGCATCGGCCTGCTCCCATTGCGCACCATACTGATCGTATTTCTTGCGTTTGGTGGGATCAGAGAGGACTTCGTGAGCCTCGTTCAGCTCTTTGAATTTTTTTTCCATCTCGGCCTTCTTCGAGCCGGAATGGAGGTCAGGATGATACTGGCGAGCCAGGCGCCGATAGGCCTTCTTGATCTCGTCGGCCGAGGCGGTCCTCGACAGGCCCAGCACCTGATAGAAATCTCGTGGTGTCGTCGCCATGGGTCAGACAGATAGCAATGATTTCGGCGGGATCAACGTCCGGCCGTTAGCCTGCCACTTCCCGTTTCGCGCGCGCCATCAGCTTACAATACGAACACACCTCCGACGTCGTCGGCTGGCCGCACGTGCCGCAACGACGGAGCAGGGCCTGATCCTTTTCACTCATTGCGTCAGTGGAAGACTGCTTCCGTCGCTGCTTCTCCAGAAACCCCCAGTAGAAGTATTGCTTCGTTCCCGGCGATTCCGTTTCAAGACGGTTGAGCACTTCCTTATAGAGGAGGGTACGGGCGCCTTGCGCCATCGGACATTCGTCGACGATGTATTCGATCTTGTTCAGCACACAGTAGGCGGCGAGTTCCCGTTCGGACAGGCGATACAGCGGTTTCACTTTCTTTGCGAATCCCTCAACCGACGCCGGCAACGTCGGTCCTTGTTTCTCCAAGTAGTCTTCCTGCCAATGCAGCACATTCCCGAGCAGACGGGCGGCTTCGTCATCCAGATTATGGCCGGTCGCCATGACGTCATAGTCTTGTTCCACCGCCGCCCGGTTGAATTGGTAACGTTTGATGGTTCCGCACGTCGAACAGGTAGGACGATGGACCATGTGCGCGAGTTCCTTGATGCCGGCCCCTTCTTCCTGTTCCACCGTGTGAGTGTGAAGAGCAGCGCCCAGTGGCGCCACGGTGTCGGCGAATTTTCGCACCATACTATAGGACCGCTCGGAATACCCGCCGATCCCGAGATTGACATAGAACCCGTCCGCCTTGTAGCCGAGCTTTAAGAGGATATCCCACAGTGCGAGACTGTCTTTTCCGCCCGAAACCGCAACAAGGATCCGGTCGCCACGGCCGAACATCTTTTCGGACTTGATCGCCCGTGTCACCTGGTCATGGACGAAGCTCGTGAAGCACGTTTTGCAGAAGGCCGCATGGTGGCGCGGAATCTTGATGACCGCTTTCGTCTTGCACTTCGTGCAGTTCATGGGTCGATGATACGGGCAGCTTTACGACGATTGCAATGAGCAATCTCCCATGCTAGTGCGCTCGTCGGACTATCGCAAATTCCCCTCATTTCTTTACAAGTCGTACCCACATGCTACAGTTCAACAAACCGGTTTCACATGCCGTATGCAATGTCCGAGCTGTCAAAACCACCTGGTTCAGATCCCGACGCTTGAAGGGCCTCTGCTCGACGTCTGCCCCGGCCAGCATGGGCTTTGGCTAGATCGGGGAGAAGTCACCCTGTTCGTTGAAAACTACCGGG
>DATELB010000081.1:0-26222 GCA_035277085.1 Nitrospira sp. | reverse complement strand
GGAAAGCCATTGCCGCGCCTCGGTGCCGGCGGCGAATCCATCCGCTCCGGCAGACACCGGCACGACGTACATGATGCCGTAATAGAACTGGCTGAGCTTGGCCAATTCATCGGCGGCGTCCGGCATGGGCTTCATCTCCTGCTGAAGGGCGGCGGATTCTTCCACAAGGGAGGAGAATTCGACCACCAGCACGGGAGTCCTCCGCTCCCACACGACCAGATTCGCTTGTCCCTCGGCGGCTGAGACGCGCGGACTGTTTCCCACGCGGACCTGCACCGGCACGATGCGCCCCGTCGGCGGCACGAGCGACAATACCGCCCGGCCGTCGCCACCCGTCATGCCCGTCGCTGCAGTCGCCCCGTTCAACACGAGATCAACCGGTTCGCCGCCCAAGGGCGAATCACGGAACAGACCCTTGGTGAACAATTTCGCTTCGATCGCCGCTTCCTGACGAGGCGCCGCAAGCGTGTCCTTGACAAGCACCGTCGCGGCGAGCTTGTCCGCGCCGTACACGGCTCCGGCAAGCGCGCAGTGGAGGAGGAGCACCAGGGAAATGCTTGGGCGGAAGGTGTGAAGCCTAGACCGCATCGGCGGTATTGAGACAATACAGGTTGGAGGCCGCGCCTTACGACGATCGTAGCGCCGTCAGGACTTCGTCGACGTGGCCGTCGACTTTGACTTTTCGAAATACCGCTTTGAGCTTGCCGTTGGGATCGATGACAAACGTGCTTCGTTCGATCCCCCAGTACTTTTTCCCATACATGTTTTTTTCTTTGTAGACGCCGTAGGCCTTGGAAACCGCGGCATCCTCGTCACTGAGCAGCGGGAATGGCAGACCGAATTTCTTGATGAACTTTTGATGGGACTCCTTGCCGTCCATACTGACGCCGAGGATGACGCCGCCCGCGCGGATGATTTGCGATTCGACGTCGCGGAACTCGCAGGACTCCTTGGTGCAGCCCGGTGTGTCGTCCTTCGGATAGAAGTACAGCACGACCTGCTTGCCCCGGAAACTCTTGAGCGTCACCGGCTTGCCATGCTGGTCAGGCAAGGACAGCTCCGGCGCCGGGTCTCCGACCGTCACTTCTTTGGCCATGCGTCGATCCTTCTCACCGAGGCCCGCCGCCAAATGTCGGGCGGCTCGTCGTCGTCCGATGCTCTTTTGAGACCTTCTCCGTCTGCGGGTTGCCGTACTGATGAAGCGCCGGAGAGTCCCAGATCGTCTTGTCGCCGGGCGCGAGATTGGCTGCTTCGATGAAATGCTGGCGGGCGTCGTCGACGTCGCCCAGCGCGTTGAGCGCCAATGCATAGTTGTAATGGGCTTGGCCCGACTGCGGCGCCGCTGTCACCGCTTGGGAAAAGTATTGTTTCGCCTCTTCGAACTGACGGGTCTGGTAGGCCTGGGTTCCTTGCTCCGTCAAGGTGACGGCCTGTGCGGCGTTCCCCCGGTCCAACGCCAATGGAACCAGCGGCCTGGCCTTCTTTGCGCACCCGACAACGCCCACGAGCATGAGGCACGCTATAATCAACGACCACGCTTTCATGCTGTTCCTCCCCACAGAGTCATCATGATTTCGCATGCTTCCTCGACTCTTCCTCGAACGTCTTGCGATACAATACGTCCCACTCGGGACTGCCTTCGACGATTCCGCGTGAATACGATCCGAGCTTGGCTCGGACCTTTCGGTCAATGTTCTCTTCGTGCGCCAACTCACCCGCAAGCACTCGCTTGATCTCCTTCAGGATCCGTCCATCCTCGCTTTTCACCTGGACCAGCGGGCTGCTTTTCACCGCTTTCAGGATGACATGGGACAGGTGGCTGACTTTATCTTCAGATAGCATGGGGGCCCGGCGTTCCCGCTCGCATTTCTGAATGCGGTGGCCTATAAGATGATGCCTCGTTCGCGGACCAGCTTCTGTTTGATCATCGTGAACATTTTCTGGTAATCCACTTGTCCCGCTTCAATCTGATGCTCGTAGGCCTTGAGCAATTGCCGAACCTCGCTGTTCAACCGGTCCTCGACCGACAGTTCGTCGGTGACGGCCGCGTCCAACGCGTCCGCAAGCGCTTTAGGGGTCCCGTTCAGCGCGACATGACCTTCCTGGACCAATCGCGCCACCAACGCTTCAGCCATGTGCCTCACCCGTTCTTTCGACAGCCGCATGCATCACACTCGTTCGACCCGGATCCGCGGCGCTTCCATTACCCGCCGCAGCACCGAGGGATCACCGGTAATGCGGCCGATGACGTTGACACGATCCGCAGGCACAGGGTCCGGTCCCATGCTCATCGGGGTGCGGCCGAAAAATATTGCCAGCACCTGTCCCGCTCCCCAGAACGCGACGTCGCCGATCTTCACCTGAGTGGTCGCCGTCTCGCGGTAATCCTTGACGCCGTCAAGCTTGAAGTAAAACTCCTCGCCCCAGGTGTTGACTGGGGCTTCCACGGGAAGGGCTGCGTAGATCTCCTGAGCCGTTTTGGTCCCTTTCAGTTCCGCTTCGACTTGCACGGCTCCGACGGTAATGCGGATTTTCCGAACTGGATCACCCAAGGACCGACGCTCGCTTTCCTCGAAACCGGACGATTGAAAACCCGCTCCCATCGCGGACTCTAGCTTGTTTAACGGGTGAAATCAAGGCTACAATCGGCCGTCGCGATGCTAACGTCTACTTTCGTTTTGCTCAAGGGCATCGGTCCTGCTACAGAGCGTCGGCTGTGGCAGGATGGCATTGCCGATTGGTCCGCCTTTCTCACTCGTCCTGTGATCCCGTACATTAGCTCGGTGAAGAAGTGCTGGTATGACGACGCGCTGACGACCGCGCAATCCCGGCTTGCGGTGGGAGGAACGGATTTTTTCCGGACCTGCTTGAAAAGCCGGGATCATTGGCGTCTCTTTGATACCTTCAGGCATCGCGCGCTCTACCTCGACATCGAGACGACGGGTCAATCCGCCAGGGACGGACACGTGACGGTCGTTGGGCTGTACCAGAATGGCCGCATGCGAAGTCTTGTGCGGGGCGAGAATCTGACGGAAGATAGCCTCCGCGAGGCGCTCGAACAGACGGACCTGCTGGTGACGTTTTTCGGCAGCGTGTTCGATATTCCATACCTGCAAACCGCGTTTCCTGGCGTGGACTTCAAGAAACCGCATTTCGATCTATGCTTTGCCGCCCGCCGGCTGGGGTTCGAAGGCGGATTGAAATACATCGAGCGGGAGCTTCAGATTCACCGGGACCCCGCCATTGAAGGCTTCGACGGCTGGGATGCGGTCCGCTTGTGGCATCAATGGCGGGGCGGCGACGACAGCGCACTCGATCTGCTTCTCCGCTACAATGCCGCGGATGCCGCAAATCTCGTACCCCTCGCTGAGCTGCTGTTCCGTCAAATGGTAACGCGCTATGGTCCGCCGTCGGTCGCTGTCAGCGAGCGGCCGTCTCCGGCCGCCGATGCGGTGACGCCATGAAGACGTCCCCGCGATGGCTGGGTGTCGGCCGAACAGAAACCGGTCACGTGCGAAAGACCAACCAGGATGTCTTTGCCGCCATCAACAGTTGTAATTTTTGGATCGTCGCCGACGGCATGGGCGGCAATCCTGCCGGTGACGTCGCCGCCCATTTGGCCGTTCATACGGCCACACAACGGGCAAAGGAGCTCTTCGCCTCAAACGACATGGCACGGGAAGATCAGCGAAAATATCTCACCGAGACCATTCTGGCCGCCAACCGCGCCATCCATGACGCGATGCGGGACGAGCCGTCTCTAAAGGGAATGGGCACGACGGTGGTCGCTATGACCATTGCGCCCACATCTCCGCCGGTAGCATATATCGCCCATCTCGGGGATAGTCGCGCCTACCGCTTTCACGAGGGCCGCCTTACGCAGCTCACGCGAGACCATACCCTGGTCGCAGTGTTACTGGAACGCGGATTGATCAATGACGCCACGGCCAAGGCCTATCCCGACCGGCATGTCTTGGCCAAGGGGCTCGGGATGGGGTTGGACATGACGCCGGACCAGACTTCGACGGCACTGACACCTGATGATGTCCTGCTGCTCTGCAGCGACGGACTGACCAAGATGCTCGAGGACGACGAAATTGCGTCGGTGCTCTCGCGGACGAAGCACGATCCCCGGCGGGCGTGCCACGACCTGGTGGAAGAAGCCTTGGATCGAGGCGGCGAAGACAACGTGACTGTGATCGTGTGCGCGTACACGGCGCCGGCGAAAGAAGGGAGTCCAGCCATTGACAACACTCCACCAGCCATGTAGCCTCAGATTCCAGCCATTACACCCTTCGTGCGCCATCCGTGATATCGACTAACGGTAGCGATCGACGATGTTGTTGAATCGGTCCCTTGTCTGCTTTCTGTTCGTCACGGTCGTGGCAGCATCCGCCTGCGTCAGCCTGGCTTCCGACAACCAGGATGCCGAGGCCGCCGTGCGCGCGCTCATACGTGCGAATGCCGAAAAAGACATCCGGACGTTGTCCAAAATGATGGCGCATGACGCCGACATCACCAGCTATACCATCGGCGGACGTAAGTACGTCGGGTGGCCCGACTTCGAACATGACATGCAGGAGGAGTTTCAGTCCGCCCATACCATCGAAATTCCCATCCGTGAACTGAAAGTTTGGAGCAAGGGTGATGTGGCCTGGTATGCCATGGAGATCGATTACATCCGAACGGTCAAGACCGGCAATGACTCGAAGCAGGCGTTGCTCCCACTGCGCGAAACGGGCGTCTTAGAGCGAAGAAACGGTCAATGGGTCCTTCTATCCTGGCATGAATCGTTTCGGAATGCGGGCGGCGCGATCGCTCTGGGCGGTCTACAGCAGTCGCAGTCACTTGCGTCAACGGCGTCGGCCGCGGCTCAAGCCGCGCCCGATTTGAGCGGCGAGTGGGAGATCCTCGAAGTCGAGGACGACAAGCGCTACCGCGCGACATTGGACAAGGCCGGTAGCGGACCCTACACGCAGCACGGCGGCCGCTTCGTGACGACCCAGTTCGCGAACCGGCTGTGGCAGGGAACCTGGCAGCAGCCGGGCAACGATCGCGAAGGCGGCTTCGAACTCCTGCTTTCGGAAGACGGGAAGGAAGCCAAAGGCGTGTGGTGGTACACGAGGGTCGGCAGCCATAAAAACATTCCGCCGCGCGAGCACGGCGGTACCTATGCGTGGAAACGACTGACGCCGGTGCCGGCGGCGCCCTGATGATGCGGACTGCAACCGAAACAGCCGAGGCGCCTGTTATCTCGATTGATTTACGTTGTTTGGGAGGAAGTATGTATTGGATCGTGCTTTTTACGGCCCTATTGGTGTGGCCTTCACAGGCCTTGGCTGACGGAGGCCATGACCACCATGCAGTGCCCACATTGAAGAATCAAATCACGACCGTCGTCACGGTCAAAGACAATGCCGTGACGCTCACATTTGGGCCGATTGATCTTCCTTCAGGGCACGAAGGCGATCTGGCGGCTTCAATGCCGAAACACATTTTCCAACTGCCGAAAGATATGTACATGGTGGGCTTCAAGTCCGCCGTGTTCACCAAGGAAGGCAAGCCGCTTCCACGCAATTATCTACATCACATACTCATGCTCAATAACGACAAGCCGAGCGTGTCCTGCCCCGGAGAGCCGCTCTTCTTCGGCGGGGCCGGACTGGAAATGACCGAAGCCAAATTTCCGGACGGGTACGGCGTGAAACTTAGCAAGGGACAGCATCTCATGTCGGTCGTCGCGTTTTATCACAAAGCGCCTCCGACCAAGAATGTCATGGCCAGCTTCACCATGTATATGGCGCCTGAAGACCGGCCGGTGAAGGAAATGGACGTGTACCAGGTCGGCGTCAACGTCGTGTGCTACAGCAAATTCGCCCAGCGCGGCGCTGACCAGACGGATGAAGGCATCGAGATCAAGTCGGGCGTTCAGGTGCATACCGCTCCACTGAAATTTTCCATGGATGGGTGCGTGAAATTTGCCTATCCGCACGGTCACGACGAACTGCTGCTCATCGCACTCGAGAACAAGACCAAACAGCAGACGCTGCTCCGAACGGTGCCCGACGTGATGCGCGACGGCACCTTTCTGGAATTCCAACCGCATCAAGTGTACAAAGACGCCCGGGGATTTTCCGTGACGAAGGAGGATGAATACGAAATGGTGATGGTTCACCACCATCCCCTCGAAAAGCGCGATCCGCAGCACGGAATGGGCAACTATCTTCTGTACATGACGCCGGGCGTCTGTCAGCCCGCCGCGACCGCCAGCGTCCAATAACCATTTTCCGCTTCCGCGAGCCAGGCGAGACCCGGGAGGTCCGCGCCTGGCTCCCCTACGAAAGTAGGAGTCCGTTCCTCCACAGCCAGGCTGGGTTTCTTCCACAGACCTGTGCTAAGCACTTAACGACTCCGAGCAGCAGATATTCACGTCTTCCCCACGCCGGCGGATCGGTCTCAGTATTCGGGCGCAGGGACGGTGAGTTCTCTCCGCTCTGGAATCGTGTTTCCTTTGGAAACGACGGTCCATGCCGCAGAGCGAGCCCATAACGTTCCTCATCGTCAACGCCCACGCCGAAGAGATCAAACTCGTCACCATCAGCCTGCGTGGATTCTTTGCCGATGTCCGCGTGGAAGTGGCCTATTCGGCCGAAGAAGCCGAGCGGATGAGTGAGGCGCTGTCGAGCGCGTTGGGTGTCGTGCTCATCGACGAAGGCTCTCTGCCGGATGCGCCGTCGCCATTCGTGGCCGACCTGAAGCGCCGGGCTCCGTACGCCTCGATCATCTTGCAGACGTCCAGGACCGACTCCGGAGCCGCGGTCGAGGCGTTGCAACTTGGCGTAGACCTGTTCCTCTACAAGCACTCTCCCGCCTTCCTGACCGAACTCTTGTTCTGCACCAGGGAAGCCCTCGACAAGCGCGAAAACAGACTCGCGGGAGAACGGGTGCAGACGCACCAGTCCTGGCTCATGGAGTCCGGCACCGATCTCCTCTATGAACTCGATGCGGAAGGACGGTTTCTGTCGTTCAGCCGTCGCCTGTCCGCAATCCTCGGGTACGGCCCTGAAGAACTCATCGGGCGTTCGTACTCGACGGTGTTTTCCGAGACCGAACAACGGTTGGCGCGCTTCCGCTTCAACGAGCGGCGCGCCGGCGGCCGGGCAGTGAAGGACTTCAGCCTCATGTTTGAAGGAAAATCGGCGGGCGAAGGGTCCGTCCACGTGTCCGCCTCGATCAGCGCTCGAGGACTCTATGACGTCTCGCGCCGGTTCGTCGGAACGATCGGGCTCATCAAGAACCTCTCAGGCCCCGGCAACGAACCGACAGAACAGGAACTGGGACAGCAACGGCAGCGGGTGGAGCAGCTGGAGGCCGCCCTGACTCAAATGACCGATCTTTCGCAACGGCTCGAGCAGCCGCTGTTTACCTTGTTGCATGAAGCGCAGGAACTTTCCGAAGCGCTACGGGAATCGCGACTTCTCGACCGCCTGCAGACGTTGACCGGACAGGCGGCGGCATCCGTCGACTTGGTTCGAAGGCTCGCGCGTCTGACCCGGCCGGCGGCAGGGGAGCATGTCATCAATCGCCTGTTGCGCGAAATGCTGCACACGGCAGTTCCGGAAGTCGGACTGCCGGGCTTCGCGCCTGATTTCGGGGCTGACCTTCCCGAGTACTCAGGCAACCGCGGCGCCACCGCCCGTTTCTTCACACAGCTGTTGGCCTACGCGGGCGCCTATCTGTCGACGGTGGGCCGGTCTCACGTCTTGGCTCTAAAAACGAGCGCCGGCGGCCTCGCGGGTCCGGCGGATGCGCCCACCCCCTTTCCCCTGACGCCCTCCGCCTCCATTCAACTGGAAATTACGGAAACAGACACAGTTAATGCTTCCGGACGCCCGCTGCCTAACCTGTCCGACGCCCTCGACGTGCTGACTCTCTACAAACTCGCGCAAGAACTCGGTGCGACATTCGAGGTATCGGCGCCTGCATCGGGACCGTTTCGCATGATCGTGTGGCTTCCTGGCGGAGCAAGACCGGCCATGCATCCCGGCCGCAGCACACCGACTGCCGCTCTTCCCTCCGAGGCCGCCGTCGAACCGCCACCCCTCAGTCCTTCAGCCGCTCCCGCCGCTGGAGGTCGCGTCGAGCGCCGGAGGAACGCCCGTGTGGAAACGGCGCTGCCGGCAAAGATCATGAGAGGTTCGACGACCTGGGAGGGAACGGTCGTTACTCTCAACGTTGACGGGGCCGGAATACGAGTCTCCGACGAATTCCCGCCGATGGCAGCGGATGACGCCGTGATCTCGGTGACGACGTCTATCGCGACATTGCAGCTCTCAGGGGCCGTTCACACGCGGCCGGCAACGGCGGCCGACGGCAGGATGTCGGACGCCCGGCTCATCATCCGGTTCCGCGAGCCCAATCAGAGCGAAACCGCCGTCTTCGCCTCTCTGATTGCGGCCGCTCACGAGCGATCACTCGTCTTCACGCTTGACATCCGGATTCCCGTCGCCTCCGCGCCTCAACAGCATGCCGATCGAAGTTCGCTGGATCCCGCACATGACCGCCGGGAAACCGTCCGCGTTCCCAGCGCCCTCCCCGCCCGTGTCGCCACCGCTCTTCGGCAGGAACCAGGCGCGCGGCTGCCGGCACAGGTCACGAACCTCAGCCGCTCCGGAGCCTGCATGCTGGTCCAGGAGCGACCTGAAAATCTCGAAGGGAGCGTCCATATCCACTTTGCACCTGCCCATCGAGGCGAAACGGGATCTCATGAGCCTGGAGCGCCCGATGCGGTCCTGGACGCACGGGTTATCTGGGGCGTCGTTGATCGCTCGGCTCCCAGCGCCCTGCATGCGGCGAACGTTGCCGGCGCAGGACGGGTCGGCCTCCGTTTTGAGCTGCTGAGTCCCTATGCCGAACGCGAGTTGAATCGCGTGATCCGGCAGCATTTGCGCGCGCAACGGTCCGGCGACCCCTTTGCCGCGGCCTCGCCCTTCGTCAGTGTGCCCCGGGAGTGCCGCAATGCACGAGGGCAGGCAATTGCCGTCATGGACGATCATCTGCGTCAATTGACCGACCCGAACCGTCCGGTCGTCATCCTGGCTCCGGGATACGGCCAAACAGCGTCAGACTATACCGCCCTCGCCTACTATCTGGCCGGGCATTACGTCCGTATTCTGCGCTATGACCCGACAAACCACCTTGGCAACAGCGAAGGTGAACTTCAGCAGACGACGTTACGCGGCCTGCAGCATGATCTGGAGCAGGTCATCGAGTTCGTGCGCCATACGTGGCCGCAAGCGCCGGTCGTCGTGATGGCAAGCGACCTGTCGGCGCGCGCGGCGTTGAAAGCGGCGGCCCGGACGCGGCCGCTCGACCTCCTGCTGTTGGTCAATCCCGCGATCGATCCGACAAGCACACTGCTGACGGTCCACGGACATGACCTCATCGCCGACTTTCAGTTCGGGTTGCGCCGCGGCGTGTGCAATCTCCTGGGGTTGAACGTTAACGTCGATCAGTTCGTGGGAGATCTCGTCGCCGGTCGCTGCGCCGATCTCGAATCCACGTTGGAAGATCTCCGCATGATCCGCTCGCCGCTCTGCATCGCCTCAAGCCCGGCGGATTCCACTGCGCTGCCCCCCACCGATCTGCCTCACGCGTTCATGACGGCATTGGGAGCGCATACGAGGTTAGTGAACATTTCGTCCCCGTTGACCGACGGGCATCTTGACGTGGAGGGCGCGCCGCCCGCGGCGTTTAAACAACTGCTCAAGGAAATCGACTCGGTGCTCTCGATGCACTCCCTGGCGGCGTGCGAGGAAATACCCGTCCAACCGTATGTCGGACGACAGCAGCGTATCGAGCAGGAATACACGTTCCTGCGCCACGACGGCTCCCAAATCAATCGCGAGGCCCTCTGTGCCGGCCACCTCGCGCACTTGCCTCACCTCGGCAACCTGCATGAGTACCGGAAAATGCTCGACGATCTGTACGGGTTGATGAGCCCGCTCGAGCCCGGCGCCCTGCTTGTCGATGCCGGCGTCGGACAAAGCGATTTGACACGCGCCGCCCTGATCAATCACACCTACCGGGCCGGGCAGTCGAGCTGGACAGGGCGGCCGTCGCCGCTCATGGTCGGCGTCGGACGGTCGCGCGAGCGGATCAACCAGGGCCGTCATGCGGTGCTCGTGTTGCAGCGCGAGCTTGCAACGGGCTTTGTCGGCCGGCTCTCGGCCATGCCACCGCTGTCAATCGGATGGCTGCAGGCGGATTGGATGCACGCACTTCCCTTTCGGACGGGGTCGGTCAACCGGCTGGTCTGTAACCTGTCACTGCCGTACGTGCCTTCTCCGCTCACCGCCCTGAGAGAATGGCATCGCGTGCTGCATCCGGACGGCTCTCTGATTTTCACGACATTTCATCCGAACACCGACCTGTCCCCCGTCTATCGGAGACACCTCCGACAGGCCAACCAGGACGAGTTCAGCGCCCAAGCGCAACCACTCTTGCACTACTTTGCGCGCCTTCGCGAGGCAATCCGTCACCGCATCCTCCACACATTCCATGAAGCCGGTCTCGCGGCGCTCCTTGGACAATGCGGCATCGCCTCGTTTCGTATCCTTCCGATCTTCGACGGCCAGGCGCTTGTCGCCATTGTCGGGAAACAGAATTCCTCTAGCTCCCTTCGATAAGCCGGTGTATACTCCCCCTCGCTGTACAACTTTGAACAGCGGCTGTACCTCAGGGAGCTAACCGGTGCGATGTCGGCAACACACCGTGCATAGGGGGGCGTCCTTCTCTGTATGAGCGTACGACCGACCGAGATGGTCTCACCGTCGACGGCTTCATCTACTGCTCCTCTGGACCTGGTCACTCGTTTTTCCACCGAAATCGCCGCGTTAACCGATCTCGGCGCCCTCTCCGAACGCATCATTGAGGAGCTGTGCCGGATCTATGGCACCACTCACGGCGCGCTCTTTCTGCTTGACCGGGAACACGAGCATTTCCGGCGGGCGGGCGTTGTCGGCGCCGCCGCTCCGCCCTGTTTTCCAGCGACGCTTCCGTTAACTCACGTGATTCCGCTGCATCTATCGGCTCTCCTTCCACCGGTCACGGAGGCTGCTCCCCCGAACAACGGCCGTCATGAGGGAACGGACGAGGCGCTCCGCGCGATGCGCGCAACGAGAAGTGTCCCGCATGTCAGCCGCGGCCGTCTCATCGCCTTCTCACTTCTCGGAGAAAGCCGCGCTCATGCGCACGACGCCACACCGGTGCTGTCGCTGCTCAATGCGCTGGCCCAAGCGGCCACCAATGCCCTGGACACGAGAATGCTGCTCGAGGATTTGCATCGGTCGCACGCGCTGATGAAGCGCACCGACCGGTTAAAGTCCCTCGAAACCATCGCCGGAGGATTTGCGCACGAAATCCGCAATCCTCTCACGTCGATCAAAACCTTCATCCAACTCGCGCCGGAACGGAAAGACGACCCGGATTTCATCCGCGAATTCAGCCGCATCGTGCTCGACGACGTCTACCGGATCGAGCGTCTCATTGAAGAGATTCTTGATTATGCCCGCTACATGGAACCCAAACTCACGGAGGAAGACCTCAACGACATCGTGTCGTCCTGCCTGTACTTCATCGAAGTCAAGGCGGACAGCCGCGGGATCAAGATTGAAAAAGAGTTGGTATCTGATCCGCCCCGTGTCATGCTGGACCGGCAGCAGATCAAGCAAGTGTTTCTCAACCTGTTTCTCAACGCCTTGGACGCGATGAGCGAACGGGGCGGTGTCCTGCGTGTCCGGACGAAAACGCTGACCAGGCCAGGCGGCAAGCCTTGGGTTCAGATCGAAATTGAAGACACTGGACAGGGCATTCCCGACGCCAATCTCGAGCATATTTTTGATCCGTTCTTTACGACCAAGCACGAGAGCGGCGAGCACGAAGGCACCGGCCTCGGTTTGACGATCGTGCATCAAATCATCGAAGAACATCACGGCGAAATCAGAGTCGAGAGTGTTCCCGGCAGCGGCACCACCTTTTACGTCAACCTTCCGGCCATTCCATTATGAGCTCAAAAAACGGCATTGAATCGACTGTCAAGAAACGGGTGCTCCTCGTCGATGACGAAGCCCGGGTCCGTGCCTCATTGAAAGCGGTGCTCGAGCCGTCTTACGAAGTCATCCAGGCCGCGGATGCACAAGAAGGCCTCGATCTGTTCCATAAAGAGGCGCCGCACGTCGTGCTGCTGGACGTCATTCTTCCCGGCAGCGACGGCCTTTCCGTGCTCCAGGCGCTGCGCACGGAGCAGAATCCGACTCCAGTCATCATGCTCACCGGCACCAAGTCCGTCAAAACGGCGGTCGACGCGATGAAACTGGGCGCCGCCGACTACCTCTCCAAACCGTTTGACGTGGAAGAATTGCGCATCGTCGTCGACCGAGCGCTCAATTCACAAGAGCTCGAGCGTGAAGTCAAGCAGCTCCGGGCGCAAGTCACCCAGCGGTACGCCTTTCACAACCTCATCGGCAAAAGCCGTCCCATGCAGGAGATTTACGGCAAGATCGAGCAGGTTGCCGACAGCCGCACGACGGTCCTGATTACCGGAGAAAGCGGCACCGGCAAGGAGCTGGTCGCCAAGGCTCTCCACTACAACAGCGGACGGCGGGACCGTCCCTTCGTCGCATTGAACTGCGCCGCCCTTCCCGAGACCTTGATCGAAAGCGAGCTGTTCGGCCATGAAAAGGGTTCGTTCACTGATGCCACGGCCCGCCGGGTCGGCCAGTTCGAGCTCGCGAACAGCGGTACCTTATTCCTCGACGAAATCGGAGATCTCAGCCCGATGACGCAGGCCAAGCTGTTGCGGGTCCTGCAGGAGCGTGAATTCACCCGCATCGGCGGAGTGCAGGCGATCAAGGTGGACGTCCGGATCGTCGCCGCAACGAACAAGAACCTCGAGGAACTGGTCAGAAAGGGCCAGTTCCGTGAAGACCTGTATTACCGGATCAATGTCATCGCCCTCTACCTGCCGCCGCTGCGCGACCGCGGAGAAGACATTCCTCTTCTGGCGAAGCATTTCCTCTCGAAGCGGATCGAGGAAGACCACCGGCCGAGTCAGGACTTTTCCAAGGACGCCGTCGAGCTGCTGACGCGGTATCCGTGGCCGGGAAACGTGCGGGAGATGGAAAACATCGTCGAACAGGCTTTTATCTGGTCCAAAGGCTCGGACTCCGTAACCCCCGAGCATCTGCCGACGATTCTTCGGAATGACACGCGGTCGTCATCGCTGAGGGACGACACCCTGGCGGGCCGGCTTTCGCTCGAAAAGGCCGTTATGGAATTCGAGCGCGAGATCATCCTCGACGCGCTGAAGAAAAACAATTACGTCCAAACCCATGCAGCGACCCAGCTCGGGATCAGCCGCCGAATGCTGAAATACCGGATGGACACGCTCGGCATCGGCCGCCCCGACAACGATCCCTCTCCGCCAGAAGCCGAATCGCCCCAGCCGGAATAGCGACGCCCTCTTTGGGGATCCGGCTCTGGCAAGATCTCCTTGGATACTCATGGTTCAGGTCTAAGTAGAGATCCATACGTGGAAACTACATATAGGGGCCTGGGTCAGGAGTACCACATCCACTAGAATTTCTCCGCATAAATAGCGGAAAATAATGCGTTTTGCTTGACAGAATCGCCACTTAAGCGTACATGAGCGCATATGGCAATTCCTTCGGTCCCCAATACGCTGTCGCAGAAGCCCACGGTCCTCGTCATCGACGATGAGGCCGGACCCCGCGATGCGCTGAAAGTCATCCTCCGTCCGTTCTTCAACATTCAATCCGCAGAGTCCGCGCAGGCGGCGATCGACGTGCTCAGCCAGCAGCAGATCGATCTCATCACCCTGGATCAGAAACTCCCGGATCGGCAAGGATTGGACCTGCTCCAGGAGATCAAGCACGACCACGCCGACATCGAGGTGATCATCATTACCGGCTACGGCAGTCTCAAATCGGCGATGGAAGGCATCAGGCACGGTGCCGCCGGCTATCTGCTGAAGCCGTTTAACGTGACGGAACTGATCACGTTGGTCAATCAAACCCTGGAAAAAAAGCAGCGCCTCGACTACCTACGGCGCTCTCTGCATACATTGGCCGGCTTATGGGGCTCGGAAGCGGAATGCGCAGAAGCGTGGCGGGACATGAGGGTCGGATACGAGGCAATCGGCAAATCGGGACAGGCGTTGTCCTGGGGAGACGAAGCGGCGGATCTGCTTCCCATGCTGTCCGATCTGCTCGAAGCCAAAGACCGGCAACTCTTGAACCATTGCAGCCGCGTCAGTTTTTACGCGACGCTTCTGGCGAACCGGACGAATCTGACGGTGAATGAGCAAAAGTCTCTGGCGCTAGGGGCGTTTCTCCATGACATCGGCAAGATCGGCAAGGAGCCCTATCGGTTCGCCGACGATGAGATCGTGGCGACCGACCGCAGCCATGCGCTGCGTGCGCATCCCGAATTAGGCGCAAAACTCGTGGCCCCGCTGCGGCTTCCGGCGGCGGTTGGCCAAATCATCGCCTATCATCATGAACGGTGGGACGGCTCGGGATATCCGCATGGCTTGAAAGGAGATGGCATCCCAGTTCTGGCGAGAATCGTGTGTCTCGCCCAAGCATTCGACCATCTTACCGCCGAACTGCCCGACCGCGTGGCATTCTCCATCGATGACGCGACCCGCTTCCTGTCCGACCGTGCAGGCACCTACTTTGATCCTGCGCTTACCGTCCTGTTCACGCAGGTGGTTCAGGAATGCAAGGCGTCGCTGCCCGCGATGGCCATCGCCACCAATCCCTCCAGCCGCACCGACGCCTAATCTCAGCGCTTCCCTTTCGCGCCCGCAATCAACTCGGCCGCAGTAGCCCGAACCTTGCTGGTAACCGCTTCCCCGCCGATCATCCGCGCGATTTCCTCCTCGCGGCGGAACCCCGTCAGGAGATTCACGCTCGTGGTCGTCCGCTTGCCCTCCTGGCCCTTGGCAACCAAGAGATGGTGGTCCGCTTGGGAGGCGACCTGCGGCAGGTGGGTAATGCAGAACACTTGATGTATGCCGCCCAGCTTGCGCAGCCGCGTTCCCATGGCGGCGGCTACCGCGCCGCCGACGCCGGCATCCACTTCGTCAAAGACCAGCACCGGCACGTGATCACTGTCCGCCAACACCGTCTTGAGCGCGAGCATCATGCGCGACAATTCACCGCCCGAGGCGATGCGGGCCAACGGTCGAGGCGGCTCGCCCACGTTGCTGGATAACAAGAATTCGACGCGATCCCGGCCCGCAGGCCCGAACCGGTCCAGCAATTCTTCTGCATCGACGGCAATCTCGAAGGCGGTGTGCTGCATCTTGAGCGCTGCCAATTCCTTCGCGACCAGCACGGTCAACCGTTTGGCGGCTTCTCGGCGTTTCTTCGTCAATTGCTCCGCTCTGGCGACCACGGCACGCGCCGCGGCGTCCAACCGCTTCGTCACCGCCGCAATCCGGCTGTCGCGGTTTTCCATCGCCTGGAGATCCTGCCGGGCCCGTGCGCCCGCGGCCATGACGGCCTCGACCGACCCTCCGTACTTCGATTTGAGCCGTTGAATCACCTCGACGCGGTCCTCAACCACCGTCTGCCTTGCCGGATCCGCGTCGAGGTCAGCCGCATAATCGCGAAGGCGACCCGATAAGTCTTTGAGCTGGATCGCCGCCTCATGAACCTGGGAGGCACAATCGCTCATCGTCTGATCCGTTTGTGCGAGATCGCCCAACAGCCGCCCGAGCCGTGCGAGTTGTATGAGAATGCCCCGCTCATCGCCCTGCAGCTCCGCATACGACAGTTCGGCCAATTCTCGAAGTCGATTGGCATGCCCCAGCCGCTGCCTTTCGGTGTGTAACCGGGTTTCCTCGTCGACCGACAGCGCCGCCTGCTCGATTTCCGCCAGTTGAAAGCGGAGCAATTCCTCAAGTCTCGTCCCCTCCTCCCCCGCGCGGCGCAGGTCATCGAGCTCCGCGGAAAGATCTTTCCATTCGAGATAGGCCGCCTCGTACAGTGCTCGTATCTCGAGAAGTGAACCGAAGGCATCGACGGCTTCCAGCTGCCTGGCCGCTGCCAGCAACGACTGTTGTTCGTGCTGACCGTGTACGTCGATGAGAGTGCCGCCGAGCTCCTCCAGCGCGCGGAGAGAGCTGAGACTCCCGTTTACGTACACCCGGTGACGGCCGGCCCGGGAGAGAATGCGCTTGACCACAAGCTCGCTGTTCTGAGGATCGAGCAGATCCTTCGCACGCAGGCTTTCAACGAGCTCAGGCGCGCCGGACAGGTCAAACGAGGCCTCAAGGTGCGCCTCCTCTTCGCCGGAACGTATGTGATCGACCGCCGCCCGCCCGCCGACAAGGAGGGCGATCGCGTCGATGAGCAGCGATTTCCCCGCGCCGGTTTCACCGGTAAGCACGGTAAATCCTGGTTGAAATTGAAGGTGAAGCTGTTCGATGAGGGCGAAATTGACTATGCGCAGCTCGGCAAGCATCGTGAGGAGTCACTGACCCTACTCGAGGCCAACAGGCTTTGCAACAGGGAATGGAGGAAAATTGCGCTCAATATAATATAGGCGGCTCAAAAAGGCTGTCTTGTTCACCCACCCAACCCCGGGCGTGAAGCACGCCTTTCCCCCGGAAGGCCGCAGCGAGTGAAAAGGCGAATCGTACTGTTTTCGGTACGGTGAGCCTTTGAGCGACGCGAGAACAAAGCTGGCAGCCCTTTTTCAGCAGCTTGGGTTTAGGCGGAGCCGGCGTGTTGAGCCAAAAGCTGATCAATCATTTCCTTGAACTGGCGTTTCGGGCGCGCCCCGACCAGCTTTTCTACGACTTGGCCATTCTTGAAGAAGAGAATCGTCGGAATGCTCATGACCTGGTAGCGGCCGGCGACCTCGGGATTTTCGTCGGTGTTGAGCTTTCGAACCTTTACTTTCCCGCTGTATTCATTCGCCAATTCATCGACGATCGGCGCAACCATCTGACATGGGCCGCACCAGACCGCCCAGAAATCCACCATCACCAGCTCGGGAGCCTTCATCACTTCGGAATCCCACGTCGCATCTTCGACCTTCAATGCATTACCTGCCACGTCGCAGCCTCCTTGAAAATCAATTGAATTGCATGAATGAATGGGAAATCATCCTATATCACGCTTCTTCGAGGAGTCAAACCAGGCTACCAGGTCCACTCAGGCGGAACACCGAGCCACCATCCATCGGGCTTCGCCTTGCGCCAAGCCGTTTGCTGAGGCCAGACCATCGTGACAAGGGAGGGATCGAGCCTGGTGGCCAGCTCAGCCGTGACATCGGCCTGTTGCCGCGCGGACGCCTGGATCATTTCCTTCGCCATGCGAGCCAACACGTTGGGAGGATCGAGCAGCTCTTCCGGCCCGCCGGAACTCAGGTTGAGCGAGAGGTGCTCCATCGCCACCCATTGATCCGTTTTCGCCAAGGCCTCCACATACGCGTCGAGGGCCTGGTACACATACGTCAAATAGAGATAGCTCCTTGCCGAGGGATGTTCCTGAACCTCTAGCCTGCAGGCTTCGACGGCCCGCCGAAAATCTCCGGCCGCGAGGAAAATTTTCGCGCGCTGCAAATGCGTGGATGGATGCGGGTCCGTCTGCGTGTGAGGCGTCATCTCGCCGCACCCCCACAAGACGAGAATGGCGAACCCGCACGCGGAAAACCAGCCGCGCTTGATCACCGACAGGCGGCTCATCGTGGCACCGCCCCTGCGCGCGGCTGCGGCTGAACGGTTTCCGTACGGCCATAATGGCCGCCCGGGGATGCCCAGGGCAATCCCTTCTCGCCCCAGGTGAGGGGGCTCAGGATCGTTCTCACGACGGTCGTCCCGTAGTTTTCGGTCCATCCGATTCCAGTGAGACTGAGCATGAAATTGTACTGCGCCCGGTCGGGGAATTGCAGATAAAAGAGTCCGAACGACCAGCATTTGCACGGATTCTGGTACAGCGCCACCACATCGTATTCAGGACTCCGCCGATTCTTAATATCATAGTACCCTTTGGCGCCGATGAGCCATCCGAAAGGCGTCCGGAAGCCGCCGCCGGCCGTGACAAACTGAATCTCTTCGGTCGGGGCGTACACTTCGTTGAACGAAATCGGATTCCAGATGTCCCCGCGACGTGGCCGGTTTCCCTCTCGGGAATACCGTTGGCCAACTTCCATATACCATTCATTGGACCGCTGGACGCGAAAGTCGGTGTTGAACTGACTGAGGGTCCCGGCATAGGGATCGAAAAAAGCGTCGAATATGACATAGCGGTTAATGGGCGGTTTCAATACCGCGAGCCCGCCTGGGCTCCGCCCGAACACCGGACCAAGCTGCGCGACCGTTAACTGCGGCTCGTTGTTCCCGACGACGGCGCGGAGCCAGAGGTCGGAAAATCGTTTGCCCTGGATCGGAACGGTTGCCGGTTGCAAGGGCTGGGTCACGGTGCCGAAGGGCGGCACGACGCCGGGAGTAAAGTCACGCGCGCTCGTTTGCACCCCGCCGACGTGATAGCTTTGGGCCAGCGTGAGGTCCAGCCAGTTGAAGCTGTTGTCTCCATCCTGCTCGAGCAGCCGGCTCCGGAGCATGTAGGTCAGAAGATTTTTCTTCGGCAGATCGTCGACCTGATCGATCTGCGTGATTTGCGACTGATCGGTCGCCGGCACATACTCGTAGATGACGCTCGGTTCAATCGTATGCAACATGGCATCCCCATCGGCCATGCGGAACCGGCGGCTCATCTTGGACGTGGCGTCGAGTCCCGTCCAGAACGTCTCGCGATGCTGGCTCGTCGTTTCCTGGACGCCACGCGAATAATAGACTTCGCGAAACTTGGCCTGTGGCGTGAATCCGACGACATGATTGAAATCGATGACGTCCGTGGAGAGCGCCGGGACGAAATCGAGTCGATTCTGCGTAAACCCCTCCTCCCGGAAGAAGTTCACGCCGTTCAGATCGCCTCCCAGGAGCAGCGGTGAATTGAACAGCGCGATGTTCGGTTGGCTATAGCCCACTTCAGGCAGACGTTGAAACGTATCGGCGCCGCCGGCCAACAGCGGCTGCAGATATTGGCCGAGCACGTAGGCGTTGCCGTACCGCAGACGCTGGTTGGCCAGAAAATTCGATTCGTTGCTCGGCAGCGCGCGCTGCGCACCCGAGTTGCTGAGTTGCTGCAGGTATTGGGGGTCTGTGACGAGATTGGCGTTCACCCGCAGCAGCAGGTCGGACGTCACTTGCTGGGTATGCGTGCCGGTGATCAGCGCGCGCGCTTCTTTCGCGCTCTGGCCCGTATCCGTCACTCCCGAGACGTTCGGCAGCGTGGTCTGCTGGAGGTAACTGACATACCACTGTCCTCTGGATAATCTGTCCAAGGTGTAGCGATATTCGAAATCGCTGCCGTATCCCAAATTCGAATAGTAGGACGGCGAAATCGTAAAATCCTGACTGGGATTGATAGCCCAATAGTAGCCCTGCTGATAGTGAAAGCCGAAGCGGTTGTCATACCCGGGCTGCGGAGTGAGAAATCCGCTTTGTCGTGGCGACAGCGGATAGGTCATCGTGGGAATCGGAACCACGGGCACGTCGGCGACGCAGAACCACCCGTCTTTGAACGCCACGCTGTCTCCGGCATTGAGATCCAGATCCTTGAACTGAAATCGCCAGGCCGGCGTTTCGCCTTGTGGTGCATCGCAGTTCGTGAACCGGCCTTCCTTGAACCGATAATGATCCTCCGAGAACCGCTGGATCAGACGCCCGTCGAGCGTGGAATTGGAGGCCTTGATGTACACTTCTCCGTGGGTAATGACTCCCGCCTCCGTGTTGACGTTCAGCTCCAGCCGGTCGGTGACGATGTCTGCCTTGGGATCGGTCATCCGGACGTGTCCCGTCGCGGTCATGACGCCGGACAGCGCTTGGACGGTCAAATGGTCGGCCGTGAGGTGAACGGACCCCTGGTCGACGACCACCGATCCATCCGCCTCGTAGATGTCCTGTTCCTGTAGATAGTCGATTCGATCGGCCTTGATCTCGAGCGGCGGAGAGCCCGATCCGGTCGCCGGAGGAGGACCGGCCGGCAAGGCCGGCGATGAGAGGAACGACAGCAGCAGCACTCCGGTCAGGCGGCCGAGCACTCGAGTCACGACTCCCGCCATGTCAACCCCGAAGCGGGGACACCCCAGAGCCGCGCAACAATGCTTTCACTTCCCCAATCAGCATTAACGATCCGGTGACGCAGATCATATCGTGTGATCGCGCAAGTTCCCTGGCCGCGCTGAGGGCGTCCGAGACGCGTGAATGGATGCGCACCTGCGGCAACATTTCACCGATGACGGTCCGTAGCTCGTCCGCCGTTGCCGACCGTTTCAACTCCGCCTGCGTCAGCACGACCGCATCGACAAGCCCTTTGAACGGTCCCACGTATCCGCTGTGATCCTTGTCGCGCATCATGGCCAGGACAAGAATGACACGGCTCGAAGGATTCTCCCGCCGGAACCGGCGCAAATATCCGGCCAACGCTTCGGCGGCGGATGGATTATGAGCGCCGTCGAGAATGGTAAGCGGATTCTCGGCCACCACTTCCAGCCGGCCTTCCCACTGGACTTCTCGCAGCCCCGCACGGATCGCCGGCTCTGCAACCGCCAGTTGCTGCGGACGCACCGCCTCGACTAAAGCGACCGCGGAGGCGCAATTGTCCACCTGATGCGCTCCGAGCAAGGGACAGGTCAACCCGTCGTACCGGACGTCGGCGCTCCAATACCGGAACCGGGCTGGTGTTTCCCCGTCGACGTGAAAGTCTCTCCCCAAGCACAGGATCGGGGCATGCCGTTCGAACGCGATCCGTTCGATCGTGTCACGGGCGGCATCGGGCAGTCGTCCCAAAATCGTCGGCACGCTCCGCTTGATGATGCCGGCCTTCTCAAAAGCGACAGACTCGAGTGTGGTGCCTAAATACTCTTGATGATCCAACGCGATGGTCGTAATTGCGCACGCCAGCGGTGAGACCACATTCGTGGCGTCGAATCGGCCTCCCAATCCCACCTCGAGAACCGCCACGTCGACACTCGAGTCGGCAAAGTACTGCAACGCCATCGCAGTCGTGAACTCAAAAAACGTCGGGGACAGCTCCGGCTCAGACAGGGCTTTGATCCGGTCGGTCAGGCGCGCAATGTCCGATTCTGCAACCATCCGTCCGTTCACGCGGATGCGCTCCCGGAACTCGACGAGATGAGGCGAGGTGTACAGCCCCACACGGTACCCGCCCGCCTGCAGGATGGCGGCCGTCAGCGCGGCCGTCGAGCCTTTCCCGTTGGTGCCCGCAATGTGGAAGCTTGGATAACGGACCTGCGGCATGCCGAGCCGCTCCATCAATGCCGCCATGGTGTCCAACCCGAGCTTGATGCCGTGCTTTTGAAGACTGTAGAGGTAGGAAACGGCATCCGTGTAGGTCATGACATGGTTACCATGGAGCAGCCCGTTTTCTTCTCAGCAAGAACGACGCCGCCTGAAGAATGGCGCGTCCCGGGTAATCGATTGCAAAGCAATCCGGAGTCGGGCGGATGCAAAAGACTCGCCGGGGTTGGGCGGGTGAGAAAAAGCTTGTTCAACACCCTTAGAAATGGGCGACGAGAGTACTGAGAGTTTCTTTGAGCTGCTTGCGCTCGACGATCATATCGATCATCCCGTGCTCCAGAAGGAACTCGGCACGCTGAAATTGGTCCGGCAGCTGCTGCTTGATGGTTTGCTCGATCACCCGTGGGCCGGCGAAACCGATCAACGCTTTCGGCTCCGCGAGGATGACGTCACCCAGCATCGCGATGCTCGCAGTCACGCCGCCGAAGGTCGGATCCGCCAGCAGGCAGATCAAAGGCAGCTTCGCCTCGCCCAATTTCGCGACGGCCGCCGACGTTTTGGCCATCTGCATGAGTGAGAGAATGCCTTCCTGCATGCGGGCTCCGCCGGAGGCCGTCACGAGCACCACAGGCAAGCGGCCTTCAATGGCACGGTCGATGGCGCGGCAAATTTTCTCGCCCACCACCGATCCCATGCTGCCGCCCATGAATCCAAAGTCGAAGACGCAGAGCGCCACCCGACGGCCGTTCATCCGGCCCTCGCCGATCATGATGGCATCCTTCCTTCCGGTCTTCTCCTGTTGCGCTTTGACGCGCTCTTTGTAGGATTTCGTGTCGCGAAAATTCAGCGGATCGAGTGGTCCCAGCTCGGAGTCCCATTCCTTGAACGTTCCGAGGTCGACGAGCAGCGTAATGCGTTCCATCACGGAGATCGGAAAATGGTAATCGCACTTTGGACAGACTTTGCTGTTCCGCTCGACTTCTTTGCGATAGACGATCTCGCGGCAATGGTTGCACTTGAGCCACATGCCTTCGGCCACCTTCGACCGTTTGGGCACGTCGGGCTCAGCGCCCTTCTGCTTCTTGAACCACGCCATGCGGAAGCCCTTTCACCCTCAATCAGTGCAGCGACTTCGAGAGCGTGAGGAGAATATCATAGGAGGCGGTCCTACGCACGTAGTTTCCCCGCATACGCCGGCATGAAAGCGCGCTATGACAGCGGCTCGCTCACCAAAATGCGATAGACGATCGAAGACCCCAAGGCAATGCTTCCGAGGCTGGCGAGCCCTTGTACTGCGAGGAAGACCGGCCGGCCGACGCGCAGCGAGAAGACTACCGGCAGACTCAACACGAGCCCGATCAACATCATGCCGAGAATCGACCCGCATCCGAACACCGCAATGTAGAGCAGCCCGCCCATGATAGTTTCGGCCGAGGCGACGACAAGCAGCAGCAGCGCCGCCGAGCCGGCCAGT
This sequence comes from Nitrospira sp., assembly GCA_035277085.1. Taxonomy (GTDB): domain Bacteria; phylum Nitrospirota; class Nitrospiria; order Nitrospirales; family Nitrospiraceae; genus Nitrospira_C. The sequence continues at coordinate 3,330 of DATELB010000081.1, read as the reverse complement.
CCGTGTGCCATCCCGATGCACAGAGGCCTCAGCGATTGTCGCCACCAATGGGCGTGACGGTGGTGTTCGGCATACGAATGGCTGTGCAAATGCACGTGCCTCATCCCGTCATGATCGTGCTGATGCAAATGCCACCGTTCGCGAATCAGTTTCATGCCGAGCAGGCCGCCGAGCGCCACCAACATCAGGCCCACCGCCCCTTCCGCGGCAACCGCAAGCGGTTCGGGGATCGGGACACGGAGCACAAGCACGATCGCCCCGACTACCAATAACACGAGCGTGTGGCCGATGCCCCAGCTCAAACCGACAAGCCCGGATGCACGCCACGAAGGCCGCTCAGCGAGCACCGTCGAGACGGCGGCAAGATGATCCGTATCCAACGCGTGGCGCAGCCCGAGGATAAAGCCGAGTCCGAGAACGGTCAGATAGGAGGAGTCAGCCATGCCGCACCGGAGGCGATGGGCGCCGCCACGGGGTGCATGAAACAACTCGCCGCCTGTGCTCTTGGAGAGGATGAAACACGCCTGAGTGCTCGCAGGTTGATTAAAAACCGTCCGGCATCCACAGCGAGGGAAGAAAACGGGTGACGCTAGCCCCCGCGCGCGTGCATCTCGAGATGCGGATCCTCGCGCAAACGATCGATGCCGATGAGGCCGCCTTCCCGCAAACCGGCTCGCTCGAGCGACTTGCGCTCCTCCGCGCCGCGGTCACGCCGCGACTCCCAGCCGGCGCGAATCAGCGACCGCATGTCATCCGCCGCCACGCCTTCACGGAGCGGCTTGCGCAAGTCCGTACCCGTCGTCGCGTACAAACAGCGGTACCACATGCCGTCGGCCGTCACACGGCTGCGGTCACAGGCGGAGCAGAACGGCGTAGTGGTGGAGGGAATGATGCCGAACGTCGTGCCGTCCGACAGACGGAACCGCTGGGCGGGGGCCGACCCTCGTTCGGGCAACGGTTCAATCGCTCCGTAGTATTTGCCGAGCAGCGCCAGCATGGCCTCGCGCGAAAGCACCTTTTCAGGAGCCCACCGGTTGGCACCGCCGACGTCCATGTACTCGATGAACCGCACTTCGGCCTGGAAATGCTTCCCGAATTCAACCAGGCCCGCCAATTCATCGTCGTTGAAGCCGCGGATGGCGACCGTGTCGAGCTTCAGCCCGGTAAAGCCGGCGCGGCCGGCAGCTTCAATTCCCTCCATGACCCGCGCGAACTCGTCCCGCCTGGTGAGCTGTCGAAACCGTTCGGGCCTCAGCGTATCGAGACTGATCGTCACGCGGTTCAATCCAGCCTGATAGAGGGCTTCCGCATAATCGGCAAACAGGATCCCATTGGTCGTGAGGGCGATTTCCTTGATATTGCGATTCTGCAGCAACAGGCGGATTAGGCGGGGCAGGTCCCGGCGCAGGAGTGGCTCCCCTCCCGTCAGCCGCACTTTGTCGACGCCGAGATCGGTAAAGTAGCCGGCAAGGGTCGCCATCTCCTCGAACGTCAGGACATCCTCCCGGGGAAGCCAGACATATTCTTCCTCCGGCATGCAGTAGGAGCATCGCAAGTTGCAGCGGTCAGTCACCGACAGCCGCAGGCTTTTCAGCGGCCGCCCGAACGCATCCACCGGGTTCTGCTCGGGAGTGTTATGAGGTTCGGTGTCTTCCATGAACTACCGTTCAAACAGCGTGAATCAGAGGATGGTCAATCTCATGGATGCTCCTCCACCCAGACTTCTCCGGTCGGCGTATGCTCCAGTTTCCAAATCGGGGTGATTTGCTTCAATTCGTCGATGGCCCATTTGCAGGCCCGGAAGGCATCGGCCCGATGCTCTGCGCCGGCGACGATCAGGACAATATTCTCACCGATCGTGATTTCTCCGTACCGGTGCACGATGAGCAGCTCGAGAATGTCAAAATCCTTGATCGCCCGCTCGCGGATCTCCCGGAGCTTTTTCTGAGCCATCCCTTCATAATGTTCGAACGTGATGCTATCGACCTCTCGTCCTTTTGAATGGTCTCTCGCCGTGCCGAGAAAAATGGAAATGCCGCCGATCCGCTTCGACCGGCTACGGACGCGGTTGATTTCGGCGTCGACGGAAAAATCCTCGCGCTGGACGCGCACGAACAGGTCATTGTGGTCAGCTGCGCTCATTGGACCTCATCTGCATTGCTTGTCGATTGCTCGCGCGTCTTGTCCGGCGCAGTCCCGCCCGCGAACGGAGGAAGGAGGGCGACTTCGTCCCCTTCCTGCACCTTGGTGTCTTCGTGCGCGATTTCCTGATTGACGGAGACGAGAATTTTCTTCTTGTAGATCAGCTCGCCGATCTTGGGGTACCGTTTATTGACGAGTTCAATGACGTTTTTCACCGATTGGTTTTTTCCCAACGCGAGGGTCAGGCTAGACTGATTTTCAGCCAGCGCCTTCGTCATGCCGAATAGTTTGACAGTAATCATGCGCTAACGCTCAGATGTTCCTACACTCAGTGCGTTGCGGCGATGGTTCACCCTCTCGATCGTACGTACCGGATTTGCCGCCCGACTTGGACAGTAACCAGACATCGCCGAAGCTGATCCCCCGGTCAACCGCCTTGCACATGTCGTAAATCGTCAGCGCGGCGACCGAGACGGCGGTCATCGCTTCCATTTCGACCCCCGTCTGTCCGCTGGTTTTTGCGGTCGCAGTCACCGTAATGGAGCACCGACCTTCACGGTCCGGTTGCGGCTCTTCCTTGAAGGAAATGTCCACCGACGTGAGCAGGAGGGGATGACACATCGGGATCAGGTCCGGAGTCTTTTTGGCGCCCATGACCCCCGCGACTTGGGCGACGGCTAGAACATCCCCCTTGGCGATTTTACCGCGCTGAATTTTTTCGAGGGTTTCGGGCTGAAGATAGACTTTCGCTTGAGCAGTCGCCACGCGCTCAGTCTGAGCTTTGCCTCCGACATCGACCATCCGTGCGCGGCCGGATTCGTTGAAGTGTGTAAAATCGGCCATTTTCCCCGCTGAATCAGCCGGTTAGATTGCGGCGATCGGTAATTATATGAGGGGGTGTTAGGGCGAGTCAACCGGAACGTTCAACGATCGACTTGCGATTCGTCCTCGATGATCATTCGTGCTTGGATTCAGCATGGTGTTGTTGGAGGGACGAACGCGGCTATCACGAAGCCCCACCACAAGAAGACCTATTCTTTGCTCTTGTCTCTTTCCAAGAATGTTTGCGGGTGGTGCCCGATCAACTCTTCTCACCCGCCCACCCCCAGGCGCACCGAGACGCGTCCTTCCACAGCCGAGGCCGCAACGAGCGAAGAGCCGAGGAGGTACATACCGAGCTTCGCTTGA
>DATELB010000080.1:0-12780 GCA_035277085.1 Nitrospira sp. | reverse complement strand
GAATTTGGAGAGAATTGTATCAGGTCAGGTTCACAGTGTCTGCTCCATTCGCGATCAAATGTGTGTGAACATGCGCGTAGAGAATGGCCGCTGCGTACCATGATTGGCGTTTTCAGGGCGAAACCGCTTTCGCAGGTTTTCGTCCCTGGGATCTTGACTGTGTTCACGACAAACGTTGGCCGCAAGTTCAGTTCGCTACAGCAGTGGATAACCGGCTTCTTCATCCGCACCACACTTTTTTACGATCCAAAGATTCCGCCTTCACTGACTTTTTACAAGACCTGTGCCGCTTCTTCGCAACCTCCTTTTGGGTCGGCGGTATGGTGCCTCACCTCGAGCGCGAGTAGGGGGAATGAGGTTGATGGCAGGGCTTAGGTGGGATTATTGATCAGCAGGCCTGCTCGCCAATAAGCCTAAGCAAATCGCACCATTTTTCATGGGATCCCATTGGCTGCTCTTACGGCGAGTCTCTCAATGCCTAGCCACTAAGGGAAAAGCTAGGGAAAATCCTAGGTCGGAAATGCTCTATTCATAGTTATATTCGTTCTCCGCTGCGCTGGTCGGGTTCGAAGATAGTATTCATCAAGGTCTTAAGCAAATGACTTCCTTTGCGCGTCCCAGAGAAAGCGATATCTCTCGCTACCGTCATGGTTGCGACCCGCCAGAACAAAAGACCAAAGTAGCTTCCCTCTCTGCCTGCAAGGGCCGCCGCGCCCTCACGCGATTCCGAATTCAATTAATTCAGTACAGTGTATCTTTTTACCCCCAGTTTTTCGATTTCATTCAAAGAAAAGGGAAAGTAATAACGGGGAGGTGCGGGATTGGGCCTTTTCGAGCAGGCTGATGTCAATTTGCTGCCCAGTTGGGGGCCGTAGGTTTGAATGCTAACGTTTGGGCCATTTGAAGAGAACCCTTAAATGAAAGCGTCTACACAGGACCCATGTGATAAGTGTTCCTATAGGTTTCCTGAAACCTTACGCATCCACCACAGCTTGAAGCTCTACCGTGCCGTTTACAGGATTGCATCAATATCCAATTCTTCTTTGACGATGCGGTGAGGTGTCATAAGTTTATGACTGAGCGTCATCTTTAAGTGTTTTCCGTTTTCTTAGAATGTGGGAATCACCATGGGCGGTGTCCTCCGTCATGAGAGAGCGTGCCGCCCTCGTTTCCTTGCCGAGATAATGCGCTTGATGTTCACAGCCTCATGATTGGCGCGGGATCGATGAAGATATGATCGATCGGGTGCCTGGGTATGTGCAAAGCCTGGACGAGCTGTTTCTCTGGCGTTGTGGACAAGAGCCGGAGGCGTTGGCCTATGCCTTTGTCCGCGATGACCTAGCACTCACCGGGCAGCTCACCTATGAAGAATTAGCTCGCAAGGTCAATATCATAGCCAAGGGGCTGCGCCGACAGGCCGCGCCTGGATCTCGCGTGCTTCTTCTATTCCCGCCAGGGCTCGACATTGCCTGTGCCTTCTGGGCATGTGTTGTAGCCGGCCTGGTTCCTGTGCCAGCTCCTTCGCCAGATCCTCTTCGATTGAAATACAGCCTTCCCAGACTTCGTTCAATCTTTCATGACGCGGCCGTTTCGCTCGTACTGACTGCGACAGCGAACGATGCGGTGATCCAGGGATTGGCCCAAGGCACACACGGCGACGGGATCGCATGGGCGACCCTTGATCAGCTCCAAGAGCCGTGCACAGAAGACTTTTCTATCCAGTCTCCCACGTTGCGGCTCGCCTACCTGCAGTACACATCTGGATCCACGACGACGCCTCGCGGGGTGATGATCTCGCACCATAACGTGCTAGCTCAATGCAAAGGTCTTCAAGATATAGCGCGGATTGACAGAGACAGCCGGTCGCTCTGTTGGCTGCCCTATTTTCATGATTACGGTCTCGTGCACGGCATTATTGGACCGTTCTATGCCGGCATACCGGCATTCCTTATGTCTCCGCTCACCTTTCTCCGCCGCCCTCTTCGATGGCTCGAAGCCATCGATCGCTGGGCTGTCACTCACAGCGGCGCGCCGAACTCCGCCTATGATTCTTGTGTCAAGGCGCTTCAGAAACAGAAGGACTGGAGGAGCAATCTTCAACGGTGGTCGGTGGCCAGTTGTGGGGCGGAGCCGATCCACCCTGAAACGATCGAACGGTTCTGCGACGCGTTTGCCCCGCATGGATTCGTGCGTACAGCGTTCACGCCGGCCTACGGGCTGGCGGAATCAACGTTGGTCGTCTCGAGTGCACCGCCTGATGAAACGCCCTTGGTCATGGCTGTTTCTACCGAACGGCTGGAAGCAAATCGCGTGGAGACGAAGGACGTTCACAACGAAGGAACGCGTAGACTGGTCGCATGCGGTCGACCGCTACCTGACATGCAGGTCATGGTTGTGGATCCGGCGACGCTCGTTGAATGCCGGCCTAATGAAGTGGGTGAGCTGTGGGTGTCCGGTCCCAGCGTGGCGGAAGGCTACTGGAACTGTCCGGACACTAGCGCTGAAACCTTTAACGTCGCTCCTGAGGGGAAAGAAAGTGGCCGCTATCTCCGGACAGGAGATCTGGGGTTCCTGCACGCGGGGCAGGTGTTCATTACAGGTCGTCTCAAGGACCTTATTATTCTGAACGGCAGGAATTTGCACCCGAATGACATCGAGCTCGCAGTGGAAGGGTGTCATGCCTCACTGCGCTCAGGAGGCTGCGCGGCCTTTTCCATCGTAGAGCAAGAATGTGAACGGCTGGTCATTGTCCATGAAATCGAACGCTTACCAAATGTCGATGTCGAAGATGTGGCGACAGCGCTTAGAGTTGTCGTTGCAGAGCGTTGTGATGTACCGATCTGGGCCGTCGTTCTCGTCCGTTCCGGGTCTATTCCCAGAACTTCCAGTGGGAAGATACAGCGTCAAGCCTGTCGTAAAGCCTACCTGGGACAGTCACTACCGATCATTGCTTCGAGCGTGATTGCTACCGGCCCAGGATCAACAGAACAGCCCATAGCTGCTGTTTCGACTGGACCACCCACGGGCGAACGGGAGGTCGAAACATATCTGCTCCGATTGTTTGCCGATCAAGCGGGTTTGCCTGTGGATCGAATGAATGCCGAGACTTCAATCGTGAATTTCGGACTCGATTCCCTCGGAACGAGCCTGATCAAGAACCGCGTTGAGCAGGATTACGGGATCGAACTGACGTTTACACAGCTATTCAGTCAGTGGACCATCCACGACCTGGCCTTGCACATTGTCGGATCACTCTCTTCTGAAAGAAAGACCGAGGACCTGGCTAAACACGCATCGGCTGCCCCGGCGACCGTCTATCCGACTGGGAAAGAGAGTGGTGTTCCCGCAGATGACGGGCTACGGCACGCTCTTTCATTCAGTCAAGAGCGGTTATGGTTCCTTGAGCAAATGCAGCCAGGTGGTGCCTTGAACCACATCTCTTTGGCTATCACACTCAGAGGGTCGTTTGACCGAGACGGCTTCACCAGGAGCCTCGAAGGGATTGTCTCTCGACACGGCATGCTCCGTACAAGCTTTGCGACGGAGGATGGACGAGCCTATCAGTCCGTCGGCTCGCGGGTGGTGGTGCCGATACGGTTCAACTCTCTCCGTGACGTGTATGTGCCAAACATAGATGAGGAAATACGAAGGTGGATACGGGAAGAAACGTTGGTTCCGTTTGATCTCGGCACAGCTCCTTTGCTGAGAGTGCTGGTGCTCGAGCGAAGCGAGGATGATCGCGTCTGTGTGATCACCGTTCACCGTCTCGTCGCCGACGGTTGGTCTCTGCGGCTGTTCTCCAAAGAACTGTCAGCACTCTACAATCAGAAGGGCCGCGCCGATTGCCGCGCGCTTCCACCGCCGCAGGCCCAATATCGACATTATGCGCAATGGCAGCGGAGCTTGTTGGATTCCGGTAAATGTGCCGGCCAGCTGTCCTATTGGAAACATCAACTGGCTTGCCTTCCTCCAACACTGACTCTCCCGACCGATCGGCCTCGGCCCCGCGTCCGCCAGTTTCTCGGGGGAGCGAGATCCCGCCTGCTTTCCGAGGCGTTGGTCAAGTCACTTGAGACCTCGTGTCAACGGCACGGTGTCACAAAGTTCATGCTGCTGTATGCGGCATTTACCGCATGGCTTCAACGCTGTGCACGCACAGATGACATCGTCGTCGGGGCCATCGTTGCCAATCGGCGTTTTGCGCAGTGGGAGGATTTGTTCGGCTACCTGGTCAACACCGTCGCCTTGCGAATGGATCTCTCAGGCGTCAGGACGGCAGAGGAACTCTTGGCTCGAGCGCGGCAGGTGGTGGCAGAAGCCTCTGACAATCAGGATGTGCCGTTCGAGCAAGTCATCGGCTCCTTGAACAGCCGGAGTGGCACGAGCTCGACGTCGCTGTTCAACGTCATGATCGTCTGGGAAGACGATCCATTGTTCGATCTGAAACTCCAGGGACTTTCGGCCAGCCATCGTCCGGTAGAAGATCTAGCGGTTGAGTTCGACCTGACCTTGCTCATCGTCAACGGCCTTGGTGGGCTTGAGCTTCTCATGCTGTATGACACGGCATTGTTCGACGGCGTAACGGTGGATCGCATGCTCGGACAGCTGGAAATGCTGCTAGGGTCTCTGACTCGTGAGCCGGCCGCCCGTCTGGGTGCATTACCTCTTCTGGAAGAAGAAGAACGAGATCGCGTCGTCGTCAAGTGGAATGAAACGGCGGCTGAGCTGCCGTTCGTCTCCTGTATTCCCGACGTCATTGCCGCGAGAATCGCAGGGAAGCTGGGGCATAAGGCTGTTGTCTGCGGAGAGAGCCACTTGACCTATCGCAGCTTACACACGGAGGCCGTAAGACTGGCGCAGCGCATCTGTAAGTTGACGCAAGGTCGCAATGTCCGGGTCGCTCTCTGTGCCGAGCGTTCGACACAGAGTCTCGTAGGACTGCTCGGGATTCTGAAGGCCGGCGCAGCCTATGTGCCGTTGGATCCCAACGCTCCCGAACACCGACAACGTTTGATTCTTGAGGACGCGGGGGCGAGTGTGTTGGTGGTACAACGGCATCTTCGGTCGCAGTTGCCGTTTGCGAACGAGAGGGTCATCGAACTGGAAGATGCCGGAGAAGCAGGTGAAGACCTGGTTGCTCCTGCATCATTACCGACGCTCGAGCTCGATCATCTTGCGTATGTCATCTATACGTCAGGATCGACCGGCCGTCCTAAAGGCGTTGAGGTGACCCATCGGGCACTGCTCCATTCGTTGGCTGCGCGCCTGACCTACTATGAAGAGCCAGTGGATCGATGTCTCCTGACCTTTCCTTTAGCATTTGACGGGTCAATCACCGGCATTTTCTGGACCTTGCTGCATGCGGGGACATTGGTGATCCCGTCAGAAGATAGCTATCGGGACCCCCGGCAGCTGACCGCGCTGATTTCTCGTCATCAGATTTCACACGTGGTGTGGGTGCCGTCCCTCTACGATGTGGTTCTTCGTGACAGTCTCCCGGCCTCGCTCTCCTCGTTGCGCGTGGTTGTTGCCGCGGGAGAAAGGCTGCCTGTCGATCTTGTGCACCGGCACCATGAACGCCTTCCCGAGGCGACGCTCTACAACGAATACGGACCCACCGAAGCGACTGTGTGGTCAACAGTCTATCGAACGAACGGCACCGAGCAGGGAATGCGGGTCCCAATAGGAAAACCTATCGCGAACAGTACGATCTACTTGTTGGATGCCGACATGCAACCGGTTCCTATTGGAGTGATCGGAGAAATCTGCATCGGCGGAGCGACCCTTGCTCGTGGGTATCACAATCAACCAGCACTCACCGATGCTAAGTTTCTGGCAAATCCTTACGTGCCGGGAACCCGCATGTACAAGACCGGTGATCTTGGACTGTTCCGCCCAGACGGAAACATCGAATTTATCGGCCGTGCAGATCATCAGGTAAAGATCAGGGGGCATCGAGTTGAACTCGACGAGGTCGAGGCTGTGCTCCGAGACTTGCCGGATGTCCACGACGCCGTGGCCATCCTGCAAGAGAATCTACCGACAGATTCCTCTCTCATCGCGTTTGTCACCTCTGATCGGTTACCAGCCTCCGTCAGCCCGCGCCTGCAAGAGCTGATGATGAGAAGAGTCCCTCACTACATGGTGCCGGCTGCGGTCATTGTTCTGGATGCTCTGCCGCTTCTTCCGAATGGAAAGGTCGATCGCCATGCACTGAAAGATCGCGCGGTGGGAACGGAACTAGGTGAAGCGATGCCCATTCGTCCGCGCGACCAGATCGAGCAGAGCCTGACGGAGATCTGGTCAGAAGTTCTGGGCCGACCAGCAACGGATATCCATCAAAGCTTCTTTGCGCTTGGCGGCCATTCGCTGTTAGCCACTCTGGTCGTCTCACGCATTCGGGAAGTGTTTCGGGTCGAATTGCCGCTGCGCACACTCTTTGATTCGCCGACGATTGACGGAGTAGCCGAGCACATCAGAATCGAACAGCGCCGGGTCAATTCCCGCCCGTCGCTGCCACCCATCGTGCCCGTCTCCCGCGCCACGGCGTTGCCGCTGTCCTATTCCCAACAGCGGATGTGGTTCATCCAACAACTGGCTCCGGAAGCCACCGCCTACAATCTGTTGTTCGTGTCGCGGCAAAAGGGATCGCTCAAGCTGCCGATTTTCCGCCAGGTGGCAGACCTCCTTTCACGTCGGCATGAGGCGTTTCGGACTACCTTTGCCATGACGGGAGCTGGATTGGTCCAACGGATCGCCCCATGGCGACCGCCACATCTCCTTGAAATCGATCTCCGAAGACTGCCGAAAGAGCAACGAGAAGGCGAAGCCCGTCGCCTGTCGGAAGAGGAAGGCGCTCGACCATTTGACCTCGAACGCGGGCCCCTCGCGAGGATCTCCGTGGTAACGCTCGATGATGATGACCACGTCTTGGTGCTGAACATGCATCATATTGTCGGAGATCAGTGGTCGTTTGGGATTCTCGGTCGGGATTTCGCCGCCTACTACAATGCACTCTGTCAGAATTTGCCGTTGCCTGAGACGCCATTCCCTGTACAGTACGCGGACTATGCCGCGTGGCAACGTCGTTGCCTCACAGATCAACACTTAAAGGATCAAGAGGACTATTGGACGAGGAAACTAACAGGCCTTCCGATTTTGTATCTGCCGACGGATTTCCCCAGGCCGTCTACACAAACATTTCGCGGAGCCTATTGTGCTGTTGAGCTTCCGGAGACGTTGATCGCACAATTGAAAGAATTCAGCTCGCAACGTCAGACGACTTCATTCATGACGATGCTGGCCTGCTTCCAACTCCTCCTGAGTCGCTATTCGGGTCAGACCGATGTGGCCGTCGGTTCGCCGATCGCGAATCGGACGCAAATGGTCATGGAACAGCTGATCGGGACGTTCGTCAACATCTTGGTGTTTCGTACGGATGTAAGCGGCAATCCCTCCTTCCATGAGTTAGTGGAACGGGTAAAGGAAACTGCGCTCGGCGCTTTTGCCAATCAGGATTACCCCTTCGACAGACTGGTCGATACGCTCGAGGTCAGCCGAGATCCGAGCATGGCCCCTCTCATCCAAGTGTTGTTCAACATGGTAAATGCCCCGATCGGAGATATCCAGCTTTGGGGACTGAAGTGGGAGCCGTTTGAAGTCGATCCGGGATCTGCCCAGTTTGACCTGAGCCTGTCGATCGAACTGGAGGTTGCAAAGAAGATATACCTCACGTTTAACACCGACCTCTTCACACGCGAGACGGCCGAGCGGTTCCTGGGTCATTTTGTCACATTGCTAGAAAACGCCCTGTCAAAACCCACTTTGCGACTTTGGGAACTGTCCATGATGAGCCGGGGGGAGCGGCTACGCCTGCTCGAAGAGTGGAACAGGACCGCCTCCGATTATCCCTATACTCAGTGCTTCCCCGAGTTGTTCGAGGGACAGGCGCAGCAAACGCCGGATGCCATTGCCTTGTCCATGGAAGGGAGATCACTGAGCTACCACTCCCTGAATATTAGGGCGAATCAGCTCGCTCGTCTGCTTCGTGAGAAGGGTGTCGTGACACAGACAGTGGTGGGGGTCTGCCTGGAACGGTCATTCGACATGGTCGTAGCGTTGCTCGCTGTCATGAAGGCGGGGGGCACCTATGTACCGCTCGATCCGGACTATCCGCAAGATCGAATTCGCTTCATGGTGGAGGATTCAGGTGCTCTTCTCGTCATTACCACATCGGCGCTCTCGGAACGCTTCATCGGACAGGCTTGTCGAGCAGTCCTTCTTGATCGCGAGGACGGCGTCTTGCAGCAGACAGCCGAACACGATCTCCCGCCTCAGGCAACGGCAGAGGACCTGGTCTACATCCTCTATACCTCCGGATCCACCGGCCAACCGAAAGGAGTGGAGATCCGTCATCGTTCGTTGGTGAACTTCCTCTGGTCGATGAAACGTCAGCCGGGATGCGTATCTCGTGATGTGATGCTGTCCGTGACGACCCTTTCGTTCGACATCGCCGGTCTCGAACTGTACTTGCCGTTGATAGTCGGGGCCCAGGTGGAAATCGTGAGTCGCGCTGTAGCGGCGGACGGAAGGAGGCTAAGAGAATGCATCGAGAGAGTTCAGCCGACGCTGATGCAGGCCACACCAGCCACCTGGCACCTTCTTCTCGACGCTGGCTGGTCAGGAAACGCGTCATTGACGGCACTGTGTGGCGGTGAGGCGCTCCCCCAAGATTTGGCACGGGAGCTGTGCAAACGGACCAAGGTGCTGTGGAACATGTATGGTCCGACCGAGACCACGATCTGGTCGACGATCGAGCGGGTTGAGGCCGACAATCAAGAGATTACGATCGGCAGGCCTATCGCAAACACCGAGATATATATACTTGATGATCAATTACAACCCGTGCCTATCGGTGTGTCCGGAGAGGTCTATATCGGTGGCGAGGGACTGGCACGGGGTTATCACCGACGTCGCGACATGACTGCCGATCGGTTTATTCCTCACCCATTTTCGTTTCATCCGAACGCACGGCTGTATCGTACAGGCGACCTGGGTCGGTATCGCAAAGATGGGAAGATTCTGCATTTGGGCCGGATGGATCATCAAGTCAAGATCAGAGGTTTTCGCATCGAACTGGGAGAAGTTGAGTCGGTGCTAAGTCGTCATCCTAAGCTGAGCAAGGCGGTCGTGACTGCACGTGAGGATCAGCACGGTCTGAAGCAACTCATAGCGTATGTCGTATCAGTCGAGGGGTCGCCAATTTCATCAGAACAGCTTCGATCTTTTGTGCGGTCTGTTCTTCCGGACTATATGGTTCCTTCCTACTTTATGTTCCTGAAACAATTACCCGTGACAGCCAACAAGAAGGTCGACAGGGGCGCGTTGCCTCCACCTGATTTTGAGCACCATTCCCGAGGAAGCAGCTATGTGCAGCCGCGAAACGGGATGGAAGTGCAGCTGACCGCTCTTTGGCAACAGGTGTTGGACGTGCAGGAGATCGGCGTTCACGACAACTTTTTTGACCTTGGAGGGAACTCGCTGAAAGCCGCGCAGCTCTTTTTTCAGCTGGAGACCGTCTTCGGAAAGCATCTGCCGCTCGCCACGCTCTTTCAAGCACCGACCATTGCGCAACTGGCCGAGGTTCTCACCCGCGCTAACTGGACGCCCCCGTGGCAATCTCTTGTGGCAATTCAGCCAAGCGGATCGGCGACGCCGATATTCATGGTATCGGGGGTTAATGGAAATGTTCTGGTTTTTGCCAAGCTCGCCAACCTCATGGGGTCTGAGCAACCTCTCTACGGATTGCAGGCGAGAGGCCTCGACGGGAATGAGGCTCCCTTCACATCGGTGCCAGAAATGGCGTCGCACTATATCCATGCTCTTCGGCAAGTTCAACCGGAGGGACCGTACCTGTTGGCAGGTGTCTGCACGGGTGGACTGATTGTGTACGAGATGGCTCAACAACTCGCTGCAGAGGGACAAACCGCCACGATTTTCATGCTTGATACCTGGCATCCCGCTATGCATGCCAGACATCGAGGATTATTAATTCGTCATGTGTTTATGGCCGTTATTATTGTCGGAAAGGTTTGGATGGATATCTGTGCGGTCGTGCAATTGCCGCTGAGGAAGTGGTGGGCGACGCTAAAACGGAAAGGCCAGGTGCTGAGGTCGTTGTTTGTTCAATCCCTCGCGGGTCACATCGAAGATCAGGACTTTCAAGTTCAACGGTTGACGAAAGCCACATTGGTCGCGGTGGCTCGCTACCGAGTCCGGCGAGCCACCTGTCGGATCATCAATGTCGTTGCTTCGAGAAATCAGATCAAGGAAGGCATTGAGGATATGCGCCATCGCTGGCATGAATTAGGCAACAAAGAAAGCTGTCTCCTGTACCTTCCGGTTGAAAACGCCGGCCGAATGTTCGTCTCTCCCCATGTTGAGGAATTAGCTTGCCACATGGAGCGTCACTTCAAAACACACGCTGGGGAGGATGCGGCCGATGAACAGCATCGCGTAATGGGTGATCCGGCATGATCCCCCAATTCCCTCGCTTCATCTACTTTTTAGTCCAGCGCTCACGGTCCATGTTGGTGGCCATGGTTGGAGCTGGCGCACTTTCCGGGATATGCAGCGCCGCAGTGCTGGCTCTCATCAACCGAGTGCTTCAGCAGCGGCATGATGAGGGGGTTCTCTTGGCGATAGGGTTTGTCGCCGTGGTAGCAGGAAAACTGTTCACGCAAATCGTCTCGCAGACGATGTTAGCCCGTTTTTCACAAGACAATACGTTGGACCTCTCTCTCAAACTCTGTGAGAAGATTCTGAAGGCTCCATTTCAACGCATTGAATCCCAAGGTCCCTCGAATATTTTGGTCACACTGAGCGATGATGTGAGCATGCTGGCCTGGGCAATTCAATGTCTGCCTAATCTCGCGATGAACGCAGCCGTCGTCGCCGGCTGTGGCATTTATCTGGCGTGGCTCTCATTGCCCACATTTCTCCTTGTCGTCGCGGCCACATTGTTGGGCGCATGCGGTTATCATTGGCTGCACACCAGAGCCTTTGCGACGATCTACTCTTCTCGCGAGGCCAGAGCGCTGTTGTTCAGGCAATTCCGCGGCCTCACGGAAGGAATCAAGGAATTGGTGATGCATCACCGTCGTCGCAGAGAGTTCCTAGACAGAGAGCTCTATGGGGCCGCGGATCTTTATAGACGGAACACTATAGAAGCTTCAAAACAATACGCCTTTGCCGAAGCCTGGTCGCAACTGGCGTTTTACACGATGATTGGTGTGATCCTGTTTGTGTTTCCGAGGCTGTTCTCGCTCCCGTCGGAATCTCTCATCGGGTACGTGGTGGTGTTGTTGTACATGATGAATCCAATTTGGGGCATTATCGGCGTCTTGCCGACCCTGGAGAAAGGCCAGGTCGCGTTCGACAATATCCAGCGGCTGGGCGTGTCTTTGGACGAGTGGGTTCAATCCGACAGTGTTGAAGTGAGCGCCGAGTCCCTATTGCATCCGATCGTGCAGCTCAAAGGGGTCGCCTTTACCTACACGCGCGATGTAAAGAGAGAACATTCCTTCCAGCTGGGACCGATTGACGTCGAAATTGCCCCCGGAGAACTGGTCTTTGTGATCGGAGGGAACGGAAGCGGCAAGTCCACATTCGTCAAAGTACTTGCCGGACTATACTCTCCCCAACAGGGGGAAATTCGTCTCGGAGACACAGTGGTCTCGGATGCCAACCGCGCCTGGTATCGCGATCACTATTCAGTGGTGTTTTCTGACTCCTATCTCTTTGAAAAGCTGCTAGGGCTGGACGATGCGCTGGTCGAGTCTCAGGGGAAGTCTTACCTCTCCCGTCTTCGAATGGACCACAAGGTTGAAATCAAAGGGCGCACATTTTCGACGACGGATTTGTCGCAAGGGCAGCGGAAACGGTTAGCATTGGTGACGGCCTATCTGGAAGATCGGGCCATTTACGTGTTCGATGAGTGGGCAGCCGATCAGGATCCTGAATACAAGGAAATCTTCTACCGTGAGTTATTGCCTGATCTGCGTGCACGCGGGAAGAGCGTGGTCGTGATTACACATGATGACCGCTATTTCCATCTCGGTGATCGAGTGCTCAAACTGGAAGACGGGAAAGTTGTTGATTCGGCGATACCAGGTATCGTTGAGGGCGCTTTTTCTTAGTTGCAAACTTATTTATAGCCTCATCGCTGAAAACGGTCCTTTTTTTCCGGTCCGCCGCGCCTACCCAGATCCATACCGCCTGTTCACTAAAGCGTCCTCGTCGCAGGACGCGGACCCTTTCCCGCCACTTTACCGAAGCTATAGCCTGCTCGATCGCCGCGGACAGTTCCTTCGGCGACGTACGTTGCTTGAATAAGAAGCCTTGGGCGCCATTTCGTTTAGACAGCAGTCCTTGAATGTGGTGGGCCTGTAGGGGAGAACCTACGGACACTCATTAAGAGTCCCGTCGAAAGCCTACCTCAGGAGTAAGAGGAATCATCCACAAAAGAGAAGAAGTCGGAATGACTCAGATCATTGTCGGTCATGGTGCGTCAGGGTGTTTTGGCAGCGGCTTCGCGTCAACTCATGGCTCAAGAAGCCTTTGGCTCTTGAGCTTCACTGCTCAAACACGTAAGTGGCTCCGCTCTCCGGCGCGCTGTTGTCTGACTGATTGCCATTGACCCCCGTTGCACTACTCGCCTCCCCGTAAGCTGACACGGCGAGGGTATTTCCCGAGAGGCGGACGTCTTCCCCAAAGATATCT
>DATELB010000079.1:0-2198 GCA_035277085.1 Nitrospira sp. | reverse complement strand
TCTCCCTTCCAGGGCATCAAGACTGAGGCCTCCGCCACCAACTCCTGTTTTTCCGCGGATGGTTGGTTCTCAGCGATGGCCGGGAGTGGCAAGAGGAAACAGAGACAGGCAAGAGTGAGGAGATAACGCTTCATGCATTCTCCCTGACCGCGGTGGCGGGAGTGTATGCGGAACCCGTCGCGAACGTCAAATGGCCGTCAGGCCGTTACTTGAGCGCGTCATTGAGCAGATTGGCAAGGCGGGCCCCGGCCAGGGCGATGCGCTGGGCAGCCAGCTCTTGCGCCGCCGCTGAATAGTTGTCGGTCACTTCATAGGGGCCGACACCAACACCAATGGGTGAGGCGTAGACATGCGTTTGAGCCGCCTCGAAACTTTCCCGAATCCAAACACTTTCATCAATGATCGAGGCCAGCTGCGGATCCGCCATAGGCAGGTGTGTTGCTTTCTCAAGGGCAACGGCCGTGTCCGTGCTGACCCCAAGAGCATGATCCCAAAAGCTGTGCAGCTTTTCCTGCTTCAGACAGGGAGTGCTACAGACGAAAACACGGTTGCCTCCGTCGTCTCCCGTGAGATGCGCCTTGTCAAAGCGGGATGTCGCATGCAACGGTTGATGAACGTCCGCCACGAGATGTATCAGCCAGACCAGGTCGTACGATTTGAGATCACGCGAGGCAGCGGTAGAGGTTAGCACCGTACGAAAAAGCGCAATCTGCGTTCTCGCATTCGGGACCGGCGGGTCAACGAGAGCCGTGTTGTCGGGTGAGAACGGCAGATCGACGAAATGCCAGTACTTGTGCATGAGTTGATCCGCATAGCCGATGTTTCGAGCGGCGGTCTCCCCTGAAGGACGGTTCCCGCCCTGCTCCCCATCCTGCTTATACGAGCGGTCCGATTTAATGTCATCCGGCCATCGAGAGGCTCGAAGAAATGCGATCAGCGCTTCCTGCCCGGAGACATCGGCGACCCATGAGGCGTACTGCGGATTAAGCCTCAACAGTGCAGCGACCTTCTCTCGAACCTCCGGCGTTAGCCGGTCGTAGGCGATTGCCGCCACCATCATATGCTCGAGATCCCCCCACGCCGCCGCGCGGATAGGAGCGAGAACGGCTAGCGCGATGAAGAGAAGCGTTTTCATCTGCCTCCGATGCATGGCCCTGTCATTGTGGTCGCCAAGGCGATGGCGAGACGCAGTGTTCGAAGGTCCATTCGGACATAGTCCTGAACGGACCAAGTTTGCGGAGCCAAAGAACGACAGAGCCATGCGGTTTATCCAGCGCTGGAAGCAGTAGACGACCATCCACATCCTGTAACCGTTCGTTCTGGGATGCGCGTTAGAGGGGCAAAGCAGATCTGCAGCTACACGGTCAAATGCTGCCTGACCATCTCCGCGCTCAACTCATCACTCTTGCCCGCCGCGACCACCGCCCCTTTGGCCATCACCACATATTTTTCGGCCAAACGGGCCGCGAAGTGAAGCCCCTGTTCGACGAGCAGAATGGCGAACCGCCGCGATCGCTTGAAGCCCATGATCACGTCTTCGATCTGGTCGATAATCGAGGGTTGGATCCCCTCCGTCGGCTCATCCAGAAGCAGCAGTTTAGGATTCGACAACATGGCACGTCCGATTGCGAGCTGTTGCTGCTCTCCGCCGCTTAGCACACCGCCGGGACGGTGGAGGATTTGCGTGAGCTTCGGAAACAACTGGTACACTTCGTCGAAGGCAGCCTTCTCCACGGCTGCGCCCGGCTGATCCGATCTTGCCCAAAACCCCAACTGTAGATTTTCGCGCACAGTGAGATGGGGAATAATCTCGCGTCCCTGCGGCACGACGGCGAGCCCCCGGCGGGCGCGTCGATCGGTGCTCAGCTTCGTAATATCACCGCCGTCGAACAGCATGTCGCCGGAGCGCGCCGGCAGCAGACCGGTGATGACTTTGAGCGTGGTCGTCTTTCCAACGCCGTTTCTGCCCATCAGACAGACAACCTCGCCCGCCGAGACGGTGAATGAGACGTCGCGAAGAATGTGGCTCTCGCCGTAATACGCGTTGATCTTTTTCAGTTCCAGCATAGCCGATGCCTAATTAGACTCTCAAAATGTTCCAAAGCAGTTTGCGTCGAGCGATGCGAGAACGCAGATTGGAAGAGGCGTCTCGGCGCGTCGGGGTGGGCGGGTGAGATGACCTGCTTTTCAACATCCCG
>DATELB010000078.1:0-5221 GCA_035277085.1 Nitrospira sp. | reverse complement strand
TGTCCGTCGGCTGTTCTCTGGAAGCCAAGTCGGTCATGTTGCGCCGCTCATTTCCGAGGGACTCAGGCGGGCAACACCGGATCAGGAGGTCGACTTCAGGATCGGAGAGATGACCGGTGTCCTGTATGCCTACGGTCGTTCACTCTATGTCACCCTGACCGAAGACCGCTCAGGCTTGGATGCGCCAACGACGACCGGCATGGCCAACCGTACGACGCCGGC
The DNA here is from genome assembly GCA_035277085.1 of Nitrospira sp. Taxonomy (GTDB): domain Bacteria; phylum Nitrospirota; class Nitrospiria; order Nitrospirales; family Nitrospiraceae; genus Nitrospira_C. The sequence goes on along the minus strand of DATELB010000078.1, from coordinate 4,999 downwards.
TGGGACGGCATTCGCGAACCGCACGCTGTCGTTCATTCCGGAGGCCGCACTACGAGGGAACAGTTATCGCGATGCCCGGTCCACGGACAGCACGCTCGTGATCGACTATGAATTGCTGGCGATGCTCCCGCCGGCCTCTCTGCCCTCTGCCACGGCACGGAACGCCCCGACGCTTCCCCCACAATCCGGCAATGCGGACAAAGCCGACCCTGTACAGCGGGATGCCGAGATCGAAGCACTGCGCAAGGAGGTGCAGGACATCAAGAAGCAGTTGGCGGACCAGGAAGCGGAGCGGGCCCGTTCACAGCGCACAAACCCGATCCCGCAGAAATAGCGATCTATCCGCGCTGTTTTTCGGCGCGTTCTTCGAGTTCGCCGGCGAGCAGCACGGCCTCCGCAATCTCCCGCATCGATTTCCGCAGATCCATGCTCTGCCGCTGGATGAGCCTGAAGGCTTCTTCTTCCGACAGCTTCTTCGACCGCATGAGATAGCCCTTCGCCCGTTCCAGGAGCTTTCGGACAGCCAGCGCCTCCTGCATCTCGAACGACTTTTCCAGCAGTTTCGTGTGCTCGATCGCGATGGCGGCTTGATTGGCGATGGCCTGAAGCAGTTTGACCTCTTCGCTCGTAAAGGCGTGCGGAACCGACGTGTAGCTGTTGATCACGCCCACGGCTTTTTCACGCACCATCATCGGCACTGACAGCAGCGAGGACAGACCTTCCTTCTTGGCCATGTCGGGATACATGTACTCCTGCTCCTTCGTGACATCGCCGACGATGATCGGCCGCCGCTCTTGTACCGCCCGGCCGCTCACGCTTTGCCCGATCTTGAGATTGGGCTTCCGCCGGTAGTGTTCACTCAGACTCTGCGTGGCCTCGATCCGGAGATCGCCGGTCGATTCGTCCAGCAGCATGATCGAGCAGATCTTCGAATTCATCATCTGCGCCGTCATGGTCACCAACAGCTGTAAGACGTCCTCGATCAAGCGACTAGAGGCCACTGTTTCCGACACCTGGGACAGCGTTTCTACTTGTAGCGCCTTACGGCGCATCTGCTCGTACAGCCGCGCGTTTTCGATCGCTCCTCCGACCTGATTGGCGATGGTCGACAGCAGGGCCAGTTCGTCCGGCCGGTACCGCTTCGGCCGCTTGTGCTGAACGTTGATCACGCCGACCACTTCCTTTTTAGCCATGATCGGAACGGACACGAAGGCTTGATGGCGGTCTTCCGGAAGATTATGGAAGAACTTGAACCGGGGATCGTCGCTCGCGTTGCTGGGAATGACGACGCGGGTGCGCTCGCGGGCGACCCAGCCGGTGATGCCCTCGCCCATGCCGATCGTGATTCGTCCGATCAGCTTCGGATGCGGATTTTTCGAGGCCCGAAGGATGAGCTCGTCCTGGCCGTCGGACAGGAGGTACAGCAGACAGGCATCGGCTCTCGTGACTTCGACCACGATCTCGACGATGTGTTTGAGAACGGCTTCGAGGTCGAGGGTATTGCTGATCGAATCCGTGATCCGATGCAGCACATCCACCTCGCGCGTCTTTTCCTTCAACGCTTGTTCGAGTTGTCCGAGTGAGGGAGGACGTTTCATCGCCATCGGCCAGCGCTTTCCCCTGCCCGATTCCCGGGTTTCCGGCGCGATTCACGCATACCAAACCAGTTCGCGCAGGCTTCCTGGTCGAGGGGGCGGATCACGACTTCTCCGATCCGGACAGGCCAGACGCCCATGACCCTGCCGCCGACGACCTTCTTATCATGCTGCATGGCGTCCCATAACCGGCGAAATGTCGTCTTGGACGGTATCTGATCGGAGAGCCCGGCCGCATGAACGAGCCGGCGGATCCTAGCGGACACCTCCTTGCCGCACAACCCCAGATGGACCGCCAGGTCGGCTTCCGTGACGAGACCAATGCCGACCGCCTCCCCATGGATCAGACGGCGATACCCCCCCAGCGATTCCAACGCATGGCCGATGGTATGGCCATAGTTTAAGATGCGCCGGCGATCGGATTCCCGTTCATCCGCGCCAACGACCTCCGCCTTGATTTTGCACGAACGCGCGACCGCCTGCATCACCGCCCCCGGCTCTAATTTCAGCAGATCACACATCGAGGCCTCTAAAAATGAAAAGAACGCTTCGTCGGCGATAATGCCGTATTTGATGACCTCGGACAGACCGGCGATCCATTCACGACGCGGCAAGGTATGGAGCATGAACGGATCGATGATGACGGCCTTGGGTTGGTGGAACGCCCCGATCAGGTTTTTCCCAAGACGGTGATCGACGCCCGTTTTTCCGCCGACGCTGGAATCGACCTGCGCGACCAACGTCGTTGGAACTTGTACATATGGGATGCCGCGCTGATAGATCGAGGCGGCGAACCCTGCGAGGTCGCCGATGACGCCGCCTCCCAGCGCGAGCAGGAACGAACGACGCTCGAATCGGTGTTTGGCCAACACATCGAGAATCCGGGCAACGGTCGCCAGAGTCTTGGTGCGCTCGCCGGGCGGCAGGACGATGGCCACCGGCTCAAACCCGGCCTGTCTCAGAGAGGCGGCCACCGGCTTCAGATAATGCCGCGCCACATGGCGGTCGGTGACGATCCCGATCTTCCCGGTCTCGGCCAGTCGCGTGAGGCGGTCTCCGAGCGAGCGGCTCGAGCCCGGCTCCAGATGGATGTCGTAGCTGCGCTCTCCGAGCTGGACGGCAATACGTTGGCCGGTCATTGGTGTCATGGCTGATGGAAGGATCCCACGGCCGATCGGGGCAAATCCTGCCGATGGTAGCACAACCCAACGAAAAGAGACTAGGTTTTACGGTGGAGGGAGGATGCGCCTGAGCGCTGTGGAATAGAGCCTGCGAAGATGGTGAAGTCGCCGGCAGCCGCGGCTGCGGACTGCCGGCAAGCCTCTAGGCTTTGACGATGGAGGGTGTCAGGAAGATCAGGAGTTCCTGTTTGGAGACGCTTTCAGACTTGTTCTTGAACAGCCACCCCAGGACGGGAATCCGTGAGAGATACGGCACGCCCTGCACGTTGTTGTTCTGCGTATCGATGAAGACGCCGCCGATGACCATGGTTTCCCCGTCACGGACGATCACCTGCGTGTTGGCTTCGCGGCGATCGATGCTCGGACCGGCCGGGTTGCTTCTCGCACCGACCGCGTTGCGGGTCGCCCGCACGCGCATCATGATCTGCTTTCCGATTTCCTTCGGATCCCGCGAGGTGATTTGCGGGGTGACGTTTAATTCAAGATTGGCATCGACGAACGTCGTCTGGGTGCCCTGCAACGACGTGGTCTGGAAGGGAATGGATTCACCCTGCGAGATCTTCGCCTCGCGCTTGTCCAAGGTGGTGATTTTCGGCGCGGCAATGACCTTCGCCAAGCCGAGCAACTCGCCGGCCGACAATCTCAAATCCAGTGCGAAGCCCGGCGCCAGCTTGCCAAACGTGTATCCGATGCCGGGGACCGCGGGCAGTCCGGCGACCTGGGCGGGCAAGTTGACCAGGAAGTCCCGCGGAATCGTGGTCCCACCGGTTCCTGCGATTGGAGCAAACGGTCCCGTCAGATTGCCCAATCCCGAAAACGAATTGGGTCCGGTATCGAAATTTTGGATGCCCCATTGCACGCCCAAGCCGCGAGCATAGACGGTATCCGCCTGGACGATGCGCGCCTCGATCTGCACTTGGGGTACTTCGAGGTCCAGGCCTTCGATCAACTGCTTGAGCACCGTCATCTTCGTTTCCGTGTCCCGGACCACCAACGCGTTGGTGCCCTGGCTCACCTGCATGATCCCTCTCTGGCTAAGGTTTTGCCTCAGAGACGTCATCAGCTCCTGCGCTTGGAGGTTCCGGATATAAAACACGCGATCGACGAGGTCCTCGGCCTTGACCTTGGCATCCTTCGCTCGCGCCTCTTCATCCTCTTGCTTCGCAATGTTGGCGAGTGAGTCGATCCAAAGGATATTGCCCTGCTTGATCTTCCCCAGACCATTCATCTTCAAGATCATGTCCAGGGCCTGATCCCAGGGCACGCTCACGAGCTTCATCGTCACTTTGCTTTTGACGCCCTCACCGATCACGATGTTGAAGCCGCTGACTTCGGCAATCAACCGGAGCACGTTGCCGATATCGGCCTGCTGGAAATCCAAGGAAATCCGACGGCCCGTATAGCGCGTTTCACCGACGACGAGATCGTCTTTCGGCGTATGTTTTTCCGTGGCGTCCGGTTCGGCCATCATTTGAATGGGGCGCACACGAAACGCGGGGAGCGCCCGGTGCGCCACGGCTTGTGTCTTGCCATCCTGAACGCGTTCGATGCGGATAGGCGGAAGATCGGCGGCACGCATTGCCGCAATCTCCTGCTCCAACCGGTTGTCAGTCGCTGGATCCTTGAAGGTCACAAGCATCTGCGAGCCACGCGGCTCGACGACGTACTCCGCCTCGTGCGCGAGGTCGAACACCAGCCGAACTTTGTCTGCATGGTCGCCGACGCGGATTTGCTTGACGAGCCGATGGCCGACATTGATCGAAGGCCGGCGAAGGGTTGAGAAGGCATGCGGGATGTCGATCACCAGACGGCGTTCGTCGACTCTGACCGCCTCATGGGACAACGTACCTTCACCGCTGATGGTCACGCTGAGGCGATCAGCCTCCTTGCGTACATCGATTGCGGTCACGGTCGGCGTCACGGGAGCAACGTCCGAGGACGCGCGCTCGAGGCCCGCCTCTGTCATCGCCACTTCGGCATCCCTCCCCGGGGTCGCTCCCATGGAGGGAACCGCCAGAGGAAGGCTCACAGCCGCCAGGGCGGACAGGATGCGGAACATGGTGGTGGCATCTCGCTGTATGTGTCTCATTCTAGGCCCTCTTTCGGATGGAGAAGCTTGACGTACTCTCGCTCCTGTTTTCTGCCGTAAACATCCGTGAATCGCTCCTGCACGATAATGCCCTTTTCAGTCACCGCGCTGACGACTCCGCTGTTGGGGCCGAC
>DATELB010000077.1:0-10644 GCA_035277085.1 Nitrospira sp. | reverse complement strand
TAAACAAAATGACGAATGATGTTTCCAGATTTCATGAAGATGGGTTCCTTTAATGTACGCACAGCGGTATTACGGGTTGATAGAAAGCCAGTATAAAAGATATTGGGCTTGAAATTCTTTAGTACGAAGGAGGGCCTGAGTCCTGACACCACCTAATAGAGGAAAGGGGGGCTAGTCGAGCCTGAGCCTGATACCTCTTCTCGTTCGTACGATTCTCTGCCCCACAATCGACTGAAACGTATCGAACCGTGACCGTTCAGATCTGCTGAAAACGTCCCGCCAGGCCAATAGCATGGTAGTTGCCCGTTTGTCAATTTCGGTTACGTTTGGCCAAACGTCGAAACGACACAGCCCGCTCCGGGTGAAACGACAATACACGGACGGCATGACCGAGATGTCTCGAACTTGTAAGCAGAGTGTGAAAATCTTGGGTTCCAACGCTCTGGTATGGCACCTATGTCTTTTTCCTGGCGCACCGTGTGTTGCCCGTGAAGCGCTGCTCGAATTGGGCCCCTTTTCCGCCCTTCCGGAAAGCGCTCACCAACCGCGCCAGCGTCTTGAAGGCCACAACATGTGAGCTCGTAAAGAAAAGTAGGGCGTGGCATAGGTATGCGAAGGTTACCGAAGGGTTAAGCTCAATCCTGATTGCTCAGGAGATATACTTAGTATCCACATCCGGCTATCATTTTGTCCTTTAGAGAGAGATACTTTTCCGCCGCTCGGCAGACTCTCCTTCCGATTACCAGAATGGTCTCCTTATTGGGCCCGTGCGTTAGTCCCTGATGCGAACCGTGAATTGAGGACACTGGCCATATCGTCGAGGTGATCTATGTACAGCCGTTTTTACGGTTTTACGACGGAGCCATTTCAAAACACCCCGGACCTCGATTTTCTCTTTCTGAGTCCCAATCATAAAGAAGCGTTAGCTTGCATTGAATACGGCATTAAACAACGTAAAGGGTTTATCGCGATCACCGGCGAGGCGGGTGTTGGCAAAACCATGCTCCTTCGCTCGTATCTCACCAAAGTCGATGCCACGACACAGAAAACGATCTACATCCTCAATCCCAAGGTCTCGTTCGACAGTCTTCTCACGACCATTCTCAAAGAATTACACGCGGAACCTATCGCTGGCCCTACGACACAGAAGCTCAATCAGCTGCACGAGGTGTTGATCGCCGAATACCGCAACGATCACACCGTGGTCCTCATTGTCGACGAAGCCCAGCACATACCGATCGAAACGTTGGAAAGTATTCGCGTGCTGTCAAATCTAGAGACGGCCACCGAGAAGTTGATTCAGATGGTCCTTGTGGGCCAGCCGGAGCTCGACGTCTTGCTCAACCGCTCAGAGTTGCGCCAAGTTCGTGAGCGAATTGTCCTCCGGGCCAGAATTGCACCGCTCACCAAAGCTGAGAGTGAAGAGTACATCGATCATCGGCTCGGCCTGGTGAGCAAAGACGCCCGCGCGGTCTTTTCAAAGCAAGCGCTGGATCGCATTGTGAAATCCGCAAATGGCATTCCGCGAAGACTGAACATTCTCTGTGACACTGTGCTCATTACGGGGTTTGGATATCGGCAAGCGATCATTTCAGGCGGCATTGCGAAGGAGGCCATTGCTGCGTTCAATGGTTCGAACCGATCTCAGCCGGTTCGAACGCTGCAGCCGCGGTACGCGGTGGGCATGCTGAGTTTGGTGGTAGCGGTCGCCTTCTATCTGATCTATCTCTCGGCGATCCCCAGTATTACGGCCAGCGGGCCCTCAGGGGATACGAACCAACCCAAAGAACCGCTCAAGCCCGTTCTGGAAAGTATTGGAACAAATCAAGTCTTTGCACGCGACACGACCCCGACTGAATCACGCGAGCCTCGCCCTCCCGATTCCGTGCCGCCGGCACGCGTGGTCGGTGAACCCGACGCAAAAGTGGGGCGCGACTTATCTGCCGCGCAGAAGATGGAATTGAGCGAGACGGCGAGACTCTTAGCGGTGCTTTTGGATTCTGGAAGGGTCGTTGTGGGACGAGCGCAGCCGGCGATCAACAATCCCAGACTTGAGGACAAAGGGTTTACTGCGGACGTCTTCGCAGCCCAGCTGAGAAAAGAGTTTCTCGCTAGAACTCGACATGATCTGCACCATCTTGCCGGTGCCCCGATGCCGGAGTCTGCCAAACCCTTACTCTTACGCCTGTCTTTTTTCATGCAAAAGGCGGTGCATGATGTGCAGCCGGACATTAACAAGAAGGGTATTGGATTCAAAGGGTTCATTCCCGCGACCTTTGGAACGCAGGTGGCCCATAGCTTCTCGAAGGATACCGGCTTGAAGTTGCGGCAGATCGGTCCGCCGGGGAAGGAGCCGCGCAACCCCGGTAACAAACCGGACGACGAGGAGGAGCTTCTGCTGTACGCCGTTCAGAAAAATCATCCACGGGTGGGAGATCACATTGTCGAGCAGCAGCTGGCTGACAGTCGTGGGGTTCGCGTCATGCTCCCGCTCTTTTACAGCAAACAATGCCTTTCCTGTCATGGCAACCCCAAGGGCGAGGTCGACATCTCCGGCTATGAAAAAGAAGGCTTCAAGGAGGGCGACTTAGGAGGGGCGATTTCTATCGTGCTGACTGCCCAGAACAAGCTCACCAAGAACAGCGAATGATTCTTCCGTATGCTCACCCAGCAATCCACACAATGGTATCGGAGTGCAGTCGATCAACTGACGCAAGTCGCTGTGGCGATCCAGCGGCAGGAATACTTCGATTTGAACAGAGTGTCGTCGCTGGCCTCCGATATCGTCGAGTCGCACGGCCGTAGCGACGAGCTGATCGTTCAAGCCCTAACCGTGCCGGGCGGATCGCCCGGCTCACAATTGATTACGAATCTGATCAATGTCGGCATCCTGGCGGCAAAGGTGGGGGCAGGGCTCGGGTATGAAGGGATCGAGTTAGAACGGCTGGCCCTCGCCGGGCTGGTGCACGATATCGGCCTCCTTGCCGTCCCCCAGTCACTGGTCACGAAAGCCGGCCGCCTGACCCTGGAAGAGCGCCAGGTCATCGAGCAACATCCCGAACTGGGCTCACAAGCGTTGCGGAAGCTCGGACCGACGCACGACTGGCTGGCGGAAGTCGTTTTCCAGGCCCACGAGCGATGGAATGGGCAAGGCTACCCGAACAAACTCAAGGGCGGCCAGATCAACGAATTCGCCCCGATTATTGGTGCCGCGGATGTCTTCGATGCGCTGGTCAGTCCTCGTCCCTATCGCCGCCGATTTCTTCCTCACGAGGCCGTGCGCGAGCTCGTGACGGTCGAGAGAACGGCGTTTCCGCGGAAGGTCATCAAGGCATTGATCGAACAGCTCTCGGCCTATCCGATTGGCACCTCGGTCCGGCTCTCCAGCGGTGAGCGAGGCACCGTCATTGGCGTCAATGCTCGCTATCCGCTCCGTCCAGTCGTCGTGATCGGTGACGGCCCGGGTGAAGGTTCGATAGACAACCTCGACGCACGCCAAGTCGATCTGAGTGCGTCACCACTAGTGACCATCGTCGAGACCATCGAGCCTCCCGATGTGGCGCGCCTCTCTTATCCAATGCCGACCCAAGCGCGTCTCGCGCTTCCAGTACCAACTCGAGTCGGAAGAGCGATCGAGCGAAGGACGACCGTGCCCGGTCAGTTTCCAGTCCTCCTCCAGAGTCTTGATGCCATTGCGAAAGACATTCAAGAGCTGGCGGAGTCTGTCGCGCCTGCGGGTCAAGCGATTGAGAGCCTTCCCGAAGGGGAGAGCATGTGGCCGCCTCGACGCACGGCCGTTCAAGAGTTGGGGAGTGCGTTGTTTGACAAAGAAGTGATGGGGTTGTTTGTCCTGGAAGCACAAGTCTGGCTCGCGCAGATTGAGCGGGCGCTGAAGAAGCTCACCGAGAGCGACGATCACGCCGTTCGATCAAAGCTCTACTGGATCATTCTGGAGGCGATCACCAATCTGGCAAAATCAGCGGCGAGCGTTCAGCAATCGGCCATTGAACAGATGGTCATGAACCTCGTGCCGATGCTGCATGAGCTGCATGAGATGACGCGGCGGGATCTGCGCTCGGCGGCGGCGCTCCATAGGTTTCATGAAGGCGTAGCACGCATCACGACAGCCCTTCACCGTCTGACCCATCACGCCGAAGCCCTGACCGTGCAATCTCCTCACGGTGATGACACGGCCATCGAGGCGCTCTCCTCCCATTCGTTGCCGATCCTGCAAGAGACGGCCACACCGCAGCCCGTCTTTCAGTCATCAGAGGCCAGCGAGCCGCCCCTTCTGAAAGCGTTACGTGCGCTTCAGCAAGCTCGCGCAAGGTCCGTGCAGCCGACCAGAGATGTCTTGGAAGCAGTCATTCTCAGGGCCGGACACGAGGCCGGAGAGATCGGCGTTTCTGCAATCGAACATATTGTTGAGGAGTTACAGCGACGAGATGAACAATTTCTTGAAGATGTCAACGGCCGAGTGACGGTCATCACACAAGCGCTTCACGACTTAAGTCAGGAGAAGACCGATTCTCTGGCCGGTTCTCAACTCGATCCAATCATCTCCGAAGTCGAAGCGCTGCACGAACTGGCTGATGCGGTCCAAGCCTCCATCATGACCATGTTCCTCGACGGTCTTCGGTCGTCCCTCCTCGATCTGAGGAGTCGTGTCCAAGCCACAAGGCTCCTCCCTCGTCTTCGGTCGTTCCTCCATGTAACCGCCTACAAAAAGGCCTCGAACCTGCGTCCCTGGCTTGAGATGGTCGAAGCACGAGTGCAGACCCTCATTCCAATGGCCGAACAGTGGGTGAATATCGGGCGGACCGAACGGGCAGATATCAGCAGGATTTTACGAGCCTATCCCGACGGACGATCCTTTCCTTCTTACCACCCCCCTCTGAATACTGCTCAGGATTGATAAGATTCGTCCTTCCGTCGGTCTTCCCGCCTTGGTAAGCTCCCCTCTCTCACGTAGATCAACGACACCATGCGTCTAGTGGAAAAACTCGGTCTCGTCTTCTTGGTCACGCTCATTGTACTTGGGAGCCTGCTCGTCTATGTGCAGACGCCTCACGGCTTCCGTCACGTCATTGTTCCGCTGGCTGCCAAATTCACCGGCGGCATGTGCGAGGCCCGAGACGGCATGCTCACGGTTGATGGGATGCTCCGCGTCGAGGGACTCCGCTGTGAAGACCCCACGTCGCAGGTCACGGTCAATGCAGAGCGGCTCACAGTCCGCGCCGCCTTGTGGTCGTTCATCTCCGATATTCCCCGGATTGACGACCTCGAACTCCAACAGGCCCGGATAGTGATCAATCTCACGTCGACTGCGGCTGGCACACCTGAAGCGGAGATCGGGCACCCGCAGACGACGCGCCCGGTCTTGGTCGCCATCGAACGGGCACGGTTTGAGGAGATGACTCTGATCGTCGAGCAGGTCGACCGTCGGATCACGGGGCGGGTCTCAGGAATGGTGAGCCGTCTTGGACCTGGACAGTCGGGAAACGTGACGCTTCAGACCGGCGTACGGATCGAGCGCAAAGGCATCCCAGACCTGTTGGGTACATTCGACCTCAACGTGCCCGTCGAAATCGCGGCGGATGGCAGCTCAATACAGTGGAACGGGTCGAACCGCGTCCTCCTCAGAACGAGCGCGGGCGCCCTCGATCCGGCCGATTCGGAAGTCCTTCAGGTCGTCCAGTCGCTTGCCGGCACCTATCAACCTGCATTGCAGCATCTGAGCGCGGCGTCCCGCTTGAAGATGAGCCGAGCCGGAACGGACCTGGGTTCGATTGATTTGACCGGTGAAATGGACGCAGCGAATTATCCGACCGTGCCAACCGTGACTGATGTCGGCGTAAAATGGACCGACACCAGAGGCGACATCCTGAACCTCTTGATGCAGGGGGCCGCCGCGCCGCATGTGCAGGCAGAACGGTTCAACGCGCAACTTCACGTGCACGACGAGGGGAGCCGGACGTCTCTGAAATTACACGCGATCGCTTCCGGCGTACGGCTCCGTTCCGGCGAAAGCGAGGTGAGTCCGCCGGTCGAGCTCTCGATAGAGCACGTCGGATTGTTTGATTCCACGACGAAGGTCGTAACCCTGGAGACGCTGACCATCGACGTCACCGATCAGGGCAGGTCCTTCCTCTCGGGAGCGCTCGATCGTCCTCTTGTGCTCGACCTCGATCGGGAGGAGAAAGAAGCAGGAGTAGCAGAGCCCGAGTCCCAGCCGGCTGTCTTGTCCCTGCGTATGGCGCAATCCGACATCAAGGATCTCCGTCCCTGGCTCGCAGTGCTGGGCCGTCACACCCTTCGGGAAGTGACGGCCGGCCGGTTGGAAGGCGGGCTCGTCATCTCGGCGTACGAACATGGAAAAATCGTGGACATGGTCGGCCGTGTCGAAGGCAGCGGGATTCTCGTGCGGAATGAGCGGAGCGGACGGACCGGCACAGGACCATTCCGGATCGTCGCTGATTGGAAGTCGAGACTCACCGGCATACAGCATTTGAAACTGAACGATGCGATGGCGAACATCAGCGTCAAAGGCAAGGCAGTGGCGACGCTGCATGCAACCGGCGAATGGCGGCTCGGTGATACGAACGGGTCCTCTGCCCTGAGCGGCACCATGACGCTGACAGGCTTGCCCGTCGAGACGCTCAATCCGCTGCTGGCTCTGTGGAGTGAGACCACCATCGCACGGGCGCAGATCGATGGCCAGGCCGAGCTCGGGCTCGACGACCGCGAGATACGATGGAAAGTCGATGTGCGCAGCCGCGGTCTCCAGCTGCACATGCCGGCTACGGCGTCCGATGCGCCGCCGTTGAATCTCGAGATCGAACAGACCGGCAAGTTGGACCGAACGGGGCGGGTACTCCGGCTGGATCGGCTGCACATCCAAGCTGTTGAGGGACAGCGGCCCGTCGTCACGGTCGCGCTCGATCGGCCGCTCACACTGAGCCTGGCGCACGATAAGAAAAAAGATAACCCCACCTCGAAGGCAGTGACGGACGAAATCACGCTGAACCTCCGCGTCAACCGTTTGGGGCTGCATCAGGTCCGTCCGTGGATCACCATGACCGGCAGTCACGCGTTCGACGCGGTTCGTGGCGGGGTGCTGGACACTGACGTCAAGGTTCGCCTCAAGGGACTCGAGGACATCGCCGTCGCCGGTCGCGTGGATGCGGACCGGGTCACCTTCAAGCGTGAGGGAAAGCATGCAAGCATTCCGGTCACGTTAGGAACTGAAATTCGTGCATCCATTGCCGGCGGCTCGCGCCTGTCGTTCGACACCTGGACGATCAAAGCGCTGGACCGCAACCAACAGCTTGCACAGGCGCGTCTCACCGGATCGGCCGACATGGGAGGTGCAACGGACCTCGTGCTCGATGTCGATGCCGCCGACATGAGCGACCTGGTGGACCGGCTGGGGCTGTTAACGGAACGGCAGCAGAAGATGGTCTCAGGAGGCAACCTCGTGGGGAATGTTCGAGTCGTTGGGACTGGCCCGGACCAGCCGCTGACGATCAAGACCGGCCTGCGAGCCGCGAATCTGCACATACGATTGGATAAGACGCACCAAGTGACAAGGAGTCTCGGCCTACAGGGCGAGCTGGAAATAGACGGCGCCAGGACGATGGCCGAGATCCGGCGCCTCCAGCTCGGCATGGAATCCGGCGGCACTCATGCAGGCGCCGTTCTCGTGAGCGGCCGGTGGCCCGTGACCACTGAAGCCACAATGAGCGGATCTATGAGCGTGGCGCTGAAGGAGTGGGATAGTCAGCCATTGATCGACTTTCTGGATATCCTTCCAGGCCGCCAGCCGGGTCCTGTCATGGTCAGCGGAGTGGTGAACGTGACACAGCGAGCAGGTGGAGGGGTGCTCGTGCTCAAGGGAAGAGAAACTATCGGACCGATCACGGTTGCGGTCAAAGGTCGCGCTGCCCCGGAGCCGGCCACAGTGCAAGTTGAGCACGATCTGACACGGAGTGGAGACGAGATTCACATGGCGACCCTGTCCATCAACTCCGAACGGCCGGCGGGACTGGCCGATCATGTGACGATGAATGGGAACGCCCGCTGGGGTCTCCGGCCTCAGCTGCAACTCCGCGGGAGCGTCGATGCGCTCGACACAGATTGGTACGCCGCGTTAACGGCACCGCCGACGGTCGAGACCTCCGAAGGACGACCTCCCTCTGCTCAACAGCCTGCCATGAAGGAACAGCAGGCCGATGTCGCGCTGCCGCTGGATCTCGATGTCGACCTTGCCATTGAGACGCTCATCTATCGGAACCTCGCATTCGGAAAGGGGAGAATTCTTGCGAACGGCGATCGGCACAGTGTGCAGTACCGGCTGGAACCGACGGGCGTCGCGGGAGGATCCGTGCAGGGGACATTCGCGATGGCGCAGAAGGACGGGCAACAGGACATCACGTGGGATGCAAAAGGCAATGGGTTGGATGTCGGCGTTCTTATGAAAGCACTCTTGAACGAACCTGAAGCTCGAATCATCGGTCTCGGCAAGTTCACAACCTCCGGAACAGGCCGGGGCCGCGGCGAGACGTTGCGGAAGAGTCTGGATGGGACAGCGGTTTTCGACATCGAGAACGGCCGGTTCACCAAATCGCCCGTCATGGAGTTCATTGCAAAGCAGACCCGCATGGAGGAGTTCCAAGGTGCGGAATTCAAGACGTTGCATGGCGAGCTTCTCATCAAGGATGGCTGGATGCATCTCAACCAGAGCGGCGCCTTCGGCTCTACGTATTCGGTCGAGGCCGGAGGCAAGATCGGACTGGACGGCCAGCTCGACGTGCAATTTTCACCGAAAATCGGGCCGGCGTTCTCCAAGCACGTCAAGATTCCATGCCTGGATCAATTCGCGAAGGCTTCGGACGGTTTGACCGTGTTGCCCGTCACGGTCACAGCAAAAGGGTCCGCGGCCAATCCCGAGTTCGGAACAAAAGTGGAAGCCGCCGGTGCCGCCGCACGCACGGGCGGAAACCTTGTCGGCGTGATTACAAACTTATTGACTGGATGCCAAGGTGGCGAGTCTGAAAAGGACAAGGAATCGACCCAAGGCAAGGCCACGAAGCTGATGCCGGGTCTCTTCGACAGGAAAAAGTGATCCGCCTGTTCATCGATTGCGACAAAATGATCGGCCAGGACTTTGAGGTAAGGTTGGCGTTTAAGATCAGGCCGATAGCCTCACGTGCGCTTTCCGCAGCCGCCGCTGCTGGACGGATTTCCTCGCGCCGCGTTTGCCCGATCGCCGCCAGCTCCCTTTGAACGGCCAATGCCGAGGCTTCATGTCCGAGAGGATCCGTTCGATCAGACTGGCATGTCTAAACATCTTCATTGTCACTCCATATTATTCTAATGTCCGAGCGACGCTCGCTCGGCGCTCAACACCATCCATTCATCGGGCCGTTCATCGAGATGGAAACGAAATAATAATTCCACCCATGACATCGTAGAGTTTCAAGCTGCCCTTGTGGGTCTCGGCATGGGCATTGTGACAGTCGACGCAGGCCTTGGTGACCGCGCGATCCGCATAAATGGCCTTGAACATCCGCCGGTCTCCGTCGGTCACGATGCCGGTATACGGTTTCTGCGGTGCCTTGAGCAGCTTCTCCAAGCCGGCGCGTTCAAAGGTATCTGCGGGGCCGTTCGCCTTATTGATCGGCGAGAGACTGGTCAGCCGGATGCGCAGCCTCGTGCCTTGCCCTTCGATCTGTTCTCCCGCCATCATCAGCATCTGGATAGGAAGAGGCAGTGTCCCTTGTTGCTTCCATTGTTCCGTCGCCGACGTGACTCCGAGTTCCTGCATGCGCTCCACGACATGGGTCGAGTACAAATGACGATCCGCTTGGACAATCGCATACAAATACTCAGCGACCACTTCCGGCGGAATGCCTGCTTGGCCGTTAGAACTCGGTAGTTCCCCCCTGAGCTCTCCCGAGAGGAGCAGGCTGAGGCCAACGACGATGAGGCCTCCTTGGATTGCGGCATGGACTGCGGTAGGCATTGCGGTAGACATGAACCACCTCCTTGCCAGGCTCCCATCTTCCTTGTCCACGCTACTTCTCTTCGGTCATGACAATGAGCAGGTCGTTCATCTCCGTGCCGGGCTGTCCCTCATGGTGACCGCACCAAATCAGGTCATACATGCGGCGAAATCCGCTATAGGGCGCCGTAAACTGTAAGGTCAGGGTGTCGCCCGGATTGACGCGAAACCCGGCCGCGTCCTTTCGAAAAATCCCGGTCGCCCGGCCGACAAAGTGGGTCTCGGTTTTCGTGAACAGGGGAGAGATGAATTCCCGGGGCCGGCTGTCTTCGTTGCGCAGCAGAAGGACGATTGGCTCGCCCGCGACGAGCGTCAACACCTGCCCATGCGTCTGCGGCCCCTTGAGCAACGGATGCCCTCCTTCTTGAATCACAATCTCCACATCAACGGACGATGCCTTGGCTGACGACGGCGCGGCGTGGTGATGGTCGTCATGCGCGAGGACCCTGGCGGCGGGCAATAAGAAGAAGAGCAACACAAGGCAGCTCGCTGCGAGAAGCGTCATGACGCGTGCCGCCGACAGCACCGCGGATGCGATCGTGGCCAAAGGCATGTGGAAGCGCCTCTTCATTAGCCCTGTT
>DATELB010000076.1:0-4065 GCA_035277085.1 Nitrospira sp. | reverse complement strand
AAGGGCCACTAGGGCAAGCACGGTCTCCATCGCACTAGTGTATAGACGCAAATGTAGGCGAATAGGGCGTGGTGTCTAAGGAGGTCCTATGGCATGATGATGACATGACAAATTCATCCTTAGACCCACCTCGGACATCCGACACATCTACGGACCTCGACCATCCAAGCTTATTCTTGAACCGCGAACTCAGCTGGCTCCAATTCAACCTGCGTGTGTTGGAGGAAGCGGAAAATACCAGGTGTCCGCTTCTGGAGCGCGTCAAGTTCCTGGCAATCTTTGCGACGAATCTGGACGAGTTCTTTATGGTGAGAGTCTCTGGTCTTCGCCGCCAGATCTCGGGGGGCGCGGGCGAGACGCCGCCGGACGCCATGACGCCCTCGGAACAGATGCTGGCGATTTGCCGTGAGCTCACGGCGCATCTCGATCGACATCAAGCGTGTTGGAAGCACGATGTCATGCCGAAACTGCGCGAGGCCGGCGTCCATGTCCGGCATATCTCTGAATTGGACCAGCAGGAACGGGATATCCTCCGCCAATACTTCATCCGGGAAATCTTTCCTACGCTCACTCCGTTGGCCATCGACCCGACGCATCCGTTTCCGCATATCTCAAACCTGAGCTTCAATCTTGCGGTGGTCGTCAAGGATCCGGAACGGGGCGAATGCTTCGCTCGCGTCAAGTTGCCGGACGGACTCAGGCGGCTTCTGTCCATCCCCGGCCAGGAGGACGGGGCTCCAAAAAAGACAGAGCTGGAGGGAAGCCGGAAGATCCAGCGCTTTGTCTGGCTCGAAGACGTCGTCGCCGACAATCTGGATCTGCTCTTCCCGGGTCTCGAAATCGTCGCGGCCTATCCGTTCCGCGTGACACGAGACGTGGAAGTGACGATCAAGGAAGACGAAGCTCCGGATCTGATCACCGCGGTCGAGGAGCAGCTCGAGTTGCAAGACTTCAGCTCCGCCGTCCGGCTGGAGTTGGATTATACGACGCCCCAGCACATTGCCGAGATCCTGACCAAGAAGCTCCAGTTGCCGTCGTTTCTGGTGTACACGGGAGACGATCCCATCGGCATGGCGGCACTCATGGAACTGACCTCGCTCGAGCGCCCCGACTTGAAAGATCCGCCCTTTCAGCCGTCGGTTCCTGCAATCTTGACGAAGCCCGGCGGCATCTTGAACGCCGTGCGCCAGCAGGACGTGCTGCTCTATCATCCCTATGACAGTTTCATGCCGGTGGTGGACTTCGTCCGCGAGGCCGCCAGTGACCCTAACGTCCTCGCGATCAAACAGACGCTCTATCGCGTCAATCCACGGTCGCCCATCGTCGATGCCTTGATGGAAGCGCGCGTCAACGGGAAGCAGGTGGCAGTCCTGGTAGAGCTCAAGGCTCGCTTTGATGAAGAAAACAATATCGAGTGGGCTCGAAAGCTCGAAGATGAAGGCGTTCACGTCATTTATGGAGTGCGGGGCCTCAAAACCCATACCAAATTGTGTATGGTCGTCAGGCGGGATCCCGATGGACTCCGGCGGTACGTACATCTGGGCACGGGGAACTACAACGTTGTGTCGAGCCGCATCTATACCGACTTGAGCTATCTGACCTGTGATCCTATCATCGGCAGCGACGTGTCCGATCTCTTCAATGCGCTCACCGGGTACTCCCGCAAGAAATCGTACGAGCGACTGCTGGTGGCTCCGACGACATTGAGGCGCGAACTGCTCGAGCGAATCGATCGGGAAATACACCATCAGCGCGAGCGCGGTGATGGATACCTGTCGTTCAAAATGAACGCACTGGTCGACAAACCCTGCATCCAAGCGCTCTATCGGGCATCGCAAGCCGGCGTGAAAATCGACTTACAGGTACGCGGCATCTGTTGCTTGCGGCCAGGGGTTCGCGGCGTGAGCGAGACCATTACCGTGCGCTCGGTCGTCGGCCGCTTCCTGGAGCATGCCAGGGTGTACTACTTCCGAAACGGCGGACAACACGAAGTGCTCTTAGGGAGCGCGGATCTCATGCCGCGCAATCTCGATGCGAGGGTTGAAGTGCTCTTTCCCGTGCTCCATCAGCAGTGGCGAGACATCATCATGAATGAGATCCTCGCCGTGGGACTGCAAGATAATGTGCAGGCCAGGGAATTACTGCCTGACGGCAGCTACAGACGTGTTCGTCCTGCCGATGGCGCTCCGCTGATGAATTCTCAAGAATGGCTGCTCACTCGCTGGAGGTCCGAACCGAAGAGAGATGCCCTTCTCAGTAAGTGAAAGGCACAGTAATCTCTTCAACCATCATGTTCAGCGTCTCTTTCGACCCGCTCCATCCCTCCAGAAAGTAGGCTGTCCTCTTATTTCTTCTTCACTATTAAGCGGGTGGTCTCGATCTCTTTTCACCCGCGCCCGACCCACCGCTATCCTTTTCACCCACCGGCCCACCGATTGCTTTGCAATCGTTTACCCGGGACGCGCGCTCTACCCATGCACCCGCAGGGGTCACCTCTTTTCCTACTTCGTTCCGTTCAGGGGTGGCCCCTTCAGCCTCAACGAGCTATTAATAATCCACGCTTGCTGTTACTTTTTGTGATAGGCGGATGGTCGCCTCCTGTGACTTGCGATGGGTGCAGAAACGTGTCACCGCGGTCGCTTGGAGCGATGGCGAGACGCAGTGTTCGAAGGTCCGTTCAGACAACGTCTCGGAGGGACCAAGTTTGCGAAGCCAAGCAGCGACAGGGGGCTGCGGCTTCACCCATCGCTGAACAGGAGGCGATTATCCGGCTTCATTCGCTGTGTGCGAGCCGGCCCTGTCCCTCCTCACCCGAGCCATTGCGGGAAGCGGGCGGTACTGTCGAACTTGTCGGTGGTCTTGAAGAGTTCATACCGCCCATCGGCGGCGGCGACCGCCGTGCGCTTGAGCAGGGCCGTGATTTGTGAGGCAGTCATCGGCTCGAATGTCCGCACGGCCTCAAGCGCCTGATCGAGGATCTTCATGCTGTCGATGCCGGTGATCACGACCGACGTCGGCAAGGTCATGGCATAGTGAAGGCACTCGATGGCCGTCACGGTGCCAGTTTTAAGAATGTGCCCCTCCGCCATCGACTTCATGCCCAGCGCGCCGATGTGGTCCTTCACCAGAACGGGCAGAACGTGGTGCTCGAAGCTGCGGAAGTGCGCATCCATGACATTGAGCGGCATCTGCACCGTGTCGAACCGAACGTGATGTTTCGCGGCAATCTCCAACATCCGAAGATGCACGATGGGATCCTTGTGCCCGGTGAATCCGATGTACCGGATCTTTCCCGCCTTCTTGGCTTGGATCATGGCTTCCTGGGCGCCGCCGTCGGCGAAGATCCGATCGGGGTCCTCCAATCGGATCACCTCGTGATGCTGCATGAGATCGATATGGTCGGTCTGCAACCGCTTGAGCGAGTCCTCGATTTGCTTGGCGGCCTCCTGTTTCGTGCGGCCGTCGATCTTGGTCATCAGGAACGCCTTCCCACGGTAGCCGTCTCGTAACGCCTTTCCCATACGAATCTCGCTGACTCCTTCATGGTAGTCCCAGGAGTTATCCATGAAGGTCATGCCGCGATCGATCGCAGAGCGGATGAGGCGGATGCCTTCCTGCTCGTCCGACGGTCGTCCGATGTGATGTCCGCCGAGACCAAGCACCGAGACTTGCTCGCCAGTGCTCCCCAACGTCCGGTACAGCATGTCGCCTTTGCGGATGGAGGACTGCTGCGCGGGTGACGCCGCGTCTTCCGCAAACGATCGTGTCATGCCCGCCGCCGTCATCCCGGCCACGGCGATGCCGAGTCTCAGCACATCCCGTCTGCTCGCGTCCATCTGCGACCTCCTTGCAATCTAAAGCGTACGACCGTCAGCTTGTCTAAGCACGAATTCTCTGCGCGTGCGTAGGCGTCTGTAACTGGGAGCACCCCCTATGAGCGGTAGAGGACGGCTCCGCACTGTTCCAATATCAGAATGGTCCTTCCAAGCTTGCTCGCTTTCCCCTTCGGAGGGATGCCTTTAGGTTTCGCAACCATGACCGAAGGGGCGAGGATCCGCCGGCAAT
>DATELB010000075.1:0-20101 GCA_035277085.1 Nitrospira sp. | reverse complement strand
GGCAAGGGTGGCGCGGCACTTGTCGATCATGCGAGCGAGATGGACCCAGCCAGCAAGCGTCGCACGCATGCTGCGCGGGAATTGAGTTCGCAAATCCATTGAGGACGGTTACAGCAGTTGATGGTCTGTGAGCGTCAGGCTTTTGACGATCACGCTGCCGTTTTCGAACGCAATAATGCGCCGAGTGGCCGGCAAATCTGCGGCGCCTACACGCGCATGTGTATCCGTGAAGCTCTCGACGTTTTTCAATTTCCCGTCTTCGGGTGAAAAATAATAGACGCTGTACTTCGTGGTGAGGTGCTTCTTGTCCTGAGTCACAGCGCTGTCCTCGACGTTGATCGTGAAGGCAAACGCCGGCATTCCCGGGTGGGACATCGTCCGATTGATCTGCGTGATGCGGTTGTCTTTGAGCCGGTAGAACGAGTGAGAACCGTGGATCTCCAGTTTGATTCCCAGTGGATGACCGTCGTCTTCCATAGTGAGCGCGTATTTTCCGTCGGACTCTTCGAATGTGCGCGGGCCCCGGTGAACGGCGATCATGGCAAGTTGATCGTGCGCCCATTTCTGAACGTCTCCGTCGCCGAGCTGGACCGACACCTCGCGCGGGCCTTTGACGGTGATAGGTCCGTGAAATTCCTTCCCATTGATGTTGACCGTGAGCTGGGCGGTGAATCCCTTGAAGCCTGCCGGCCAGCGGGCGGTATTCTCGAAGGCCCGGCGAAGCGCTTCCCTAGCCTTTGGATCGTCGGCGACGGTCGGTTGATCTGAGGTTTGCGTAGTCATGGTCGGTTCTCCTTGAGGTGAGGAAAGGTCACGCTGCACTCATTATACATATCCGCATTCATATCCGCGGGGGTTTCCACGCTCAACCGGAGAGACCCCTGGCCGCATGGCGGCGGCATTTCAAACCTTCGTGAATTCTGATATAGTTCGGCAATTTTTCTCCTGTCGTCGCGAAGAGACGGCAGAATCGCTGCGGGACTGGCAAAGGGGATGGCATGGAACGACGGGCCGCTTCTCATACCGAAGAAGAAGAGATGAATCAACGCCGTCGTCTTTTGAACGCCGCTAAAAAGGGCGATCAGAAGGCGGTCGCGAAACTCTTCGAGTTGTACCAGGTGCGGGTGTACAACAATGAAATGGTAAGCAAGCTGAATCGCACGGCCGGAACGCATAAGCTTCAGGCCGAAGTGGCGCAAGCGAAGGCCGCGTTGAAGGGAGGCTCTTCCCGGAAATCATCCCATGGTAAGCCTCCGACGACGTCCATAAAGTCCAAGGCAAGACATGCCGTGAAGCCGAAGCCCGGTGGAAAGCCGCATAAGAAAAAATAACGCCCATCGGGCTACTGAACGCTGACCCGTAGCCCCCCTCCTGCCAGTTTGGCCGCAATCTCTTCCGCTTGCTTGAGTCCGCCCGTGAAGACGACCGCCTCGCCTTGATGGTCGATTTTCCATGCCAACTCGAACGCCTTCGACGGGGTCATTCCCGGAATGCACTGACAAAAGAGCGCAATCACTTGCTGGTAGGTATGGCAGTCGCAGTTATAGACCACGACTCGGGCTTCAAAGTCGTCCCCGGTTCCGGTGGAGGGAGTCTCGGTCGCCAGCGGCGTCGCGACAGGGGCAGGAGAGTCAGCCATGGCGGGCGATTTTAACAGAGTTCCTCCACTCGATTAAGATGCTTTTGTGGCGTGGCGCGTGATACCGTTTCGCCGCCATGAAGCAACGAATCCTCACATCGTGGCTTGACCTGCTGCTGATTTTCGTGCCGGTGACGCTCGTGCTGGCGCTCATTCAGAGCGATCACCTTGGCGTCTTCCTGTCGGCTGCAGTGGCGATCATTCCTCTCGCCGGACTCTTGGGACGGGCGACCGAGCACCTGACCGCCCATGTAGGGGCCGGAATTGGAGGGCTGCTGAACGCCTCTCTCGGGAATGCGGCGGAATTGATCATCGCGCTCGCCGCGCTCCGGGAAGGATTACACGACGTGGTCAAGGCGTCCCTCACGGGATCGATACTCGGAAACATTTTGTTGGTCCTCGGCGCGTCGATGCTGGCGGGCGGATTGAAGTACGAGCGCCAGAAATTCAACCAGACTGCCGCCGGTCTCGGTGCGAGTCTGCTCCTGCTGTCGGCAGTGGGGTTGATTATTCCCGCCCTGTTCCATCTCACGGCCTCGGACCGTGGTCCGATCGTTGAACGGGAGTTGAGTCTTGAAATCTCGGTCGTATTATTCGCCATTTATGTCATGCATCTCGTGTTTTCGTTGAGAACCCACCGGCACGTCTATAGAGGCAACGACGAGGGGACTTCGCACTCGGGAGAGAAGCTTTGGAGCCGTGGTCGGGCTATTGCCGTGCTGGCGGTGGCCACGGTTTTGGTGGCCGTCATGAGCGAACTCCTGGTCGGGGCGCTCGAGCATGCAGCGCAGACCCTGGGCCTCACGCAGATTTTTGTCGGCGTTGTGCTCGTGGCGCTCGTCGGCAACGCGGCCGAGCATTCGACCGCCGTGATCGTCGCCATGAAAAACAAGATGGATCTCGCGCTGGGTATCGCGATCGGATCAAGTCTGCAAATCGCGCTTCTCGTCGCGCCGATTCTGGTATTTGCCAGCTATCTGTTCGGCACGCCGCTTGATCTGATCTTTACCCCTTTTGAAGTGGCCGCCGTCACGATCTCCGTCTTGATCGTCGGATTCGTGTCGATGGACGGCGAATCACATTGGATGGAAGGGGTGATGCTGGTCGGCGTCTATACGATGCTGGCGATCGCCTTTTATTTCCTGCCAGCGCACGGATGAACGTTGCCTAGAACGTATCCATGTCGATGACTTCCGTGGCGTCCCACAGATTCTTTTTCTCGGCGTCCGCAAGAGCTTTGGCCCGGTCTTCCTCTGTCTCGTCGCCGAACTGTTTTTTTACCGCAGTGTCTGAGGCGTTCGGACGGCCCTGAGCGTCGTGAGGCCGTCGGCGGTGCTTCTTGGCGGGGTCCATGTTGACGGGCATCCGTCCTCCATTTTGTGCAGGTAGTCTCTCTCCGTCCAGCGCCTCATGTCAACGGTGCACGCGTTGACCTTGCGCAGAAGCCTTGTTACAGTCGGCGCCCATGCTGGATGCCAAAGTCTGGTGGCCGCTCTTTCCTCTTCTCCTGTTGATCGTCATTGTCTGCCTCACCTGGGCCCTGGTGCTGGCCGTCCGCGGCACACAGGACCGACGGGCGAGGTGGCTGCAGATCGGCGCCTTCGGCTGCTACGTCCTCGCCGCGGTTTCAGCGGTCGCCAGCGAGCGGGGCGCCGTCTCAGCGAATCTCCACCGGCCATTTTCTTTGGCGACCCAACTCTGCCTGTTGCTGGCCCTGATCCACCACTGGCGCTCGGCGCATCGCTCTCTGCTGTGGCTGAGTGCGGCGGCCTGGGCCGGCATTCTCGCGGACACGGCTCTCCATGTGTTGATGGTACGCCGATGACCGGCGGCTAAAACAACTGCTCGGCGACGGTGTCGGCATGCAAGCGGCCCTCTGCGGAGAGGCGCGTGCGTCCGCCGTCATCTTCAAGGAGCCTCTGCGCACGCAAGCGGTCGACGACCTGTCGATAGCCATAGTTGGCCGCATGGTCATCCACGGCCGCCGTAGGAATTCCGCGTGTCAGACGCAACCCGAAAATCACCGCATCACGCAGCCGTTCCTGAGGGGAGAGCACCGTTCGCTCCTCGACCGGCAGGCGGTTGTCAGCCAACGCCCTCTGATATGCCGTCAGGTCGGCGATGTTGCCAAAGCGCACGTCATCGACGAACGATTGAGCGCTGGGCCCAAGTCCGAGGTATTCGCCCTGGGTCCAATACAACAGGTTATGACGGCATTCGAAACCGGGCTTCGCATAATTAGAGATCTCATACCTCGCGTATCCTGCCTTGCCGAGCACGGCTTCGGCCGCATGTTCCATCTCGATCTGCCGCATGTCGTCGGGGGCTCGAACCGGATCGCGGTCAACATCCTTGGCGAAGCGCGTTCCCTTTTCCACCGTCAACGCATAGCAAGACAGATGGCTCGGAGACAGGTCGCAGCACGCATGGAGCGTACCTATCCAGCTCTCAACCGTTTGACCCGGTAGGCCGTACATCAGGTCGAGATTGAGGTTCGTGAATCCCGCCCGCCGCGCGGCGACGACGGCGGCGACGGTTTCCGCGCTGGCGCCGGGCCGCCCGATGCCGGCCAATTCGCCGTCATGCATGGATTCGGCGCCGAGACTCAGACGGGTCACCCCGGACCGACGTAATGCCGAGAGGTCGCAGTCCGTCACCGTGCCGGGATGTGCCTCGACGGTAATTTCACAATCCGGGTGCACGATAAACGATTGACGAACGGCGTCGAGAATCCCCGCCAGTTGACCGACCGTCAGAGCAGTCGGCGTGCCGCCTCCGAAGTAGATCGACTGGAGAGTCCGTCCGCCGGTTCGGGCCTCTCCCGTATACAGCATCAGCTCGCGGCGGAGTGCCCCGAGAAATGTCTCTGCGGCCGGTTGGCGGTGGACTTCGAGGTAGAATGCACAGAAATGGCAGCGCTGCCGGCAAAACGGAATATGAATATACAGACCCAGCGCCTGGTTCATAGCTTCAATGAAAATGGGGCCGGCTTCGAAAAGTCCCGTTCCAAGACGATCTCGATCTCATCCGTCGACGCTCGGCCGCGGTTGCGGACGTGGGACGACCAGGCCGGGTGCCGTCGCAATGAATCGAATACCTGTTTCAACATTCCCGGTTTGATGTCGGATTCCCATTGCTGAACCCATGCGAGATGATCGTCATCGCCTTCATAGTCATCGGGAAAGCATGCCTCGAGACTGAACCGGAGCACGAACGTTTTTTCTTCCTGATACATCGATAGCCTCATGCGTTGCGAAGCGCCGCCCGTCACTTCTATAATGGAGGGACACAGGAGTGAATGACCATGCCTATCTTCGAATATGTCTGCCGGGAATGCAATCACCGCTTTGAGCTGCTCCTTCAAGGATCGGCTCAGGCCGCTTGTCCGAAATGTCAGGCGACGACCCTTGAGAAACAGTTTTCCTCGTTCGGCGTCGGTGCGACGGGAGGCTGGATGCCGTCCGGCGGCGGAGGCGCTTGCGGAAGCTGCGGCGATCCGAGAGGGCCCGGAGCCTGCTCGATGAACTAGCATGAGCGACGACGATCATCTGCTTCAGCGAACCATAGCCACGATCTCTCAGTCGGACCCCCTGATCAAGCTCCTCGAGCAAGTCCGTCTCGGCCGGATGAAACGCACGGATTCAGGGTTACGCGTGATCATCGACGCCTGGATTGAGACCTACCGCAAAGCCGTCGCTTCCGCCGGTTTGACCAAACAAGCGTTGCGGCGCCTTGATCCGACCCCTCGTCTCGACCTGCTGGCGCAGGAAGGAATGCTTGCTCCTGACCATGCCGGGGCTCGTGCGTTGGCGGCGGAGTTCGAGCGTGCGGTTGGCGCTGCGCAGGCCTGACGACACCTGGTCGTTCAATGCGATGGTGCATGCTCATTGGACCGCTCGTCCTGGCATCAGCCGTAGATGGCTGGAGCGGCGAAGTCGGGGGACCGCATCCTCTCCGGCATGGCACGCTCGATGAACTTGCCGCCGTCCTTCCAGCGGGCACGTCTCTGATGGTGCAACCGGCCGCTATCGAACATTTTCTCGAGGAATTGGACGGACAGCCGCCGGATTGGGTCACCCTCTATGGTCACGGTCACCACAATCCGGGTCTTGACGACCGGCTCTTCAGCCTGAATCGCGAGCGGGATGCCAAACGCGAGGGGCGCCCGGCATTGGGAAAGCCGCTCGCCTTCGTGTGGGCCGGACTTCTGTCCTGCTACGACGCCGCCACCGGCGGATTTCCCGTGGCGTTGGGACCCCGCTTCATCAGGACCGGGTGGGGGATGGTCCGTTTTAAGCCGGATGATGCCCCGAGCAATCTAAGCGTCGTCACGGATGAGTCCGATCGAACCGCGTTCGAACGGCGGCTTGTGCAAGGTGAACCGGTGGAGATCGATGTGGTCATGACGGGAGGCCTGATTCCGGAAGAGTCTGTCGTCTATGATTTTTCCCATGACGAGGAGGGCCTGGGTCTGATCATGCCGTTCGTCCGGATCGAGCAGGTGTATTTCCTCATCACCGGGCGGCAAGAGATCCGCCGATGAATGTCCGCGGAGGATCTCAATATGCGTCTTGCGCGCAGCGAAATCCGGTGCCGCTGGGGCGGCTGTCGATGGTGCCCCAATCCCGGTCGCTCGTACGCAAGCTTACCGCCGGTTTCAGCCATGAGCCGCCACGCATCGATTTGATGGCGCCTCGCTCGGGTCCGGTGGGATTGCCGAGCGGAGCCGACCGGTAATAATTGGGATCGTACCAATCCTGCACCCACTCGGCGGCATTGCCGGCCATATCGAAGAGCCCATAGAAGCTGGTCCCCGCAGCAAAACTCTCCACAGGCATGGTGAGCACTTCTCCGTTCAGTCCCTTCTGTTTCGCGATTCGCGCGCCTTCGCCTTTGACCCAAAAGGCCTCCCAATCCGCTCCGCTGCTGAAGTCGATCGTGCGTCCGGCCCAATAGCTGGCGCTGTTGGCAAGCGAAACGTCCCACTCATTTCCCCAGGGATAGCGGCGCCCATCGGTGCCTCGTGCCGCCTTTTCCCATTCGGCTTCGGTAGGGAGCCGCTTGCCGGCCCATCGGCAATAGGCTTCCGCATCGGTCCAGCTCACGTTGACGACGGGATGCCGTTCAATCCCCGGCATCGGCGCTCCGTCCTTCCACAGCGTCGCAGCGGGATTCGAATTTTCCGGCATCCGGTGACCCGCTCGCGAGACGAAGAGAAAATACGCTTCGTTCGTCACCTCAGAGCGGTCAATCGAAAAGGCAGCCAAAAACACTGCCCGCTCCGGTTGCTCGTCCGGAAGCCCGCCGTTGTCGGACGCGAGACCCATGCGGAATTCACCGGCGGGAATGCGAACCATATCGTCGCCATCGAGAGAACCGGCGGCCCATACCCCCGGTGGAAAGGGCAAGACGCACCAGAGGAACACATAAGCCGGGAGACGAAACACAGTCAGCGCTTTCGGATACGGCAGGCTCGGGCCACTCCGTCGCGGTAGGCGGTCCACAGCGTCAGCGACCGGTTCAAGTATCGAAGGATGGTATCCTGTTGAGCCCGGCTTTTGGCGTGGTTGAGCACCATGTGATAAGCGTCATGCCGATGACCCGCCTCGACCATCTGATGCGACCGGATGAGGTCCATTGCCTCCGCCGGTAGCCGGTAATGCTTCACCAGGGGATGTTGCTGAACAATCGACTCGATCTCCTCGGCGGTTTTCGGTTTCGACGGTTCCGAGAGTTCGTTGCGGTCCTTGACGCTGCCTTCCACGAACACCGTCATGACGGCGGCACCGACCACCCAGTCCCGGTGGTTTGACGCGCGCTCGAGCCACGCGCGGTAACGGCGGGCGCCGGGAAGGAGCCGCACGTCCTCAAACGTCTCGGCCCGAAATCCGAGTCCCCCCATCATTTGGAGAAACAGTTCGGGATGGGACTTACCGAGCGACAATCCGCCCGTATCCTCTTCATAAATGTTCTCCGCGAGCATCCGCCGGACTGAGGCCGGAGGATTGCGGCCATGTATGCGCGCCAACAGGACCGGAAAATCCCGCACGTACACGGCATATTCCTGCTGAAAATGCACCCTCATTTGAGCCACCGTCGCAGTGCCGTCAGAAAAGGCCGGCCATGCCCAGTGATGTTTACGGTCCATGACACGCAACATCTCTTCCTGCAAGCGGCTGCTGGTATGGGGTCGCGTCATGCGGGTTGCCTTCCTGATTGGGCCCTCGTTACAATCCGTCGAGGGAGGCGTTGATGGAACAAGTGACCGTGCAAAATCCCGACGAAATCCTGTCGCTCCTGGCGGACGTCGCGCTACGCGGCTCCGGGTTTGTCACTGAATGCCTCATGGACTACGTATTGGACGAGGGATTTACCGAACCGATATACCTGAATGCCAGCGGAGAAGATCCGGATGCGTATTTCAAGGGACAATCGCCGGCCTGGGCGGTATATCAGGTCCGCGAATGGAAGCGCGTGTTGACGATCTCCGGAGGTCCAGGCAAGCAGCGGCGGGTTCAAATTACGGAAACGCCGTAGCTCACGTTGAGTGTAGGGGGCTTGGAGGGAAAAAGCAACGAGACGACGACATCTTTCTGACATGAACCACGATATACCAAGGATTGATGACATGAATCTCATTCGCCTCACCGAGCCGTATACTGTTGGTGAATTGATCATGTTGCAAAGTCTGCTGGAGGGCAGCGGCATTGCCTACATGATCCGTCACGCGAACATCAGCAGCCTGTATCCGGGATTGCCAGGTCTCACCTCCCACGTGATGGTCGCCGAGCAGGATTATCCCCGCGCAGAAGCGATTCTCCAACGTTTGAGACTTGACGTGCGAGAGGTGACCGGCGAAGTGAGCCAGTGAATCAACCGGTCCGTTTGGGCTGGTGCGGGTTTGAAGGAGACTGCGCGGGGAGGCGTTCGCCCGATCCCTGAAACCAACCGCCGATCAGCATCCCTTCCTCGAAATACAGATAACGGTGTTTGACGACCGCCGTACTTTCCCAATCTTCGAAAATCCACTCCTCCTGCCGGATGCCGTCTTTCGTGAACGTCGTATTGATGGTCTGCGGTCCGCCCCATGACTGGAGCACTTGTTCTTTGGACATCCCGACCATGACGCGGTGTTCCCCGATATGCTTTTCGAAATTCGGGTCCCGCAACTTTGCCACAAGTGGCACGATGATCATGGAGACCGCAAACAGCACCAAGCCCGTATAGATAATCAGGCGTACCGGTTTCCGCCGAATGAAAGATTGTGGTTCGCGGTCAACGGTAGTGGCACGAATGCCGGGTTCCAACGACGCCATGGCGCTATATAACAATCGCCGCTCCCGCCCGTCAAGGGCACGGGGCAAATATCTAGTTACTTTTCAATGACATCGGCGATACAGCTATACTTGTGGTATGACTCTTCATTGGGTATCCCGCTTCACGATCGTTCTACTCCTGATGGCTTTCTTGAATGGAGCCTCCACACCGGGTGCCGACGCCAAGGCTCTCTACTCATACACGGACGCCAGCGGCACGCGAGTCATTACAGACAACTACGAGAAGATTCCGACGGCATACCGGGCAAAAGCGACGACCGTGGAGCAGGAGCCTGACGGCTATGCGGGGGAAATCGAGCGTGTCAGTGAACGGAGACAGCCTGCGAGGGGCCTTGTTCTGTCGGTGCCGGGCATGTCTTTCCAGCAGTCGAAAATTATTACCTACGCTGGGATGTTCGGCTTGCTCTGTTTGGCTGCGATGAATCTGAGCCGGAGTCAAGCGATCAGGGCGCTTGCACTCTGGTGTCTCGTGCTCACCGGCATCTGTACACCGGTTCTCGTATACACGGCCGACGACGGCGCGGCGGCCATCATGAAAAACAAAGCGGCTGAGATCGAGCAGAAGCAGCAGGACCGCCTTTCGCACGCCCAATAAGCGCGAGCTCTCGGGGATCCCTCTTCACATCAATCCGCGTATTTTGGAAGCGGAATTTTCTTTGCCGCCTGTGACGGCCGAGGGGCCGCCGGCTGCTGAGAAAATTCAGGCGAGTAGGGATTCATCATGGCTTCGTGGGTGTGCTTCTGGCGGCGCTTCACGAGATCGATGCTCTGTGTGCCGATCTCCATGCGATCGACGGGAGACTTCACCGTCAGCGGATCGGGAAGCCCTTGCAGCGAGAACAATTGGTAAGCCAGGGTCCAGTCGAGCGAATCCTTCGCAGCCTCTTTGACGATAAAGCGGGCCTGCGGCGATGCAGGGCCCTTGAACAGAAGCACCCAGATGTTGGAGCGAAACGCCGGCGCCGCCGGATCCGCGGGCGGCTTGAACTCCGGAACGAGGGCCGGTACCTGGCTGATGGGCACCGCCGGAGAAAATTCAATGTCGACGAGACGGACGTACAACGTCCGGTTCTCGCTCTGATCGTTAGGATCGACCGCGTAGCTGAAGGAGTAGCGCACGTCGACGCCGTCGCGCTTGAACGTGTAAACGTCTTCACCGTTTTCCGGCGAGACGAGCTTCCTGAAATATTTGTCCCAATCGGTGATCGCGTAATAGGTGAACACCCGGAGCGCCGACTTGCGGTCCCGGACGGCCTGGGGCATGCCCAGTTTTTCGTGCAGTTCTTGTTGGGTCAAACCCAGAAATCCGTCTTCGAAGTATGGAGCGGCAGGCGCCGAGAGGGGAAGCAGGCACACAACGACGGCGGCGCAAAGCCCTCTAATGGGTAGGTATTGGACGAGATGCCGCTGGAGCAAGAGGTACTCTCCGGCCGTTGCGCCATCGTATCGGCAGCCTCGGGTGGTGTCAAGACAGGCTGCGCTTGGTTGCCGGTTGTCCGGTGAACCAGTATGATGGCACGACTCGCAAGATTGATAGGACGAAATGCCATGACGCCCATTGAGCAGCTGCTTCTTCAACGCATTCTTATCCTCGACGGCGCCATGGGCACCATGATTCAACAGCGCCGGCTGGACGAGGCCGCCTTTCGCGGTGAGCGGTTCCGGGACTGGCCCAAAGACCTCAAGGGCCACAACGATCTTCTCAACCTGACCCAACCGCAGATCATCGAAGACATCCACCGCCAATATCTCGAGGCAGGCGCCGATATCGTCGAGACCAATACGTTCAATTCGCAGGCGATCTCGCTTACCGACTATGGGATGCAGAATCTGGGCTATGAACTGTCGAAGGCGGGGGCGGAATGCGCGCGCCGCGCGGTCGCCGGCCTGTGCGCCACACGGCCGGAACGCCGTTGCTTCGTAGCCGGCGCCATCGGCCCCACCACGAAAACATCGTCGATCTCCACCGACGTGAACAATCCTGGCGCGCGCGGAACGACTTACCAGGAATTGGTCGCCGCCTACGCCGACCAGGTGCGGGGACTATTGGACGGCGGCGCCGATCTGCTGTTGGTGGAGACGATTTTCGACACGCTGAATGCCAAGGCGGCCTTCTTCGCCATTCAGCAGCTGTACGCGGAGGGTGCGAGACGCGTTCCGATCATGGCTTCGGTGACATTTATCCAGGCGGGAAGCAACCGCGGTGTGACGGGACAGACGGTTGAAGGTTTCTGGAATTCGATCTCGCATGTCCCGCTGCTCAGCGTCGGAATGAACTGCGCGCTCGGGCCAAAGGAAATGCGGCCGCTCATCGAAGAGCTGTCAGGGATTGCGCCGGTGTATGTAAGCGCTCACCCCAACGCCGGTTTGCCGAATCCCCTGTTGCCGACCGGCTTTCCTGAAACGCCGGACACGCTCGCGCCTCAGCTCCGTGACTGGGCCGAAAACGGCTGGCTCAACGTCGTCGGCGGATGCTGCGGGACGACGCCGGACCATATCAAGCTGATCGCCGAAGCGGTCCGTGGCCTGCCGCCGCGGCCGATTCCGGCGGTCGAGCCCTATACGCGGTTGAGCGGGCTCGAGGCGCTGACGATCCGTCCGGACTCCAACTTCGTAAACATTGGCGAGCGGACGAATGTGACCGGATCTCCTGCCTTCGCAAAGCTCGTCCTGCAGGGCAAGTACGAGGACGCGTTGTCGGTGGCGCGGCAGCAAGTGGAGGGCGGCGCCCAGATCATCGACGTCAACATGGACGAAGGCATGCTGGATTCGGAGGCCGCGATGGAGAAATTCCTCCGGCTGATCGCCTCCGAGCCCGACATCTGCAGAGTCCCCGTCATGGTGGATAGCTCGAAGTGGGACGTGCTGGAGACGGGGCTCAAGAACATTCAAGGGAAGGCGGTCGTCAACAGCATCAGTCTTAAGGAAGGCGAGCACAAATTCATCGAACAGGCCGCCTTAATCCGCCGCTACGGTGCGGCCGTGGTCGTGATGGCGTTCGACGAGAAGGGACAAGCGGACAGCCTCGATCGCAAGAAGGAGATCTGCGCCCGCTCCTATAAGATTCTGACGGAGCGCGTCGGGTTCAATCCAACCGACATTATTTTTGATCCGAACGTTCTGACGGTGGCCACGGGCATTGAGGAGCACAACGACTACGCGGTGAATTTCATCGAAGCCACGAGGTGGATCAAGCAGAATCTGCCCGGCGCGAAGGTCAGCGGCGGCATCAGCAACATCTCGTTTTCGTTCCGAGGCAACAATGTCGTGCGGGAGGCGATGCATTCGGCCTTTCTCTACCACGCGATCAAGGCCGGGCTGGATATGGGCATCGTCAACGCGGGACAGCTGGCCGTGTATGAAGAGATTCCCAAAGACCTGCTCGAGCTCGTGGAGGACGTGCTGTTGAACCGGCGTCCGGATGCCACGGAGCGTCTGGTGGCGTTCGCGGAAACGGTCAAACGTCAGGACAAGACCGTTCTCAGAGACGATGAATGGCGGAAGGGGACGGTCGAAGAACGGCTCTCCCATGCGCTGGTGAAAGGCATCACCGACTACATCGAACAGGACACCGAGGAGGCGCGGCAAAAATATCCCAAGCCGTTGTCGGTCATCGAAGGTCCGCTGATGGGCGGCATGAACATCGTCGGCGACCTCTTTGGATCCGGCAAAATGTTTTTGCCGCAGGTCGTCAAAAGCGCTCGCGTGATGAAGAAGGCGGTCGCGTACTTGCTGCCGTTCATGGAAGAGGAGAAACAACGGCTCGGCGGCTATCAGTCGCAAGGCAGGGTCCTGCTCGCGACGGTAAAAGGTGACGTTCACGACATCGGTAAGAACATCGTCGGCGTCGTGCTGGGATGCAACAATTATGAGGTCATCGATCTGGGGGTGATGGTGCCGTGCGAGCATATCCTGGCCACCGCCAGGGAACACAAGGCCGATATCGTCGGTTTGAGCGGGCTGATCACGCCGTCGCTCGACGAAATGGTGCATGTTGCCAAGGAGATGACACGCGAAGGATTCGATGTGCCCCTTTTGATCGGCGGTGCGACCACGAGCAAGGCGCACACCGCCGTCAAGATTGCGCCTTCCTATGAGCCGTCGGTCATCCATGTGTTGGACGCGTCGCGCGCGGTCGGTGTAGTGGGCAGCCTCATGAACCGTGAGCAAAAGGCATCCTTTGTTCAGGGAATTCGGGAAGACTACAACCGTGTGCGGCAGGCGCACCACGACCGCGAAGCCAAACCCCTGCTTCCGCTTGCGGACGCCCGCGCCAAGCGCTTGTCTTCGGATTGGGCAACCCTGGATATTCCTGCGCCCGATGCATTGGGCATTCGCGTCATTTCCGATCAGCCGTTGCCGGAACTTTTGCCGTTCATCGACTGGTCCCCCTTTTTCCACACCTGGGAACTGAATGGACGGTATCCAGCGATTTTCGAGCACCCAACCATTGGCACCAAGGCAAAGGAGCTGTTTGCCGATGCTCAGGAACTCCTCGATCGCATCCTCACGGACAATCTATTGAGGGCCAAGGGCGTGTATGGGCTGTTTGCCGCCGCCAGTATCGGCGACGACATCGTGTTGTATGCGGACGCGTCGAAACAGCGTGGCTTGGCTACGATCCATACGCTGCGCCAGCAGTCGGGAAAGCCGCAGGGCCAGGCCAACCTGGCGCTGGCTGATTACGTCGCTCCCGAGGCGTCAGGTCGGACCGACCATGCCGGTGCGTTCGCCGTAACCGCCGGATTAGGGCTCGACGAACTGTGCCGCCGGTTCGATCGCGACCACGATGATTACAATTCGATCATGGCCAAGGCGCTGGCCGATCGTTTGGCTGAAGCGTTCGCCGAATATTTGCACAAACACGTCAGGGAACAATGGGGGTACGGCAAGCGTGAGCAGTTGACGAATGAGGACCTCATCCGCGAACGATACCGCGGTATTCGTCCGGCGCCGGGGTATCCGGCCTGCCCTGACCACACGGAAAAGCGGATTTTGTTCGATCTGTTAGAAGTCGAACGACAGACCGGCATCACGTTGACCGAAAGCTTCGCGATGCTGCCTGCCGCGGCCGTGAGCGGATGGTACTTTGCCCATCCCCAGGCGAAATATTTTGCCGTGGGCAAGATCGGTAAGGACCAGGTAGAAGATTATGCCCGCCGCAAGGGGATGGAGGTGCGGACCATCGAACGGTGGCTGTCGCCCAACCTCAACTATGAGCCCCGTTGAGCGTATGCTAAGAGACTTCCGCGAGAAGCGGCTGCCTGACCGGCTTGCCGATCGCGGCGGTCAGCGCCGATTTCAATAGTCGAAACCGGTCTTCCGCCCACCGATTGAACGCGTCAGAGTCTTGGAAGACAAGATCCCAGGCCTTGGCGGCATCGAGCATCAAGAGTTGATGCGTCTGCCCTTCGGCCGGAAAATAAATCACGAGCACCGCCGACTTCCCCGTCAGACTTATGTCCGTGAAGACATGCAACATGGCGCCCTGCGGCAGGCTCACCTCCCGCGAGGCGGCTTCTGCCAGCGGCTGGTACATGCGATGAAGAAACTGGGAGGTGACTTCATAGGCGTTGCTGGTGCCCATCAGCCTGGGGTTGGGGGATTCTCCGAACAAGTTTTCGGTCAAATAGGTCGCGGCTTCCCAGGTAGGCATCACTCCTGAGGTGACGAGGGATTCACATAAATAGGCGATCCAGTTTCGCGTGATCCCTTTCTTGACGGACGCAGCTCTTTTGGCCATGTCGTGAGTCCTTTCGGTGCCAACTCGACGGCCAATGCTGCACCGTCCTTATGGTAGTGAAACGACCCTGTCGATTGATTGCAGTATAGCGGCAAGCGGACGACAGTCAACGAAATGCAGCAATTGACGCAATGTGAAGTGGACTGCGCTGAAGGCGGAATTACAATTGGCGTGGCAGGCCGGCAGTGGCGCGGTCGGCATACTGCTCGTGGATACGCTTGATGTCGCCGAGTGACGCCAGGAACACATCGAGCAGTTCGGGATCGAAGTGCTCTCCCCGGTGTTTGGTCATGAGATCCACCGCATGATCGAATTCGAAGGCCGGCTTGTACACCCGGGCGGTGGTGAGCGCGTCGAACGCGTCCGCGATCGAGGCGATGCGGCCTTCAATCGGGATCGCCTCTCCCCTCAGTTTACGAGGATATCCGCTGCCGTCCCACCGCTCATGATGGGTGAGCGCAATCGTAGCCGCCACATTCAGGATCTCCGCGTCTGAGCCGGCCAATATGCGATAGCCAATTTCCGCGTGCTGGGCAATGACATTGAACTCGTCCTGCGTGAATTTGCCGGGTTTGAGCAGCACGTGATCGGGAGTGCCGATCTTCCCGATGTCGTGCATGGGACTGGCGGTCCGGATGAGATCGCAACGCTCGCTGGACAAGCCATAGCGGCGGGCTAGCAACTCGCAATAGTGGCTCATGCGCTGAATATGCTGTGCCGTGGCACTGTCGCGGTATTCGGCGGCGATCGCCAACCGTTGAATGGTTTCTTCCCGCGACAGCCGCAATTCCTTTTCACTCCGTTCGAGCCATTCCAACGCTTGCTGCAAGGCCAGCGTTCTCGTCCTGACCACGTCCTCCAGGTTGTCCCGGTGCAGGCGGCTCTCCATCTCGAGACGCCGGCGGCGCAGGGCATTGGCGACGTTGATCAGGACCTCATTGGCTTCGAAGGGCTTAATGATGTAGCCGAAGGCGCCCATGTCGAGCGCTGCGTTAGCAAGCAGGGGACTGTCGAGCCCCGTGACCATGATTGCGGCCGTATGGGGCCGCTGCTGGAAGATGTGACGGACCAGGTCCATACCCGATTCTCCGGGCATGTTGACGTCGCACAACAGCAGGGCAAATGGAGTTTCCTCCAGCCGCTGCCGCGCTTCGCGGGCATCTGCGGCGAGCACGGTCTCGTAGCCGTGAGACTGGAGCATGTATCCAAGCAGCCGCCGGATCGGCTCTTCGTCGTCGACCACCAGTACTCGTTTAAGATCGAGGAGTGCCTGCTGTGCGGGGCGATCGAGCAGCAACGTCATTGGAAAGACTCTATCGGTTCAGCGGGTTCGATGCGCGTCGTTTTTCAAGCTTCGATCGTCTTGAAGGACTCTAAACGCGGTGCACCTTTTGTGCCACTAATTAATGAATTTCTGCGTGGTCGGCGCCCCACAATGCCGTTTCGTCGGTGTGTCTGGAAAACGCGATGTTATTGAGATTTCGGCGTCCGAAGTATTCTCATCGTCTGCGACTGCATGCGACTCCATACGTCGCTCTTCCGGACGGGCTGTACAGAATTCGCCCGGGTCACACGAGTTTGTACAAAGCGCCGGCCTCTCCGCGTCGGGTGGAGGCGAAGTCCGGTTTCATTGCGCTTTGAGAGTCGCTTCACTATAATGCCCAAATTTCTGGGAGATATTGATGAATTCAGGAGCAGGTGTCGTGCGTGCGGACGGCCGTCGAAAGGATCAGCTTCGCCCGGTCAAGGTGACGCGAAATTTTATCAAGCACGCTGAAGGCTCGGTCCTGATCGAGATGGGCGACACCAAAGTGATATGCACGGCGTCCGTCGAAGAGAAAGTGCCGCCGTTTCTCAAAGGAAAGGGCACCGGATGGGTAACCGCCGAGTACGCCATGCTGCCGCGAGCGACGCATGACCGGACGCCTCGTGAAGCGGTCAAAGGCAAGCAAGGAGGCCGGACGCTGGAGATTCAACGGCTCGTTGGTCGGGCATTGCGGGCGGTGACCGATCTTCCGCAGCTGGGAGAACGCTCCATCTGGATTGATTGCGATGTCATCCAGGCGGACGGCGGCACGCGAACCGCCGCGATCACAGGTAGCTTTATCGCGCTTGCGGACGCGCTGGCGATCTTGAAGACGCGCGGCTTGCTTAAAAAACGTCCGTTGACAGACTATCTGGCGGCAATCAGCGTCGGCAAGGTCGGCGGGGAAATCCTCGTAGATCTGGCCTACATTGAAGATTCGACCGCCGAAGTCGATCTCAACTTGGTCATGACCGGCAAGGGGCAATTCGTCGAGATTCAAGGAACGGCGGAAAAAACACCGTTCGCGAAACAAGACATGGACGGATTTCTTGCCCAGGGCTGGGGAGCCATCCAAACACTCACCGCGATGCAGCGCGATCTGATCGGAGCGTTGGACTAGCCCCGATGCCTCGCGATCTGATTCTTGCCACCCGCAACCGGCACAAGGGCGCCGAACTGGCCGCGATTCTCGCCGGTCTGCCGGTCTGCATCCGCACGATGGATGAATTCCCCGACGTACCTGACGTCATCGAAGATGGCGAGACCTGCGAAGCGAACGCCGTTAAAAAAGCCCGCGCCGTCGCCGAGGCCACAGGACTCCTCGCCGTCGCCGACGACACGGGACTCGAAGTGGATGCTCTCGGAGGTCGCCCAGGCGTCTATGCCGCCCGTTATGCCGGCCCCCAAGCAACATATGAGGACAACTGTCGCAAATTGCTGAAGGAATTAGTCGGCGTGCCGCGCGACCGCCGAACCGCGCACTTTGTCACGGTCGCGGCAGTGGCGGAACCATCAGGAAGGGTCCAAGTGACCACCGGCCGACTCGATGGCCTGATCACAGAGGCACAGGCGGGAGAGCAGGGGTTTGGCTACGATCCTGTATTCTATGTGCCTGATTTGGGAAAAACCTTGGCGGAACTCTCAAGCGAGCAGAAAAACCGCATCAGCCATCGTGCGAAAGCCTTTGCACAAGTGCGAGAGTTGTTGCAGAATAGACTTCGGCTCGGGGCGTAGCGCAGCCCGGTAGCGCGCCTGCTTTGGGAGCACAACAAGGGGATTGCTGAGAGCCTTGATTAGGCGCGGCAACCCCCTTTATTTATGCAGTGTCCCGCCTCTCGCCTCTTTGTTGCTCTTTGTTTCATTCTGGTTCCTTTCCTTGGGGTTTGTGCATCCCGCTAACACTGTAATAACACCAGGCGAGCGGGTCCCCTGTTCACTTCAAATTTAGGGCCGGCATAAAGGACAAAACGTCTCTTAAACTCAGATTAGGTCCTGCGCTCAATTTTTCAGCCAAAAAATTTATTCATGAGTAAAAGCGGGCTTTCCCTGCGACTATTTCCGGCGAGTTCTAGCTTAAATCCTGCTCAGCGGTCATCGGACACGGTGTCTGATGATTTTTCAGAATACCTATCACCGCTGAGATTGCCGGAGCGCACGGTCCTTGGGTGCGTGCTTCTGAGACCACCAACCGAATCCATCCTTAACCAGCTGTTGATTGACTTGGCGCCATTCGTCAGGAGCACCTCTGCGAGAGTCCGGCCATGTTTATCCTTATTTATCTTTGCCGCACGTATGAAGAGTGACTTGTTTGTCGAAAACTACTCTGATGCTGCTTGCTCCGCCTTCGTGCCGTATTTCTTGTCCTTGCGTAACCAGAGCGGGAGGACCGATTCCTGCGCCAGACCCCATCCGGTTAATGTCTTTGACGCGAACATGGATTGCAACGCTCGCGAGAAGGTGCTCAATGTCGTTTGCAATTGCATCCTCTAGAAAAAGGATCCTTCGAGGAATCTAAACCGAACGCCGCACATAGTAGCGGCTTCTACACATAGGGCACCGCCATGGATACCATCCCAAGAAGCCAAGCATGTGATCGCGGAATCCGATTCGATGTGATCTGCGACAATGACGGCTACACTCATGGCATGGAACGGCAAGTTCATGGCCCGGAGCTTCTGGAATTGTTTTCATCTCAGCACGTGGAACCACTCTAGCGGGTGCGGAAAACATAAAAGACCTCCTTTTACTCCGCATAAAGATTGGCAAGAGATAACGATGAGTACGACTGTCGTCGTCAATGATGGGACGACTATGCGAGGAAGGGCATGAGAGGCAGGGAAAGCAGAAAGTAAACTTTGGTGAGAGTCGATGACCTAAAGACTTACAGCCTGGATGAGCGACTGAAGCACTCGGAGGGTCACAACCATGACGGTAACGAGCAACATCGGTTTCCCTGGGATGAAGGCCACACGTTGTGACCATGATTTTTTGTCCCGTCACCGTCACAAGAGACGATTCTAAGAGAAGGATGACGAGGGACTAGGGTATTTGTCTCCTGGGTAGTTACCTAGGTACAGACCTACGTAGGAACATGGAACGTACCCGCGCTGGCTATCAATCGAGCACGGCAGTACCGGTTCTTTTCCCGCACCCGCTACCGACTGACAGGATTCGATGAGCTCATCCAGGAGGTCAAAGCTGAGCGAGCCATTGAAGTTGTTGATTTCAAAGCTCCGCTCTCAAAAAGGTCTCGAGTTTATCTGCATACTTGTTGTTGGCACTTGCGCTGGGATGTCCATCATAAGGTTGGTTTGTGTTCTCCTTCACATCGAGATCAACGGAAATATTAACGTGCGAAATCCCGTGGCTTTGAGCAAAGTCCAGCATCTCGAAGGTTTCGGGACGTTGGTTGATGCCAGCAACCATGAATTTTACTCCGCGTTTCTTCGCGAGCTCCGCCATTTCCCCAACCAAAGCCTCTGATACAGCATGACTCCTGGACCGTCTCTCCTCATAGTCGTCGTACAGATTTTCGATGAAATGGACGAAAGCCGAATAACGCATCAGTGGGAATTCGCGATATTCAGCATCTGCGAACGAATATTGTAGCCTGTCCTGGCTATCCAGTAGCGCATACGGTTGAGAGACGGGACCAAGCTGCTTAATAAGAAGAGTCTGCTTCCTTCGATTTCTTATAAACGTGTTCCTTTTGTCATCAAAACTAGCGTAAGCAAGGACGGCCAATTTAGGGGTCTTTACTTCAAGTGCCTCTTGAAATTGAATCAAGGAATGTATAGTGCCATACCCGCCTACCCCAAAGTTCACAATTTCATACTCGGGGAATCGTTCTTGTAACAGCCAAGGATACGTCTCTTGATCGTTGAGGCCCCATCCGTGTGTGAAGTCGGAGCCAAAGATCCAGATTTCTTCCTTTTGGTTAGGATTACTGAAATAGCCGTGAATCGGATGAGTAATTCTCAGTGTATTGGGCAAGTGAGTAACAGTGAATGAGTAGCGAGAGCCTATCGTAACACTGAACTTTCCCGGAATAAGGGAATATCCCAAAGTAGGATGTT
>DATELB010000074.1:0-4959 GCA_035277085.1 Nitrospira sp. | reverse complement strand
CATGACCGCTCAGCCGCCGGTGCAGGGCGACCTTGTCCTTTGCTCTCATACGTTCTATTACATTCCGGCGCAGGACTGGCTGGCGCATCTCGAGCGCCTCGTCTCGTGGATGTCGCCGACCGGCGTCACGATCGTCGTCCTTCAACACCGCGAGAGCGGGTGCATGAACATGGTCCACCATTTCTTCGGCCACCGCTTTGAACTGCGGCGAACCGCCGACATGTTTCGCGCGAAGCACGGCAATCGGTACGAGGTGGTAACCACGCTCGATCCCGCCGAAGTCGTGACGCCGGACATGAACACAACGTATGCTGTTGCGGAATTCATGCTTAATCTGCTGACCATGGAACGTGCGCCCGGAAGGCGTGAAGTCGAAGCCTACCTCCAAACCAATTTCGCATCTTCAGGAAACGGGTATCGGATCCCGGTCGATCAAGATTTTTTGCAGATACGCGCCAAAGCTGCCGGCGCTTAGCATCCGCGATCGTGGCGTCTCACGCATGGCGAGTGGCGAAGGGATCGGTTGTTCTCATCGACCGGCCCCGTGTCCTCTGTCTAGACGGATCGTGTCACTCGGCACAGACCTCACCCGAGGTCACGTCACCGAGCGACACGCTGCCGTTGAGCGTTTTCAGGTCACGCCCATGCCACCTCCCGTCGTTCCATGGCGCTTGCCACCGCGTCCCTGAGCTTCTGCGCGTCGACGGGCTTAATGAGATAATCTGCCACCCCGCTCCGGACAAAGGACACGGCCATCTTGGTCTCCGGATAGGCGGTGAGAACGATGATCGGAACATGAGGGTATTCTCGTTGGAAATACTCGATGGCCTGGACGCCATTGATCTTCGGCATGCGGATGTCACAGATCACCACATCCAGCACTAATCGATTCTCACCGGTATTGAGCGCTTCAATCGCCGTCTCCCCGTTTTCCGCTTCCAGGACCTCGTAACCGGCCTTTTCGAGAATCAAGCGGACGATCGTCCGCACAGTCGGTTCATCATCGACGACGAGCACGCGTCCGTTTCCCGTCAACGCCCCGAAGAGTGCATCAGATTTGTACTCAGCCATGGTGTTCTCCTTTTGTTGACATGTGTTGGTGTGGTGACGCACTGTTGATGCATCTCAGCAACGTCCGTGCCTGGTGGACCGAACTCTCGTGTGACGGTCGAAGCCAGCAATATTTCTGAGACTTGATCGCTCTTCCTGCCACGCGGTTCGCCATCCCTTGACATCTTGCGATGGCATCCAAAGAGATGCCACGTGAATGCAAATGGATTCACTTCGTAAAACGGAAAAAGGGAGGTAGTAAAATGACCCCGTGATAGACTCCGCATAGTCGGTTTCGGTTGATCGAGGCCATCCATGAATGAGGAATTGCTGAAGCTCGCCCAGCGAATGCCCAAAGCGGAGCTCCATCTGCATATCGAGGGCAGTCTCGAACCAGAAATGGCATTCCGTCTGGCCGAGCGCAACGGCGTGCCACTCCGCTATGCGACCGTGGAGGCGCTTCGTGCGGCGTATGCCTTTAAGAATCTGCAGGAATTCCTGGATGTCTATTACACCGGCATGTCGGTTCTGCTAAAGGAAGAGGATTTTTACGACCTCACTTGGGCTTGCCTCCAGCGCGTGCATGCGGACAACGTCGTCCATGTTGAACTCTTCTTTGATTCCCAGGCACATCTCGAGCGAGGCGTTCCGCTGAGCGTTCAGATCTCCGGCATTCGGCGAGCGCTGCGACAGGGCCATGAACAGCTGGGCATCACCTCCAAGCTCATCTTGTCCTTCCTCCGCCACCTGCCCGAAGCGCATGCATTTGAGACATTGGACAAGGCGAGGCCCTTTTTAGATCAGATCGACGGCTTTGGGCTGGATTCTTCCGAAATCGGCCACCCGCCCGAAAAATTTACGCGCGTATTCGCCAGGTGCAAAGAACTCGGCTTTAAGATCACCGCCCATGCCGGTGAAGAAGGACCGCCGGAATATATTTATCAAGCACTGGATCTGCTGCAGGTGGATCGCATTGATCATGGCAACCACTCCTTGGATGATGCCGCGCTGGTGCGACGCCTGACCGACGAAGGCACGGTCCTTACCGTCTGTCCTCTCTCGAACCTCAAGCTCTGTGTGGTGAAGAATATGGATGAGCATCCGGTACTGACGATGCTCAAACGGGGTCTCAAAGCCACGATCAATTCGGATGACCCGGCCTATTTCGGCGGATACGTCAACGACAATTACCGGGCTCTCATCGAACATCTGCCGATCACCCGTGAAGACCTCTACCGGCTCTCACGGAATTCATTCGAAGGAGCGTGGTTGGAAGCAAGAGACAAAACGAAACACCTGAACGACCTCAACCGACTGTTCGGGTAGTTGTTGCCGGCTTCGACTCGCTTTAACAGCGGCAGGAAGTCGTTTCAAACGGATTGCCATGGGCTATTTCGGCACTTGTCATAGGAAGAGATTCATAGGAAAGATGTGAGACGATACCTTGAGATAAGCCTGACTCTCGGAATGCTCCTTTGGCTCACAGCCGCATGCGAGCGCCAGGGCCCGCCGCCAAAACCGATCGGCTCAGCCACCAACAAGCATGTGGAGGAAACACCGGCTCTCCCCTCGCGGCCGGAGACCGACGCGATGATTCAGCGCATGAAGACGCCGATGGACGATGCTCGACAGACGGAGGACGTTCTCAAAGGAGCCGAAAACCGCACCCGCCAGCAACTGGATCACACCACGCCGTAGTTCTCACGTCCCGCTATCCCGGGACCTCTCTGCAACGTCGCCCGGTTACTACCCGCATTGTCAGGGGTGCGGTTAGGACGGACACACGACGCCACCATTCATACGGCGCGCGGCCGGTTTTCGATCGCTTCTTTCAGCGCTTCCTTACCAGTCGTAACGGAGGCCTCGGTGCCGGCCCGCTTTTCCGTG
This sequence comes from Nitrospira sp., assembly GCA_035277085.1. Taxonomy (GTDB): domain Bacteria; phylum Nitrospirota; class Nitrospiria; order Nitrospirales; family Nitrospiraceae; genus Nitrospira_C. The sequence goes on along the minus strand of DATELB010000074.1, from coordinate 2,022 downwards.
ATGAAGACCTTACCTCGCTCAATCACATCATCGAGGGCGGCACGCACTTCCTTTGCTTTCTTGATCAAGACCTTCTGCTTTCTTTTCGCATAGTCTTCCAATTCCCAGCGGGTTTCCTGACCCGACCTGTCGGTCAGGAGAATTCCGGCGATGGCGCCGACTACCGCTCCACCGAGAAAAGTAAGGAAGAGCGCTGTTCCTGAATACTTGCCATGGTCATTGTTCATAGCGGTTTCTCCATCCAGTGGGTCCGAGCGTCCCCGAGTGTACCGCTATCCGGTAGAGATGAGCAATATTGACACGTCGTGGGCATCTGCCGAGATGCCACGATGACGGAGCGCGATTTCGCCGTCGCAGCAGAATGACCTCGGCCGTTTCATTTGATGAGAGCGGGTTCGGGATTTTCCACACTGGCAGCACGGAGGGGCTCTATACCGGGGATATGGCGGGCCCGGATGGTGGGGTCATGATCCCTCTTGGGACCCGCATTGGAGCCTATTGACACCAGATCACAAGGTCGGCTTGCGCGCCGCGTCAACGTCTTCCAGTTCCTGTTGATGGCGCAAGCAATAAGCCGTCCAGGGGATGGCCTCGAGCCGCTTCTCCTGGATAGGCTCACCATCCACCAGGCACGCGCCGAACGTCCCGTCGTCAATGCGCTTAAGCGCTTCCCGTACCTGGCTTAACGTTGCACAGTCGACGTTGCTACCTCGGAACTGTTCGTCTTTTGCTCGTCAGCGACGCTTTCGTCGCCGGGGTCCCGGGCCGTATCGTCACTCGATTCACGTGCTCGTTGACCGGCCCTCGTGAGCTGGACCAGTAAGTCTTGCTCTTTCGCCTTCAGTTGGCGCTTGTATTTTTCGGTGTTCACGGTATGCTCCGCCGTGTTGGACACTCACCTTTCTCAGTATGGATGGGCCACTCCACGGAAAGGACTAGCGAATGCCCGAGGGTTGGCGCTGGATCGAGTTCCCCTGCGTGTGATCAGCTTGTGCAAGCGGCCGGCATGTTCGAGCGTTAAACCAGGAGGATGGCATGAGAAGCACGATCCGGCGGGCTTACGTTTTCATGCGGGTCTCGGGACTCTGTTTCGTCATGGGCAGCTTGTTCACGGTTGCCCCGAGTTTATCCAATGCCTTGGCTGCCTCGCCGCCGAATCCGGACATCCCTGACCTTCTCCTGCAGAATTGGAGCAAAAAGCTTCCGAGCGCGTCGCGCTTCACCGTGTTGAGCGCCTTCGGGAATGCGGCAGTTCGAGACGATGAAACAGGCCTTGTCTGGGAAAAGACCCTGGAAACGTCCGAGGTCTCTTGGGCGGATGCACGTGCGGCTTGCGCCGACAAGGATGTGGGCGGGCGGAAAGGCTGGAGGCTGCCGTCGATCTCCGAATTGGCCAGCCTCGTGGATCCTTCAATGAAAGCCGGATCCACGCTGCCTCTCGGCCATCCCTTTACAAACGTGCTGGCGGACGTGTATTGGTCGGCAACGACCATGGCTGGCAGTCCGAACAGCGCCTGGCTCGTCTTTTTCGACACCGGCAAGGTCACCTACGCCTTCAAGACGATCACCTTCCATGTTTGGTGTGTCCGTGGCGGCATCAATGCGGATCAGTACTGACGAGAAAACCAGCATGCCTCTAACGAGCGGATCAATGACGCGCCGGCTGCGCTATGGGATCGTTCTCGTGCTTGGGATGTCTCTGATGGCATGCATCTCTACGCCGGCGCAGCCTCCACAGACGATCGGCTTTACGCGGGCGGCTAGCGTCAGCGGGACAGATTCACTGTGGGTGATGAAGGACGATGGGTCGCAGCAGATGCCGCTGGATCTCGGTGCTGACGGCAACCGTTCCATGACATGGTCTCCCGATGGGAACTCCATTGCCTTCGAATCGGTGCGAGACGGCAATCTGGAAATCTACACCGCTCGGATTCTCGAACACCGGGACGGCACATATTCCGCTCAGGATCTGCAACGACGAACCACCGCGTCCGCGGATGATTCCTCCCCCGCATGGTCGCA
>DATELB010000073.1:0-4565 GCA_035277085.1 Nitrospira sp. | reverse complement strand
TGATTGCTTCGTAAGGTGAACCGACGAAGCGACGCGAGACCCGTTTGGCCATCGATCGACACATACGCGGAGGGAGGGCATATGAAGCGAATCGGAGGCACTCTCGCATTTGTTTGCGCACTGGCGCTTGTGCTGGGTCTGTCGGCCTGTGCGGCGATCGACGCGGGACACGAGGGCGTTCTGGTCGAGCAGCCGTTCTTCTTCGGACATGGCGGCGTTGACCCTGTGCCCTCGAAAACGGGGCGGGTATGGCTGGCGCCGACCACGCATGTGGTCGATGTCGACGTCAGGCCGGTCCAATACTCGGAACATTTCGACATCATTTCAGCCGAGAATGCCCCCGTCTCCTTCGACGCGTTTTTGATTGCAAACGTCGTGGAAGGGCGCTCGCCCGAACTCATCGCTCGCTATGGGCCCAACTGGTATCATAACAACGTCAAGGAAGCCTTCCGCACCTTCGTGCGCGAAGAAGTGCAGAAGTATCCCCTCTTCCAATTGACGACAGATCCGACGACCCGCACGAAGCTTCAGGAAGCCATTGCGAGAGAGGTGCAAACCAAGCTCATCGAAAAGCAAAACATTCCTGTCAGATTGAACCGCGTCGTCGTCGGCAGTATCCTGCCGCCAAAAGGCGTTGTCGAGCAGACGACCCAAACGATCATCCAGGAACAACGCAAAATTACGATGGTGGAATTTCAAAAGGCGGAGGAGGCTCGTGAAAAAGCCGAAAAGCAGCGCGGGATCGCCGACCGGGCCTATCGCGAATCGCTCGGCTTGACGGCCCCCGAGTTTGTGGATCTGCGGAGGATCGAGGTGCAAAAAGAGATCGTGCAGCACTCGCCATCGGCGCTGACCGTCATCATGGGACTCGAGCGGGTCGGCATCAATCTGCCTCCGTTCGGTGCGGACAAATAGACGAAACGAGGGCGGAGCAGAACCCGCTCCGCCCCCGTGTCTCGCGGAGACCGCTTACTGAGCCTTCGATATCGACGTCACTTGTCCGTTCGGATCGATTTGGGCTTCCACCACATCGCCGACCTGAACCTGCTGGCTCATTTCCGGTGAGAGCGAGATGGGCATCTCCCGGTTCTGCTTGTCGCGAACGACGTAGTGCTCGCCTCCGGTTGTTCCAGCGGCGCGCTCGCTTCGCGCGAGTTCTCCCTTGATCGTCTGCGTGCCCCGTTGGCTCATCGGCTTCGCGAGTTCATTCCCAGGCCGCGTATCGCGAACGGGCATTCCGGCGGCCCGGGACAGACGCACGCGTGCTTCCCTGATGGAAGAGGTCGCCCCAGGCACCTGATTTCCCATTCCCAGGGAAATCGTATCCCGCAACGCGGTAATGCCGGCGTCCAAGTCTGGATGACGTCCTGCCCGTTGTGCCTCTTTCGCTTGATCCAGCGACAACTCGGCGTGACGGAGCATTTCCGGCACATGTCCCTGGTTGCCGGCGATTTCCGCCTCGCGTGCGTGCTTCACCGCTTTGTCCGCGTAACGGTCATAGAACGCACTTTCCTGTGACCAGCGCACGTTCTCGTAGCTGCTGCCCATCTGCCGACGATGGCGTGAAGGACACGCAGGGTCGTCGTAGACAAGTTTGCCCTTCGCATCTCGATGTGAAGCACACGCGGCAGCTACGCTGTCACCGACCGTACGACGGTAGCGGTTGGGACAGGCGGGATCATCGAAGACCACGCTGCCCTGTGCATCCGTGCGAGACGAACAGGCTGCCGCGATTTCGGGTGACCGATCCGATAAGCCCATCCGGTCTCCGCGTTCTCGATTCAAGCGATCGCAGTCCATGGATGCTGTCATGTCTCCTTTGTCGTCTGCACAAGGAACGATCCGATCCTCAGGTGTCGCGTTCCAGGAGTAGCGATCTCCTGTTCCCAAACGATCGGAGGAAACCGGCCGTTCAGTGCCACCCGCCTGATCTCTCGGCGACGTCATGCGATCGGTGGGATCATAGCTGGTGCCGCGATCATATCCGCTGCCTCGATCGGCGGCGACGTCGCTGCTTGCGCGTGCTTGAGTGTTAGCCTTTCTGGATTTTGCGCCTGACGAACAGGCACTCAACAATAAAACCAACGAAAGACCGCCCATCACGGTCTTCATGCAGTGACCATGTGTCATGGAAACCTCCCTTTTAAATGAACGCTGATCTGCCTTCGTCGGGCACGACGGGTTGCCCCTGGCTCCCTTGCCGACAGGCTTGAAAATTGTTGCCATTCATTCAGGCTAGTGCCGACATCATCAGCGAGCTACTAGGCACATCCCTGAAATCGGCTGCCCGCGCCACTACGGCGAAGCACTATGGAAACTCCTGGCGGGACGAGATTTCTGTTCTGGCGGAAGCAAGGAGTCTCGCGCTTTCGAATTGAGAAGCCCGAGCCCGCTCACAATAATGCGGATTTCAAACGGCCGCTCGGAGTAACGGCGTATCGTGTCGATTGCCATAACCGCCGTTCCTTGAACAAACTACCCTCGTGTTGAAATCCGGCTTTTTCGATGGCATGCCGCGAGGCTCCATTGCAGGCAAAAACCGTGACGAAGGCCTGACGAGCGCCCTCGATCTGCCGCGCATCGTGCAAGAGGCGGCAGAGGGCCTGGAAGTATAGGCCGCGGCCGCGGGCGACGGGATGCGTGAAGTGATCGAACAACACCGCAGTCTCCGGAGGAGGGAAATAGACCTGATTCACCCATCCATCTTCGCCACGGGTTTGCCGCTCGATCAGCCATGCGTAATGCAGGAGCCGGCCGTTCTCTACGAACGTGTAAAGGTGAAAGCCCTGAGCTCTCCGCTCGGCCGCGAGGGTTCGATAGACGTCGGGTGGCTCTTGCTCTTTTGAGGAACGCTCGTAGTATTGGAGATCGTCAAGGCAATCCCGTCGAAAGATCGTAGGGAGTGGCAGTGCCGGCGTTTCATCGAGAGGATAGCGGTAGATCCGCAATTCGCGTCTGTACCAGAGACGGTTTGTGACGGCCTTCCACAGCAGGGGAACTATAGATCGTCGGTCCGGGGACGCCACGCCGGGAGATAGACGCGGAGGGTCGGCGGGCGAAGCGCTCTGTGATTGGTCATCGTAAGCGTTCGCTACGCAGCACGACCGGTCGTTTGAGCCGGAGTCGCTTGTTGGGGCGTCCGGTCGGCATCTGCTTTCCGAGGATCGATGACTTTCGCATCGGGAGCCGGAACGATCCGCTCCCCGAGCCTATTTGCATACACCTGCGTGAATTCAGCCCCGTACAACATAATCTGTGCTGAATAATAGACCCACACCAGCACGAGGACCAAAGAGCCCGCGGCACCGTAGGCAGAGCCCACGTTGCTCTTACCCAAATACAAACCCAATGCGAACTTTCCAATGGTAAACAGGGCGGCGGTCAAGGCGGCACCGACCCAGACGTCCCGCCAAGCCACTTGGGCATCCGGGAGCACCTTGAAGATGAGCGCGAACAATCCGGTGATGACCACGAAGGATACAGCGAAGTTCACTAACTGCAAGACGGCTTCCGGGAGCGGCAACCAGCCGCTGAACCATTTTCCCGCTGCGGACAAGGCGCTGCTGAGAACGAGGGAGACCAAAAGCAGGAAGCCGGTTCCAAGAACGGCAACGAAGGAGAGGAATCGGTCCTTGATGAAGCCCCAGACCCCCCGGCCTTCTTTCGGTTCAACGCCCCAGACGGTATTGAGCGCATCCTGAAGCTGTCCGAACACTCCCGACGCCCCTACAAGCAGCGTGACGATCGCGAGAGCAGTGGCAAAAAGACCCGTGGACGGCTTGTCTGCCCGTTGAATCATATCCTTGATCGCCGCGGCGCTTTGCTCTCCGACGAGATCGGCGATTTGGTCTAGGATGGCCGATTGCGCCGCTTCTTGACCGAACACGAGCCCGATCAGGGCAATCACGACGACCAGGAAGGGCACAAGGGAGAAGACCGTGTAATAGGCGAGAGCCGCCCCAAGTCGCGGCGCACGGTCATGGCTCCAATCCGCAGCGGCTTCCTTGACGAGATGCCAGAGCGCACGTGGCTTGAACGCGTGCAACGAGCCGGTATCCATTGTTCTACTCCTTCCCTGTCGGTTCCTGATCTGCAAAAGACGCGACTGCAAAAGACGCGCCGACATGCAACCTCGCCGTTTTCTTAGAGCAGGTTGTCCTGTCGTCCCAGGCACCGGGACAGATTGTCCTTACCTTGTGCCTGTGTATCGTCTTGCAGAGCGGATTTTCCACACTTGCAAGGTATTGCAATGTGGTCCTTCTATTGCTTGGTGTCTTCTCATTGAGATCGCATAATTTCAGACACATTTAACAGGAGGACATAACATGAACCGCTTTCAGTCAGGCTCGAAGACGGCACTCGCATTGTTCATCTGTCTCTTGGCCCTCTCGGTCGGAGCGCCGGGAGAAGCGCGTGATCGCAGCGGGGTATTGAAGGCCAGCGACCTCATCGGCAGCAAAGTAGAAGGGGTCGATGGAAAAAATCTAGGCAGCATCAAAGACCTCGTCATCGATCCCCAGGACGGTGATATTCAATATGCCGTCCTCGATTTCGGCGGGTTTGCC
>DATELB010000072.1:0-4489 GCA_035277085.1 Nitrospira sp. | reverse complement strand
CTGGGAGTTCGGCCTTGATGAGATACTCCTTGTCGTCCTCGACGATATCGACGGCAGGAGCCCAATCCGTGACGGCCATCATCTCCTTTCCGTCACCGTTGTCTCGCTCTGCCGGCAATCGACCGATCAAGCGTGCAAACCGCTCGGTCATTTCTTCGAGCTCTCGAGATGGCACCATCCGCATCAGGTTCATCGTGACCTCCCTGCTGTTGTTCGTGGCGTATCGCCGATATCAGTCGCCTTGAGTGTATGGTCGCCGCCCTCAGGCCCCCTGTAACGCTCCCACCGGTTCCTGCTTGGGCACAGTGTGGATGGTGAGACCACGACGCCCATGATCGACGAGGATCTGTTGACCGGGATGAATTTCTCTCGCGATCATTTTCTCGGACAGCGGCTCGAGGACATACTCCTGAATGGCCCGTTTCAGCGGGCGTGCGCCGAAGGCCGGCTCGTACCCGACCTTCGCCAGGAAATCCTTGGCCGGTTCCGTAAGCTCGATTCCGAGATCACGTTGGGCGAGCAACCTGACCACACTCCGCATCTGAATATCGACGATCTGCCTGAGGCGAGTCGGATCAAGTCGCTTGAAGACTATGGTGGCATCGACACGGTTCAAAAATTCAGGCCGGAATGTCGCCCTCAGCGCATCAAGCACGCGCTGTTCGGCCTCCCGCGCATCATCGAGATCCAAAACGTAGGCCGACCCGACATTGGAGGTCATGATCAGAATCACGTTCCGGAAATCGACTGTTCGGCCGTGTCCGTCGGTCAGCCGGCCGTCGTCCATGACTTGAAGCAGGATGTTGAACACGTCGGGATGCGCCTTCTCGACCTCGTCCATCAGGACCACCGAATAGGGCCGCCGTCGAATGGCTTCGGTGAGCTGCCCGCCTTCCTCATAGCCGACATACCCGGGCGGCGCCCCGATCAGGCGAGCCACCGCATGCTTTTCCATGTACTCGGACATGTCGATACGCACCATGTTCCGTTCGTCGTCGAACAGAAACTCGGCCAGTGCCCTGGCGAGTTCGGTCTTTCCAACGCCGGTGGGGCCTAGAAAGAGAAAAGACCCGATGGGGCGGTTTGGGTCTTTCAGGCCGGCGCGCGCCAAGCGAATCGCGCGGGCGACCCGCGACACGGCTTCGTCCTGTCCCACCACTCGCTGCTTGAGACGATCTTCCATTTTCAGCAAGCGCTCGCTTTCGGCTTCGAGCATCCTCGACACCGGGATGCCGGTCCACCGGGCGACGATTTCGGCCACATCTTGGTCGGTCACTTCCTCCCGCAAATAGGTTCCTTCGGCTTGGTTCCGCTTCAGCTCTTCCTGGGTCTCGTTCAACTCCTTCTCGGTCCCGGGGATTTGCCCGTAGCGGATTTCCGCCGCCCGGCTCAGATTGGCCTGTCGCTGCGCCTGCTCTGCCTCCATCAACAGTGTTTCACGCCGTTCTTTCAGCATTTGAATTTTGCGCACCAGATTCCGCTGCAGTTCCCAGCGGGCGCGCATGCTTCGCACGCGTTCTTGTTTCTCCACGATCGCTTTTCGCAGCTCGGCCAGCCGGGCCTTGGCTCCCTGATTCTCCTCCCGTTTGAGGGCCTCCTCTTCGATTTGCAGACGGGTGATCTCGCGTTCGGCATCGTCGATGACGGCGGGGACGCTCTCAATTTCCATCTTGAGGCGGCTTGCCGCTTCATCAATCAGGTCGATGGCTTTGTCGGGCAGATGGCGATCGGTGATATATCTGTGGGACAGCTTTGCCGCTCCTACGAGCGCGGCGTCTTGAATCCGGATCCCGTGATGGACTTCGTAGCGTTCCTTGAGTCCGCGCAGAATCGCAATCGTGTTTTCGACGCTCGGCTCCCCGACATAAATGGGCTGGAAGCGCCGTTCCAATGCGCGGTCTTTTTCGATGTGTTTGCGGTACTCATCGAGGGTCGTGGCGCCCATACAGCGCAGTTGTCCGCGCGCAAGCATCGGTTTGAGCATGTTGGCGGCGTCCTGAGCGCCTTCGGCCGCCCCTGCCCCGACGAGCGTATGCAGTTCGTCGATGAACAGGATGATCGCTCCCTCAGCCGCCTTGATCTCGGCGAGCACGGCCTTGAGCCGCTCTTCGAACTCTCCGCGGTATTTCGCCCCGGCGATCAGCGCACCGAGATCGAGAGCGAGCACACGTTTGTTCCGCAGGCTTTCAGGCACGTCGCCGGCGGCAATCCGGCTCGCAATGCCTTCGACCACCGCCGTTTTTCCCACTCCCGGCTCTCCGATGAGCACCGGATTGTTCTTCGTGCGGCGGGACAGCACCTGCATCGACCGGCGAATTTCTTCGTCTCGTCCAATGACGGGATCGAGCTTGCCGCGCCGTGCCAGCTCCGTAAGATCCGTCGTATACTTTTCCAACGCCTGGTATTTACCTTCCGGGTCTTGATCGGTCACTTGTTGAGTCCCCCGCACGTCGCGGAGGGCCTGTTCCACTGTTTCGCGCTTGAGGCCCTGATCCTTGAGGACGAACCCTGCCTGCGTCGGGCGCCGTCCCAGCATCGCGAGCAAAAGATGTTCGGTCGAGACATACTTGTCCTTCAACCGTTCGGCCTCGGCCACCGCCTCATCGAACATGTCCTTGAGATCCCGCCCGAAGAACGTGTCGGCACCGCGCACCTTCGGCAGCCTTTCGAGTGCCGCGTCGAGGCGCTGCCGGAGCTGTGGCAGATTCACGCCGGCACGTTCGAGCAGCGGCGGAATCAATCCATTTTCCTGATCGAGCAACGCCGCAAGGAGGTGAAGGGTGGTCACCTCCTGATGATCCCGCCGACGCGCGAGCGCGTCGGCTTCCGTCAGACCTTCTTGAGATTTTACGGTAAAGCGATCAAGGCGCATGCGCTACTCCTCTTACCTTCGGGCATCACATGAAGATCCACCCCATGCGGATCTTATCCAAAGATGTGCCGGGTCATTTCGGACAAATGCTCTTTCACGTCGGCGAAAAATCCTTTTCCGGATTTCCCGTTCTTGGTCTTGCTCTCGACCTGATCGATCTCCGAATAGAGCATTCGATGGTCTTTTTTGGTGCCGTATCCGAGCGCTTCGGCAAACTTCAACTGCTCACGCGCCTCGTTGATCAGCCTCGTAAGATTTTTGCTGTCTTCATCCGATCGATTGTCTTTCTGGGCCAACTGCTCGGCCCTCGTGAGCTTGGCATCGGCCCGAAGCAGCGGCAGGGAAATGATGTGATCGGTCACGACCACTGTATTGAGCGCGGCTTCCAAGGCCAGCTCGGCTTCGTCGTACTTGCCCTGATCGATGAACGCCGTTGCGGCCGCAATGGCGGACGGATAGGTTTTGAGTGGAAGACTGCTCACGCTGATGGTGAGCTCGCTCGCCAAGTCGCGGATCAGGCGCCGCGCCTTTTGGATTTGCCCTTCCTCGAGATACTCTTCGGCCTGCCTTCTGACCCTCTTGATCTCATCGACGGTGGTATAGACATCATGGGCGATCACTTCCACCTCGACCGGCGCGAGCGCAAGCCTTGGCTCCCGGGCGAGGACGATGTTCAGCTTGCCTGTGGTACGTTCGAGGGCCGCGAGAGCATCCTTGGGCTTTTTGTCCTCCAAGGCTTTTAAGGCGTTCTTGGTTTCTGCCAGCGCCGTGACGGCTTCATCGATAATTTCTTTGCGTTTTTGTTCGATCGCTTGGTCGGTCTGCGATTTGACATCGCGTTCGAGCACTTTTCCTGCTGCCCCCTTTTGGGGCTCTGGCGTGTTCTTGTCACTTCCCGCGCTGGAAACGGCAAGTGGCATGACGCTGAATGCCAGCAACGCTGCGGCGGCACACTGGATCCGGCGAAAATTGGCGATCTTCATGATAACGACCCTCCTTTTATTTGACTGTTGCACGATTGGTTCCATTGCGCCCCGGATGTTCGCTGTCCGGGCGCCATCCCATCCATCCGGTCCGTCAGGCGGCGGCATTGGATGAAGATTCCTTCCACTGTGTCGCAGCGAGCGATTCGACATCGTGTCCGCCATCCGTTGAGACCGGGACGGCCCCCTCACCGATGATCTCGAGAAGAAATCGGGTATCGCCGTATTGGATCTGGCAGCAGCGGCGTTCGAAACGTCGATCTCCAACCGTCATCACCTCCCATGCCTCTTCACATCGCCCCAGTCCCAGTCGTTCGGCGGCACGGTTCCGGTACAGCGACTCTCCTTGCGGTCCCCAAAGCGTGATCGAGTCGCTGCTCGTGTCGAGTAGAAACGCAATCGGATCATGGCGAAGGGGCGGCGCCCACGCGAGGGGACCGGTCCCCCGACGGGCCAGAAGCTGAAAGGAAGCCACCAGCACCGCTTTTGCGATGTCGTTGGGAGCTTGGGCGGTTTCCTGCCATTGCAGTGGCGCACGCCACACCATTGGAAGTTGATCGGGCTCTTCAACAAATTGAACTCGCCAGCGTCCTGTCCCCATGGCTCGTCATCCTCCTCTAGACGGGAAGGTTTG
>DATELB010000071.1:0-19634 GCA_035277085.1 Nitrospira sp. | reverse complement strand
GCCGTTCGGTTCCGGCGGAAAGCGAGTGACGACGCGGCCGCCGTGTTTCCCCGCCGCGCGGTCCGCGGCCACGATTTCGCGGATGAAATTGGATGCACTGGTTCCTTCAGGCACGGTCGCTCCGTAGCCTCCACGGCGTTGACGGCGGATGTGTGCGTTTCCAGCCATTTCTACCACAGGAAGCAGGCGTGGGAGAAGGGCCGGTGCTTGGAACAAGCGAAATAAGAGGTGCTTAGGCCGTCTGGTGGGTTGAGAGCTGCATGACGTTAAAATCCTTCTGAGCGATCAAGTGGCCTTCCATCCGGAGACGGAATTCGTAGCGTCCCGGGGCGGGAAACACGAGCGCGGGCATATTGATGCCGAAATCGGAAATCTGGAGGCGATCGGCGATCACAATATTGGGAAGCGTGGCGCGGCAAACGAGTTGTTCGCTGTTGAGATACATGAGATCGATGTCGAAGCGGTACACACCCTCGGCGTCCGTCAGGCAGAAGTATAGGCCCATCTGCTGGTGTTGAAACGGAAAGTTGAGGGCTTGGAGATGCGTGAACAAGCCGATAAGACTTTTCTTCTTGGTGACGCTGTCCTCGATCACTTGATCGCAGACAAGGAACGCCTGAACACTGGGTTTCACGATCTCCGACATGAAGCCTATTTTACGGGAGTCTGATCCGCTGTCAAAGGGATATCTATTTCAGATTGGGCAGTGTCAGTCGAAGAAGGGTCGGGCCTAGCCGATCACCGCGGTGCCGCCGCGGCCTTCGACCACGTTCCCGAACATCGTCAAGCCGGTGCCTATACGACAGTAGTGAGGGCTGATCGACACGGGTTCCCCTCTATGAGTATGAAAATGCGCCGAAGTAAACCGGATCTTCCGTCGTTGAAACAAATACACCTCGATGACCGTGGCCCCGCTCGACCGGTCGGACACGGTCACCGTAAGAGGATCGTCGAGCGTCGGGTCGGTAGGGGCGGTGGCGCAAACAGCGAAACGGTGCGCACCGGCGGCAGACAATTGATTGCGTCTGAGATGGCCGATTCGCTGGCCCTCCGCATCATAGAAATCCATCGTCAGCAGCAACGCCGGCGGATCGGACTGGACTTCCAGAACGATTTGTTCCTTCCCTTGGAGCTTGATGATGCCGTTGGTCGTTCGAAAAATGTTCGAGCCAACGTGCAATTCCAATCCGACTTCCGGTTTTTGCTCTTCAACGATGGTTTCGGTCGCCTCGTCGAAGTCCATCATGTCGGCGTCGGTCTGAAAAGGGCGGCTCATGCAGTTATCTATATCAGTGCTGGCGAGGAATCGTTCACGACGCAATATCGTGCGAAAAATAGGCCAAGCGGCGCCCTCTGTCAAGATGCCCGGTCAAAAAAACTCATGTGAAATTCGGAGGGGTTGGAATTGAAAAGACCGAAAAGCTCATGATACGGTCAGCATTCCGTTTTTGCGGCCCTGCAACACCAATCCCATCGTCTAGCCTGGCTTCGCGCCCATCCTCCACGGGAGCTTCTACTGCAACCGCCGATATGCCGCTGCGACGAGCCTGCGCGTGATTGTTTTGCACAGGCGGACAGGCTCGCCGCTCAGTCCCTCAACGTACCATTTCAGGTACGTCTCCCTCCTTCGCATCTCCGCGTGTCCGTCTCGCTTGGCATCTCGGCGGTTTCGTGACGAACCTCGCGTGGAGGATGGGCGCTGGACGGAGCCCTCTCAAGGCCCAGAGAGAGCAAAAATGGGATCCAAATCTCCGATGGCATGCAATGCGTTGAACCTTGGAAAACCCCTGTGATAGAGTCGCGCTTCTTTGCCTCTACCGAATGGCTTGGTCCCATCGTCTAGCCTGGCCTAGGACGGAGCCCTCTCAAGGCTCAGACACGGGTTCAAATCCCGTTGGGACCACCAAACCGAGCTCGCTCGTGCCGTGCGCTTCTCTTGCATTACTGCGCACGGATAAGCCCTCCAGTGGTTTCTCTCCTTGAATGCCGCACTTCGTGAGAGCCGCCCGCTAATCAGGCGAAGCCTTCTTCACTGAGCGGGCGGATAAACGCCTCAAGTAAACCGCCCCCGATCACCAAACCAAGCTTGCTAGAGCCGGCGCCTCATCGGCGTTAGCCCTCTTCTTTGCGGCGCCGGAAAACACATCCAGTTTTCTTTCTTCTTTATGATGCTTGCCCGCCCGCTCTTCAGTCGCAGCCTCTCTTCATTGAGCGGGCGGATAAACGCCTCACATATCCCTCCCTCTTCTCTATTGACCAGTCTTTTGTTTGAGGAATTAGCGGCGTCAGATAAAACCCACTGGCTCCTCTCGCTCGTGCCGCCCCCGAATCAGGCCGTCAAATTTCTTCCATCAGCCGTTCATATTCGGCTTTGACAATGCCATAGTGATCACAGGACGCCTTTTCCAATCCTTTTCGGTCTAAAACCGTTACAGTCCCTCTTCGATAGGTGATTAGCTTCTCTTTTTGCAGGTCCGCGGCGGCAACGGAGACGCCTGCGCGACGCACGCCGAGCATTTGCGAAAGAAAGTCCTGGGTCAGTTGAAAGACATCGGTACCGACCCGGTCATGGGTCATAAGCAACCAGCGCGCACAGCGTTGTCGAATCTGATGAGTGGCATTGCAGGCGGCATGCTGTGCGACCTGGATAAAGAGGGCCTGGGCGTAGCGGTAGAGAATATGGCTCAGCTTCGAGTGAGAATCTTTGATTTCAGTTTTGAAGTCCTTGACCGACATCATCAAGGCTTCACCGGGAATTTGAGCGAAGGCTCGCATCGGAATGCGGTCCGTTCGGAACAAAATCGGCAGGCCCAACATCCCTTCGTTCCCCACGGTGGCCACCTCTCCAGCGTCTCCTCCTGCGGTCGTGACCAGTGACATGACCCCGCTGACGGGAAAATAAATGTTCTGAATAGGCTGGTTTTGGCCGTAGAGTTCATCTCCCGCCTTCAACGAAACAGGTTTCAGCTTCCTCAATATCCGCTTTTGCAGTTGGGGCGGTAGGGCCGCAAGCAGTCGATTTCGAGGATGAGAGTTTGCCATGACGGGCTGTTGACGATGCGGGGCACCGTCCATCTGTAATCGTATGGCGTGAGCATACAAAACAATACATAGCAGTCCCCTAGTGCGGAGCCGCTCACCAGCGTTTTCCTGTAAGCCATGCCTGCCGCGCACCCTGTATTCTACTAGTTACGGTACCGCACACATTACACACATTATATGTACGGTAGAAGACAGAGCGTGCCGCGCAGACGCGTTTTGGTTTCTGCCATATCGCCTGATACCAACCCTCAACGCCACGAGGCAGCGGCACCTGGGATGTCACTCAACGAAGGTTGCGTTGCTGGCCAATAGATCCATGCCCGTCGTCTTGGGGCAGGAAGGACACTTGTGCCACGTATCACTCGAGACATAGTCGTGATTGGGGCGTCGGCAGGCGGTGTCGAGGCGTTGGAGAAGGTTGTGGCTGGTCTGCCATCGGATTTTCCCGCCACCGTGTGTGTGGTGGTCCATGTACAGGCTTCGATTCCCAGTCGATTACCAGAAATCCTTAGGCGCGTGGGATCGCTCCCAGCTGTGCATCCCAGGGATGGCAGCCCGATCCGCAAGGCCCAAATTTACGTCGCACCGCCGGATCGGCACTTGCTCATCGATGACGGTCAGATTCAGCTCAGCCCCGGACCGAAAGAGAATCGGTCGCGTCCGGCCATCAATCCGTTGTTTCGCTCGGCCGCCATCGCCTATGGCCCGCGCGTGATCGGGGTCTTGCTTAGCGGGGCACTCGATGATGGGACGGCCGGCCTCTGGGAGATTAAGCAGCGCGGAGGCACGACCGTTGTTCAAGATCCTAGGGAGGCGCGACATCCCGATATGCCGCGCAACGCGCTCGAACACGTGCCGATTGATCATGTCGTGTCCGTCCGCGGAATCGCCCCCTTATTAGCCCAGCTGGTCGGTAAAACCCTTAACACACATGCCACTGAGGAGGAGGACATGAAGGCTTTTCAACCCACCCTACTGACTTGCCCGGAATGCCGCGGCCCCATTACCGAGTCGGGTCAGAGTACCGTGAAAGAATATCGCTGCCGGGTCGGTCATCGGTATTCTCCGGAGACATATGTGGAAGCCGAGGCGGAGACCCGCGAACGCACCCTGTGGGCTGCCGTCCTCGCATTAGAGGAAGCAGCGGACGTCATGAAGGAGATAGTCGAGTCGAATCCGGAAAAGAAACGCCGGTTTCAGGAACAGGCCGATAACAATCTCCATGCCGCCAGGAAGATTCGCGAATTACGGGAATGGTTGACCACCGAACAATCTCGTCACTTGATCGAGGAGACAGACGACGACAGCGGTCAGCCAGAGCCTGAAGAGGGGGCGGCTTAACCGAGCAACATGAAAGACGTCCAAACGGGCTCTTTGAAACCGGCGGAAAGCGTAAAAAACCGACCGCTCGAATTCTCTACCATTCTAGACTCACTTACCGTGCCGGCCATAAAGCGCATGTTGTAGTCCTACCTTGCATGCGTGGGACAATGTCTGTCACGTAACCCCATCGTTAACACACAACCCCCGCTTCTTCGATCATTGCGCTCGGATAAGCCCTCCGTTGATTTCCGTTTCTGAGGCCCCGCGAAAGGCGCCCGCTGAGCGGTCTTCCGTAGGGCGTGTGACCCGGACTGTCGTTCTCAGGTTCATGGGGGCGAAGAATCCTACCTGCCACAATCCGCGTCGCACCGCGAAGACAGGCCGCATCATTCGTTGACGCCTCCCACGTGGGTTGTGTATAACGGAGTCGCTCGCGGTTGTTTCACCCTTCGCGACAGGTCAACTCACCCATGGGCGCACGCGAATTCCATGACGGGGCGAAAGACGGCTTCGAAGCACTCGAACCGTTGAATCCCGAGTCCATCCACTCGTTCGACGAACTCTTGGTCGCCATGCGGAAGACGGCGTTTGGCGGACGCCGGCTGGGGGAGGCCTACGAGGTACTGTGGGCGATGATCCAGGATCCGGATTGTTCGGTTGTCATGACTCTTTCCGGCGCCATGACGATCGCCAAGATGGGGAAGATTATCAGTGCCATGATCGATCACGGCATGGTTCAGTGCGTGATATCGACCGGCGCGTTGATTGCTCACGGGTTGAGCGAGTCAGTAGGCAAGACGCATTACCGAGTGCCTCCGTCGGTGAGCGATGAAGAGCTTTTTATGAAAGGGTACAACAGGGTCTACGATACATTGGAGATGGAAGCCAACCTGAACTATGTCGAACACGTCGTGGGCCAGACCATGAAACGGATCAGCCCCGATCAGACCCTTTCTTCGGAAATGCTCACTCGTGAGTTGGGGCGGACGTTGGCCGAGGGATTCGACGGCGACGGTATTCTCAAGAGCGCTTATTTAAAGAAGGTGCCCGTCTATATTCCGGCCTTCACCGACTCGGAGATGGGACTCGACGTCGGCACGTGGGCCATGGCCCGCGTCGTGGATCACGCGCGTGCGCAGGCCAAGGGCGGGAGTGATTTGGACATTCTAAGGACGATCAACAAATCGCATCCTTCATTCAACCCCTATCAGGACCTGAACAGTTACACGACCGTCATTACATCCGCCAAACGGCTCGGAATCTTTACGATTGGCGGGGGAGTGCCGCGCAACTGGGCGCAGCAGGTCGGACCGTATATCGAGATCAGCAACATGCGGTTGGGCTTGAGCGTTAAGCCGCCGCGCTTCCATTACGGCGTGCGTATCTGTCCCGAACCGGACTATTGGGGCGGCCTCAGCGGCTGCACCTATCAGGAGGGTGTGTCGTGGGGAAAGTTCGTGCCTCCGGAGGAAGGCGGCCGTTTTGCGGAAGTTTTGAGCGATGCCACGGTGGTCTGGCCGTTGCTCATGGCCGGCCTGCTTGAGCGCATGAAGGCCAAACGTGCGGCTCGCACATGAGAGAAACGGCATTCATGCGCTCGTCCGTACTGCTGTTGACTCTCGTGCTCGTTGGCGGATCCGCCGTGTATGCCGATGCGGCTTCCGCGGCGGAAGACGGGCGGGCGCAAGGCAGAACGGATGCTCCACTGACCCTGATTGAGTATTCAGACTTTACCTGCGGCTATTGTTTGAAGTTTTTCAAGGAAACGTTGCCAAAACTGCAAGCCACCTACATCGATACCGGCAAAGTCAGGTTTGTGTATCGCGACTATCCGCGGGCGGACCGCGGTGTCGGAGTAGAGGCGGCGGTGGCCGCGCGTTGTGCCGGGGCGCAGGGACGCTATTGGGCCATGCACGATCGATTGTTCGGCGAGGGCAGTCGGTTGGATTCTGGGTCGTTCAAGAGTGCTGCCAAGTCTATGGGATTGGACCAGGCAGAATTTGGAAAGTGTTTCGATGAACGGCGGCACTTGGAATCGATTTTCCAGGACCGCCGCGAGGCGAATCGATGGGGTTTTCATGGGACACCGGGCTTCATTCTGATGCAAACTGTGGAAGGGCCGACGGAAAAGATTCCGGCCGTAGCGATCCCGGGCGCGTTTCCCTTTGATGCCTTCGCCGAAGAAATCGACCGGATGCTGTCGAAGGTGAGCGGGTCGTAACATTCACTTCATCTCATTGACGAAGGACTACCGTATGTCTGATACACAGTCGTTCTGGCCCGTCGCCCAACGCGATGGTGAACCGCCGTTTTGGGTGTGTATGTCTTGTCTTTCGGAAGTCTTCTATCGCAAGGTCCCGATGCCGGATTGTCCGGGTTGTCACGGCGTCTCGACCTATGAGGCGTTCGCCATCGAGGCGATCGCCGACTGGGGCACGGAGGATTTGGTCGCCAGGGCGAAGGCCGCGGAACAGGCGGCGAGTATGCAGCCCGCTTCCGCCTCCTCGGTCGAGTCCGCGCCGTAGGCGCATCCTCCAGAGCGGAGCATCTTCTTGCAGGGACCACGTCCATTCCTCATCGGCGGCCAATGGCGCCAGGGGAACAACGCCGTGCCGGTGCACGATCCCTTCACCGGGAAGGTCCTGGCTGAAGTGTCCCAAGCGAGCGAGGCCGATGCCGATGCGGCCGTGCTCTCGACGGTCGAAGCGGCGAAGCCCATGGGCGCCCTGCCCGCGCACGGTCGCTATCATCTCCTTCAGCGCATTGCCGGGTCCTTGTACGATCGGAGGGAAGAGATTGCCCGGCTGATCACGAGCGAGGCCGGGAAACCGATCGGCGATGCGCGACGGGAAGTGTCTCGGGCGGTACAAACCTTCACAGTCGCGGCCGAGGAGGCGAAGCGAATCGGAGGCGACGTCGTTCCTCTCGACTGGACGCCGGGGACGGATTCCCACTTCGGCATCCTGCGCCGCTTCCCCATCGGTCCGATACTGGGCATCACGCCGTTCAACTTTCCTTTGAACCTCGTCGCGCACAAAGTGGCGCCTGCCCTGGCCGCTGGAAATCCGATTCTCATCAAACCCGCGCCACAGACGCCGTTGACCGCGTTGTTGCTGGGAGAGGTGGCTCTCGAAGCCGGTGTTCCGCCGGGCGGTCTCAATGTGTTGCCCTGCGACAATCAGGTGGCCGAGCAGTTAGTCATCGATCCGCGCTTTAAGCTGTTGAGCTTCACGGGCAGTGCCGCCGTCGGCTGGCGCCTCAAGGAAAAGTGCGGAAAAAAGAAGGTCGTCCTGGAATTGGGGGGCAATGCGGGCGTCATTGTTGAGCCCGACGCCGATTTGGACTTCGCCGCGCAGCGGTGCGCTACCGGCGGCTTCGGCTATGCCGGCCAAACCTGCATCTCCGTCCAACGGATTCTCGTTCATCATTCCATTGTGGATCTCTTTACGACGAAGCTTCTGCTTCAGGTCGCCAGATTGAAAGGTGGGGATCCCACCGACGATGGCACGGTGGTGGGTCCGTTGATCGACGGGAAAGCGGCCGATCGCGTGGAGGCATGGATTCAGGAGGCGGTGTCGCTAGGGGCGCGTGTGCTCTTAGGCGGCAAACGCATGGGATCCGTGGTCGAGGCGACGGTGCTGTCGAACGTGACCCAGACGATGAAAGTCTCCTGCCAGGAAGTTTTCGGCCCTGTCGTGACGGTCACACCCTATCGCCGGTTCGAGGAAGCCATTGAGGTGCTCAATGCGTCCGACTATGGGCTGCAGGCCGGCGTCTTCACCCAAGACGTCAACAAGGTCTTCCATGCGTTCCGGCATCTCGAGGTGGGGGCCGTCCTGGCGAACGAGATTCCCACCTTTCGCGCGGACCATATGCCGTACGGAGGCGTCAAAGATTCTGGTCTCGGCCGGGAGGGTGTGAAGGCGGCGATTGAGGAGATGACCGAACCCCGATTCCTCGTCGTGAATGTCCGTCCACCCTCGGCTGTCTAGGTGAAAAAGCGTTGGGGATATTGCGATCCGCTTGCATTCTTGATACAACAGCGGCCTTGTGCTTGACGAAAGTCCGCGTCACACCTGACGTTTCGCTCGGTCGGACGAAGCAAGGGAGATGAGACGATGGTACCTACGCACATGTTTCTGACCAGAGGAGTCGGCGTCCACCGGGAAAAACTGGCTTCGTTCGAACAAGCGCTCCGGAGCGCCGGTGTCGCCTACTGCAATCTCGTCAGCGTGTCGTCCATCCTCCCGCCCAACTGCAAAATCATTCCCCGGAAGCGCGGTGAAAAGTTGTTGAATCCGGGAGAAATCACCCATTGCGTCATGGCGCGGTCCGAAACGAATGAGCGGAACCGGCTCATTTCCGCTTCGATCGGTCTGGCGATCCCGACGGACCGCCGCACGTACGGATACCTGTCGGAGCACCACGCGCACGGGGAGACCGACGAGGAGACCGGTGAATATACGGAAGATCTGGCCGCTCAAATGCTTGCGACGACATTGGGCGTCGAATTCGATCCGAACATCGCGTGGAAGGAACGTGAGCAGGTGTTTAAGATGGCCGGAAAAATCGTGCGTACGCTGAACATCACTCAATCGGCCATCGGCAAGCCGGGGCGCTGGACGACCGTCGTGGCGCTGGCCGTGTTCATTCCTCTGGAAAATCTGCCGAAGCGGGCTCGTCGTTAGCACGCTCGTGTGCGGCTGCGTGCCCATTCTTTAGGTTTGCGGGTACATATCCATGACGCTTCCCGCTGGGTGGGAAGGCTCTCCGCATAATTTTTTGGGATTGGAAGAACCCTGGTGCCATCCTGAGCGGGCGGGCGTCTACGTCCTGCCGGCTCCCTACGAACACACGTCCAGTTATGTGCTGGGCTCGGATGGCGGACCGTCGGCTATCATTGAAGCGTCCCACCAAGTCGAGTTTTACGACGAGATCCTTCGCTGCGAGCCGTACAAGGAATGGGGAGGAATCGCCACCGTCTCTCCACTTGATCTCAAGGGTAAGGTGGACGGGCCCGCGGTGGACGCAATCGAAGCGTTTGTACGCCCCCACGTCGGGAACGGGCAATTTCTTGTCACCTTGACCGGTGAGCATACGGGAGCGTTGGGCGCCATCCGGGCTCACGCCAGGCGGTATTCCGCTCTTACCGTGTTGCAGATCGATGCTCATGGCGATCTTCGTCACGCCTATCAGGATAACCCTTACAGCCATGCCAGCGTGATGGCGCGCGTCGTCGACGATGGGTTGCCGTTGGTGCAAGTGGGGATTCGATCAATCTCTCCCGAAGAAGTCGCCACGATTTCGGGCAGCGATCAGATTTCGACGTTTTTTGCAGCCCAATTGTTGGATCCGTCAGGTCCGTACGAAGGAAGATCCGCGCGCTGGATTCCGGATGTGGTCAAGGCCTGTCGCGGACCAGTCTATCTCACATTTGATTGCGACGGGCTCGATGCCTCGCTGGTTCCCGCGCTCGGGACGCCGGAACCCGGAGGTCTCGGCTGGTATGACACCTTGAATCTCATCACCGCCTTGGCCAATGGGCCCGGCATTCTCGGAATGGACATCAGCGAAATCGCTCCGATCAAGGGGTTCGTCGCGCCGCAGTTTTGCATCGCGCGCCTCATCTATCGCATCTTGGGCAGGGTGAAGGCCGGCAGGCGCGTCCACTGATAGGGATGCTGAAAGCCTCTCCCCCCGATTGCTTCGCAATCGCTTACCCGGGACGTGCGCCTCACCCAAGCGCGCTGCGTTCTCACATCGCTCGTTGCGGCCTTGCTGCCGGTGAAAAGCACTTCCCGGGAAAACGATTGCGAAGCAATCGGTGGGCGGGTCGGATAACAAATGATCGCTGGCGCGGGTGGGTGAGAACGGGACCAATTTGAGCATTCCTCCTGGATAGCTCCTGCTCGTGGTGGACATCATTCGTATCAATAAATTCTTTACGGAGCACGGCATCTGCTCGCGGCGTGAGGCCGACCGCCTGATCGAGGCCGGGCGTGTCACGATCAACGATGTCGTTGCGAAACTCGGAGACCAGGTCACACCAGCAGATGTGATTGCCCGCGACGGGCAGGTGATCCCGTGGGGTCAGGCGCGCATCTATCTCAAGTACCACAAGCCTGTGGGCGTGACCACGACAAGCGAAGCCCACGTCCCACGCAACATCATCCAAGAAATCGGCCATCCGGAGCGGATTTTCCCAATCGGCCGGCTGGATAAGGACTCATCGGGCCTCATTCTGCTCACGAACGACGGGGACATCGTGAACGACATTCTGCGGACCGAGTTCGGTCACGAGCGCGAGTACGAGGTCGTGCTCGATCGTCCGTACGACCAGTCCGTTCTCGACCGCCTCGCTGCGGGCGTCGTGATCCTCGGCCGAAAGACGAAGCCCTGCCGCATCGAGCGGCTCGGGCCTAAGCGCTTCCGTATTGTGTTGACCGAAGGGAGGAATCGGCAGATTCGGCGGATGTCCCAGGCGGTGGGCTATCGGGTCGTGGCACTGCACCGCGTGCGGATCATGCATATCACCCTAGCCGGATTGGCGGCCGGATCATGGAAACCGCTCACGCCGCGTGAAAGGGAGGAACTGCTGAAAGCGCTGGGCAGGACCTCGTGAATCGACCGAAGGCTTACGATCTGACCGGATGGCTGGGAGTGTTCGTCGGCTGCAGTGGTAGCGTCGGACGGAGCGGTTCCAGCGCGGGCTCCTGCGACCGTCCGTCTTCCCCGCGACCCGAGCGTCTGGATTTCGATAGGAACAGATTCAGCAGTGCGATGAAAAAGCTGCCTCCGACGAGCAGAATGCTCGTCGATTGAATCGCCTTTGTGCCTTCGTCCCGCATGTCCTTGGCCACGTCTGCGACGGTATCCAGCAACCGGTCGAGGGCCAGGCTCACTTGGATCATCTTTGGGCCCGCATTGTCCGCCGCATGCTCTTCGGCGGTGCGGCGCAAGCGGTTGCGCTCGTCGCTGGAAGGCGCGTTCCAGACACGGGCCAGTAGATCGATCGTGGTGCTGGCAGCGGAAAAGTATTGATCCAGGCTCTTGCGGACGGCTTCGATGTCTTCGGGCTCGCTTCGTCCGCTTCGGGAAACGCGCAGCCCCGCGGCCGCATATCGGTCAACTGCAAGTTGGACGCGCGCCCGCTGTCCCGGCAGCGATTCCGTAATCCGCTCGAAGTCCTTCTTGCTGTCCGCTTCGAGGGCGCGAATGATCGTGTTGCGGTATCGCATCACGTCGGCAGAGATATGCGCCAAATCGGCCGCGCCGAGCGTGTATTCGGTGTACATGATGCGAAGGTCCTGGTCCACGCGGCTGAGCGCGCCGCCGCTCATCCAGCCGAGCCCGGCGATGAGCAGGCTGATCAGCACCTGAGAGGCGCTGGGGCGGAACGATCGTAGCCATCGAAGCAGAAACACCGCTCCTCCTTACTCGAGAATGAGGCGCCGATCGACGTGCGGCGTCAAATTCGGATCGTTGGACACGAAGATCACCGACCAGGGCTCGTCCTTTGAACAGAGCCGCCGGAGCAGCGTCTCGCGCAATACCGGCTGGAGATTGTGCAGAGTACCGTCAAAGACGATGATCTGCGGCCTGGCCAGGACAGCGCGCGCCAAGAGGATGCGCATGATATGCGTCGGAGCCAGAATTTTCCCGGGTGCCCGAATGTGCGTTTTGAGTCCTTGCGGCAGGGCATCTACATCGTCTTCGAGCTCGACGAAACGCAATGCCCAGCGGACGTCGCTGTACGGAATATAAGACCGCCCGAGCACGATATTGTCCTCAATCGTGCCTTCGAACAGCGTCAACTGGGAGTCGATCATGAAGCCGCGGCATCGGTTGATGGCGCCCATGTCAATATGGCGCAGGTCCACGCCGTTGTACCGGATCACGCCGCCGGTGGGGGCCTCGAGGCCCGCCAAGACCCTCGCCAAGGCGGTTTTCGCCGTCGTCGAGCTGGCGTAGATGCCGATCTTTTCACCCGGCGTGACTTCTAAATTGAACTGCTGGAAAATCGGCGGGACGCCGGGGTGATGCACGGTCAGGTCCTTGCACGTCAGCCGGATGCCGTGCACCGTCGGATCAGGTAGCGGCACCGACAAGGACGACGATACTTGGTCTTTCGGGAGCGAGAGGACGAAATCCAGTTCTTTGAGACCGGTCATGAAGTAGAAAATATGGCCCATCCGTTTGACGACTTCGTCGAAACTTGACAGCAGCCCGCTGACGACGACTTCGGCCGCCACCAATTGACCCAAGGTGAGTTGGCCGATCGACAACAGCCACGCCGCCGTGGCAATGAGCCCTCCGTGCGCAATCGCCTGCCAGCCGACCGATCCCAAATATTGACGGATCAGAATCCCGAACCGGGTCTGTCTCCGTTCGATATATTTGCCGACGAGTTCATCCGTCCGCTGCATCAAGATGGCGCGGCTGTCCGTCGCCTTGAAATGGAGCAGGTTATAGGAAATTTCCTGCATCCAATGAAGGGTGTCGTATTTGGCATGCGACATGTCGATGGTCGCCTTGAGGCCTCCGTGAGACAGAAGAAATACGACGTTGAATCCGGCCAGCAAGAGAGCGTTGTAGAGCAGGAAATACGGATGGTAAAACACGAGAATCGTCATTCCGACGGCGCCGCCGACCACGACGTTGATGAGGTCAACCAACAGGACGGAGAGCGCCCGTTGCATGAACACCGTTTCCATGAAGTGATTGGCGTAGCGCGGCTTGAACCCGAGCACTTGCAGGTGCGGAATCTGTTGCGCCATTCCGATTGCCACGCGGGCGAAGAGCCGGCGTTCCAGCACTTCAACCGCATAGTACTGCAAGGAGCGAAAGGCACCGACGAAGAGCAGGGCGGCGACCATCACGCCCGCCAACGTCACGATCGTCACAGGCTGGATGGCAAATGCGAAGGTGTTGGTGAGTTCTTGGACGGTCAGCGGCACAATCAGCGAGAACAGTCCGATGGCCAACGAATAGGACACGACGAGCGCCAATAGGCGCCGCTCAAGCCGCAGGAGCAAGCCGACGTACCCGACCACCGACTGGAAGAGGTTGGGTTGTTCGTCCACACGATTTTGCACGGACACCCGCCTTTTGTCCTACGCGGCCGGGAGGGCCGCTGGAACCAACCCTAACGCTATCAAAGTACAGGGGAAAAAGCCAATTCTTCGCCGTTCAATCCCGTCCGCGATAGATCACTGGGACGCTCGACGGCAGCGACTTGCCCCAGGCACCGATCGACCACTGATACAACGCCAAGGCCTTTTGATACTCGGCTTTTGCCCGAATGACTTGCCCTTCAGAATCCACCGAGTTGCGCTCGCGTAGATTCACGAACAGCACGCTCGTGGCGCCCAAACTGAAACGGAACCGCTCTCCTTCTTCCAGCGTCTTGGCCAGCCGGAGCGATTCCACGGCCGCGGCGATCCGTTCTTTCGCGCGATCGATGGCGGACAGCGCGTTGTCGACGTCGACGACGACCTGTTGCTCCCGGAATTTTTGTGTGAGCACGAAGCGGTCCGCCTTGCCTTGCGCTTCCAGGACCTCACCCCGGCTCCGCCGCTGCAAAATGGGAATCCGGAGTTCGAGCCCGAACCGGTAGCCGAGGCCCAACACGAATTTTTCCGGTTGCCGGGCCGGCGCCGCCTCGGCATCCAGGCTCGGGAGGAGACTGTTTTTGGCCAGTGCGAGATCGATGTTGTTGAGCTTCGCCTCGATGTCGATCTCCTTGATTTCCGGACGATCGGTCTTCGCCTGGAGCTTATGCGCCTTGATCGTTTCGGCGGACGGCACCAGAGCCTGTGCTGGAAACTCGGGCGCGCGCTCCAACGGAGGGAGCACGGGGACATTGTTCTCCCAGAGGAACATCGACAGCTTTAACTGTTCCTGCTCCACAAACCGCTGCGCAGCAATCGCCACCTCCCGCCGCCGTTGCACTTCCTGATTGGCTTCAACGACGTCAAGCGGGGCGACCGCGCCGGCCTTGGCGCGGCCTTCCACTTGACGGAAGCGATCGTCGGCGATGCCGACGGCGCGGCGCTGGACTTCAAGGAATTTCACTGCCGCGACCCAGTCCCAGAACTGGGTCGCCGCAGCCAGAAACAGGTCCTGCCTGGTTTGGGCGATGCGCACATCCGCACGCGGATCGGCGAGCTCCGACCGCTGGAGCTCGGCGCTCTCGGGGTTGACCATCAGTCCCCGCAACAGCGGAAAGAAGCCGCCGAGGAGCACTTGTTGATTGCCGTTGTTGAACGAGAGGTCGGGAATCTTTGCGTCCCCGATGGCCTGCCTCACCCCGGCGCTGTAGCGGAATCCCCAGGGATGGCGGGCTTCCATGAACGTGTCGTTGAAGCCGCCGGTCTGGGTGCCCTTTTCCGGATTGCTGCTCGAGATAAACCGTTCGAGCTCAGTGTCGTTGACGACGGTCGGTTCGAATGCTCCCAGCGCCTTGAGCATTTTCCCCCGGGCCATCACCTTTTCCGTGCCTGCTCCCTTGAGCAGAGGATGAGCGCGGTCGATCCAGGCATGAATTTCGTCCACGCTCAACGGGATCGGCGGAAGTTCCCGTTTGTTCGGCGGCTCAGCGGCGATCGTGAGATCGCAGGGAAGGCCGAGCCAGAACACCAGGCCCGCGACGAGGACAACTCGATGCGACATAGCGCACACTCCTTTCATGATGGCTGCAGACAGCCGTCCAGCGATGGGACGAGGCTCGAAGTCACGATGGATAGTTGCAAGAGTCGATGGGCCAAGTCGAATGGATGGAGCCTACTTGGCACCTCGCCCCGCTTTCGGCAAGAGGGTGTCGATCAAGCTCGGAGGACGTTCCTGGTAGTCGGGCGGGAACAGGTTGAAACGGCGCCACAGTTCGTACCACAGCGGCACGCGATTGAGAATGACCCATCCCATGACCTTGGTGCCCTGACGGACGTGTTCTTGAGGCGGCCAGGGTTTTTCGTCCGCATCGGGAACGACCCAGAAGCGAAAATTGCCTTTTCCATCATCGACCTGATCGATGACTTTGATGACGCCCTGGTAGGTGCCTGCCATGAGTTCCGGCCATGCCGGCAACGGAATCGCCGGAATACCGTAGAACAGGATCTTCACTTTTCGCCCGACGTTCAATAAGGGAGCATCGATGCCGTCGGCGACCATTTCGGCGGCCTTGTCCGCACTGGCCGGCGATATCCTGACCAGCTTGTCGCCCGGCCGCACGGTTTCGCCCACGCCGGTTTCCGCCATCCTGACGACGGTACCGTCGATTGGCGCCATAATGCGGCTGGCCACGCGGCGCTGCTCGGCGTTCGACATGCGAAGCGACACGTCGGCCAACTGGTCCGTGGCTTTCGCGGCGTCGGCTACGGAGGCATCCCGAGCCGCTTCTGCATCCAGTAGACGTTGGAGGACCTCGGCACTCACCTGTTCGCGTCCGAAACTCAAGGCTTTCATGCCTTGTTCCGCCGCCTTGAGATGCGCTTGCGCGCCGGCCAGATCAGCCTTGGAGCCGATGGCCGCCTGGATCGTGACCTCGAGTTCGCGTTGGGAAACGAGTCCCTGCTCGGCGAGTTGCTTGTGGCGGTCGACGTTCAGCTCTGCGGTAGCGACGGCTATCTTCGCGGCTTCGACCTTCTGATAGGCCTCTCGAACTCCGTTCTCCGCTTCAATGACGCGCGCCTGGGCGGAAGGCACGGCGGCTTTCACGAGGTTCTGCATCTCCTTGATGCGTTTGTCCAACTGCTCGGCTCGTCCTAAGGCGGCGCGGCGGGTTTCGATCAAGGCCTGCTTGCGCTGTTCGAGGAGGGACAGGAGCTCCGGTGACATGAAGTTGGGGTCGTAGTCGTCAAGTTCGAGGATCAAATCGCCCTGTTTGACGCGTACGCCCTCGAAGATATGCCACTTCTTGATGCGGCCGGTGATCTGCGACTCGATGTCCTGCGGACGCTCATACGGCGTGTAAGCCGACAGTTGCCCGCTCACGGTAATGGTCTGCGTCCAGGGAACGAACGCGATGATTAGCAGAAACAGGAGGACGAGCTTGATGGCAAGACGCGAGGAAAACCGCAGCCGTTCGGGAATTTGGACGGCTTCCCATGCCCTGAGGTTGCTGGAAGTGGCGAGATCATCCACCGCGATCTCATCCAAGCCGGTGGGCCGCTGCACGAGCAGGCGGACTTTTTGGCGGAGGCTGTGTCCTAGACTTGCCACCGGAGCCTCTTGGAGCGCGGCGAAAGAGTCGAGGCTTCATCATAGAGGAAAATGACTCAATGGGTCAATTTCTCTTCAAGAACCAGTGTTTATTGCCACAAGGCCCCGCGCTTGACCGGCTCTGCGAGAGCCGTTAAGGTGGGGCCCGGCAGTGCTTATCTCAAAGGAGTGGGGGTGGCAGGCAAAGCCAGGCGCAGCGGTGCAGGATCCTCGGAACAGGTTGGTGACCGGCCGATTGTCGGCGTGCTCGGCGGAAGCAAGTCCGATTTCCCCATTCTTGAAAAAGCCGCACATATTTTGAGCGAGCTGGGCGTTCCCCATGAGCTGATGGTCGTGTCCGCCCACCGGACGCCCGATCGCCTGTTTGCCTACGCGGAACAGGCGCCTGCGAAGGGAATTGAAGTGATCATCGCCGGCGCCGGCGGGGCGGCACATCTGCCCGGTATGCTGGCGGCCAAAACGCATCTGCCCGTGATCGGCGTTCCGATTCCTACCGAGAATCTCCGCGGACTCGATTCGTTGCTGTCCATCGTCCAGATGCCTCGCGGCATTCCCGTTGCGACCGTCGCGATTGGCGGGGCGGAAAACGCCGGGCTGCTGGCTGCGCAAATCCTGGCGGGCCGCTATCCCAAAATTGCCGAGCGCGTCAAAGCGTTTCGCACCACGCAAACCAAGGCTGTTCTGCAGTCGCCGGAAGCCAAAGGTTCGATCGCCGGGGCTCAGGTGTCGTCTCGTCGCCGGTCGTGACTGCTCCGACGATCGAATCCGGATCGGTGCTGGGGGTCCTTGGCGGCGGCCAACTCGGTGCGATGTTCGCGCGCGCCGCGGCCACACTCGGGTATCGCATCGCCGTCTGGGATCCTGACCCCGATGCTCCGGCGCACCGTCTAGCCGACTTTTCCTTTGCAGCTCCGTTCACCGACCACGCAACCGTGGCGGCGTTTGCGGCCGCCGTCTCTGTCGTCACCTATGAGTGGGAAAACGTTCCGGCTGACCTCTGTGACCGGCTAGAGCAAGACAAGCCCGTACGGCCCTCCGGCGGTGTCCTGCACCGCATACAGAATCGCCTAGTCCAAAAGCACTTTCTCGCCGGACAGGGACTGCCGGTTCCACGTTTCATCCCGATGACCGATCCGGCTCAATTACCCGACGTGCTTCGAAACATGGGCGGTCCTGCTATTTGTAAGACCGCGATGGCAGGCTATGACGGCAAAGGCCAGTGGAAGATCGATGGACCATTGGCGGCGTCTCGAATCGTGGATTCGGTAAAAGAGTCTGCGAGACCGGGGATGCAATGGATCGTAGAGGCCTATGTCCCGTTCGAACGCGAGTTGTCGATTTTAGCGGCGCGCAGCGTCGATGGACGGATCGTGGTGTATCCTCTGGTTGAGAATCGGCATGAACAGGGCATACTTCGGACGACTCTCGTGCCGGCGGTGATTTCGGCCGATGTTGCGGAATGTGCCGCGCAGCTGGCCCGGGACGTCATCGAGCGCATGGAGGGCGTGGGAGTATTTTGCCTGGAACTGTTTCTCCTGAGCGATCAGACCCTGGTCATCAACGAAGTGGCTCCGCGGCCGCACAATTCAGGCCACTACACCCTCAACGCCTGCAGCGTCTCCCAGTTCGAGGAACAGGTTCGGACGGTCTGCGGCCTGCCACCCGAACACGTGAGCCTGCTCAGCCCGGCTGCCATGGTCAATATCATCGGCGACGAAATCGAGAGGATCAAGCAGGACCCGGAATGCCGCCGGCTCCTCGCCCTTTCCGGGACGTTTCTCCACGACTACGGAAAACGCGAAACCAGGCCCCGCCGCAAGATGGGCCACGTGACATTTCTCGCTCCCGAGCGCCCTACCGTCGAAGCCCGGGCGGAACAATTGCGCGAACGTCTGGTTGCGGCGCAAGGACGCTAAGACCCCGACTCGAACGGCGCGGCCCGTTCGATTTTGTGACTTTCTACGGGTCTTGGCCGAAAGTGACCGCGGCGGTTTCTCTCTGACACCAACAAAATCAACTTCCTTCTATCCTGCGAACGGTCGGTACGGGATTTGCTGTGACTAGCTCGGCATTCAAGGGGAAGCATGCACACCAGCCTGGCGGTTCCGGAAAGTCTCGTGACTCCGAACAGTGAAGATCATGTAGGCGCCGTTTCCCGGGGGCGGTACGTCGTCCTGCAGGCGCTGGTCGGCGTCATGCTGGGATACCAATTATTGTTCGGTCCGGAACCGATCGTCTCCCGCGTCACGAGTGAGTTCATCGTCGGCGGGCTGCTCGTCTTGATCGGCTGCCTGCTCGCCGTTCCGTCCTCCATGCTCCAGGCCGTATGGTTCAGCGGCATTTTGATTGCCGTCGATACGGCCCTGGTCACCGGCGTCATGTACCTGTCGGGCCATGCCAGATCTGAACTTTACCTCGCCTACTTCATCCTGATGCTGATCGCGGCCTCCCTGCGGCGATTGTCCCATGTCATCGCGTTTTCGCTCCTGCTCTGCGCCGGGTACGGCGTGGTGTTGTATCAAGGCAGCGTTCAGACGGGAACGCTGTCCGGCGGTCAACTGCTGGGCATCCCGGTGCTGCTCGTGATGGCGATCTTCTATGGCATGGCGCTCGAGACGATCGGATCAGAACGGCAGCAGAAGACGGAATTGCTTCACAACATCGAAGCCCTGAAGCGGACGGAACAGGCGCTGCAGGCGTCGAGAGAGCAGCTGGAGACCCGTATCAAAGGTTTGAAGGACGACCTCTCCAAGGCAAACGCGGTGGTGCAGCAGGAAAAATCTGAACGGCAGGGTCTCGAGCGACAGCTGATCGAGGCGCAAAAGATGGAGGCCATCGGCCGCATTACGAGCGGCTTGGCCAACGAATTCAGCCATCTGTTTTCGGTGATCGGCAAACAAACCGGCGTCGTCCTGTCGAAACTGCTTCCCGAGGACCCGTTGTACCGGCCGGTCGATGAGATATTCCGGACGGGCGAGCAGGCGGCCGCTCTTACGGCGCAATTGGCGGCGCTTGACCTTCAGCACCGGCAATTCCGCCACGTCATCTCC
>DATELB010000070.1:0-4269 GCA_035277085.1 Nitrospira sp. | reverse complement strand
CCGGACGGCACTACCTAGCATGGACCCCTGAAAACAGAGTGGCGCATTGCTCGCTATCTTGCCGCTTCTCCGCGCGGGTCAGCCTGTTCTAAAGCACGGGAAGCGCGCGTGCCTTCGTTGCTGAGCGGCAAGTACTTCATCATGCCGCCCTTCATTGTGATACTCGTGGAATGCCCAGGCGGTGTCTGACAAGCAGGCATCGATGTTGCTTTCCTCTCTCCACGACAAACCCGCTTTATTACTTTATGGGGCATTGAAGGCAACACCGGTACCGCGCCAGGCACGCCGGCATGGAGGCCTCGACGTGATTACCAAGCTTGTGACGCTGGCCGTTACGCATCGGCAGATGGTCGCCGTTGCCGCGCTGTGCCTTGTCGTTGGCGGCTCCTTCGCGTTTCCACGGCTGGATATTGTCGCGTATCCGGATCCCTCCCCGCCCATGGTCGAAGTCGTCAGCCAAAATCCCGCCCTCTCCGCCGAGGAAATCGAGAGGCAAATTACCTTGCCCATTGAATATGCCTTGGCGGCGATGCCTGGACTCACCACCATTCGCTCGACTTCGCTGTTTGGGCTCAGTGACGTTCGTTTTTATTTCGATTACGAGACTGAATACTTCCGCGCTCGTCAGGAAGTCTTGAGCCGCCTCGCCATCTTGAATCTGCCATCCGGTGTGCAGCCGACGATATCGCCATGGTGGGCCCTAGCCGAGATCTTTCGGTATCAGCTGACCGGGGCGAATCACACTCTGACGGAGCTCAAAACCATCCAGGATTGGCAGCTCAACCGTGAATTTAAACGTGTCGAAGGCGTCATCGACGTGACGGCCTTCGGCGGGACCACCAAGCAATATGAAGTGGAGCTCGACCCGGGCTTGTTGTTCGAGTACGGCCAAGGAGTTCCTGAGGTCGTATCCGCAATTCAGGGAAGCAACGCGAATGCCGGCGGCAATTATCTGACGATCGGCAGCCAGAGCCTGGACATTCGGGGGGTGGGTCTCATCCGGGATCTCGACGATATTGAAAACGTCGTCGTGGCCGCGCGGAACGGCACGCCGATTCTTGTAAAGAACCTCGGCTCCGTCGTCCAGGGCCACCGCGTCAGGCTCGGCAAGGTCGGCATCGACGAGGAGGACGACGCCGTCGAAGGCGTCGTCTTGCTCATGCGCGGGTACCACTCGTTGCCGGTCATCGAGCGTGTGCGCGAAAAGATCGCCGACCTGAACAACGGAAAACTTCCATCCGGTGTCGAAATCAAACCGCTGTATGACCGTGGCCAACTGATCCATACCACGATCGACACGATCGAACACATCGTGCTGACCGGCATCGCGCTCGTGTCCGTCACGCTGCTCTTGTTTATCGGCTCGGTGAGAACCGCGTTCATCGTCGCCCTCGCGATTCCTCTCTCATTGCTGTTCACGTTCGTGATGATGGTCCTGCTGGGCGAGTCGGCCAACCTGATCTCGCTCGGCGCCATCGATTTCGGCATCATCGTCGACTCAACCCTGCTGATGGTGGAAAACGTCTTCTATCAACTGACCCAGCGGCGGGACCGCCGGGAATCAGTCGAGCAGGACATCGCCCGCGCTGCCCACGACGTTGGACGTCCGATCTTTTATGCCACCGTCATCATCATTTTGGCGTTTATGCCTTTGTTCACGATGAAGGGCGTACCGGGAAGGATCTTTGCCCCGATGTCGCTGACCTATGGATTCGCGCTGACAGGCGCCTTGCTGACGGCATTCACCGTCGCTCCGGTCCTTTGCGCATGGCTGCTCAAGGGCCAACGCCTGAATGCCGACACGAGGTTCGTATGCTGGCTTCGTCGGCGCTATCTCGGCACCCTCGAATTCGCGATCGACCATGAGAAATTGGTGATCGGCGCGGCTGCGGGATTGTTGGGTATCGGCATCGGCATGTGGTTCATGCTTGGCGGAGAATTCATGCCTCCTCTCGAGGAAGGCAACATTTGGCTGCGGGCCACGATGCCCACCGGGGTGTCGTTCGAAGAAGGGAGCCGTTTGTCGGCGGACATGCGCGCCGTCTTTCGGGAGTATCCGGAAGTGCGCACGGTGGTCTCGCAGTTGGGCCGTCCGGACGATGGAACGGACCCGACCGGCTTCTTTAGTGCGGAATTTTTCGTCGACCTGAAGCCACGACACGAGTGGCGGAAAGACGTCGGCACGAAGGCGCACCTCGTCTCGGCAATCGATAGGGACCTGGAAGCGCGGTTTCCGGGAGTGACCCTCAATTTCTCCCAGATCATTCAGGACAACGTCGAGGAAGCGATGACGGGCGTCAAAGGTGAAAACTCGATCAAAATCTTCGGACCGGACCTCGAGGTGCTCGAACAGGTGGCCGCAGAGATCAAATCCGTGCTCAAGACCGTGCGCGGGATCGACGATCTCGGAGTCTTGCACAGCCTCGGCCAGCCCAATCTGCTGATCGAGGTCGATCGCGCTGCAACCGCACGGTATGGGATTCAAGTCAACGACGTGAATGCGGTCATTCAGGCGGCCATCGGCGGCCAAGCCGTCACGCGTGTGTTCGAGGGCGACAAATGGTTCGACCTCGTCGTCCGCTACAAGCCGCAGTACCGGAAAGACGCGGAGAGCATCGGCGAAATCCAGGTCACGACGTCCGAAGGACTTCGCATTCCCTTGAAGCAGCTGGCGCTGATCCAGCAGTCGGTCGGGTCCTTCATGATCTATCGGGAGAACAACCGGCGCTATCTTCCGGTGAAATTCAGCGTGCGGGGACGCGATTTGGAAAGCGCGGTCGAAGAAGCGTCCCGGGCGATTGCGTCCGGCGTCTCGCTACCGGAGGGGTACAGAATCGACTGGTATGGAGAATACAGCCAGCTGCAGCAGGAAAAGCGCCGGCTGCTCACGATCATTCCGCTCAGTTTGATCGCCATGTTCCTTGTCGCTTCCTATGCGCTCGGTTCGCTCAAGGAAGGTCTGCTCGTTCTCGCCGCCGTCCCGTTTGCGTTGATCGGAGGAATCGTCGCACTGTTCATTACCGGCACCCATTTCAGCATTTCAGCGGCCGTCGGATTCCTTTCGGTGTTCGGCGTTTCAATCCAGGGCGCCCTTGTCAGCATGTCACGGCAGCGCGAATACCTGTCGAAGGAGCGAGACCTCAAATCTGCGCTCCTGCGCAATGCTGCCGTCCGGATGCGCCCGGTGATGATGACCACGCTCTCCGCCGCGATCGGCCTGCTTCCCGCTTCGATGGCCACGGGCATCGGCGCACAGTCGCAGCAGCCGCTCGCACGGGTTGTGGTCGGAGGAATGCTTAGCGCGCTCGTGATGATCCTGTTCGTCCTGCCCGTCCTGTATGCGTGGCTGCATCGTCGTCGGCCAGAAGCGTCCGAGAGAGGCCTTGATGTTGCGGCGTAATACGTTTTATCGGATGGCTCGCTGCGCGGCAACCGTCGTTCTCATTGTCCCGCTCGCCTGCAGCGAACAAGACGGTCGCGATCCGGCCGCCTCCCACCCGGCCGACGGCCCTCCCTCAGTCGTCCGCATCGACCCTAAGGCACAACTCGAAATAGACAGTCAGGCGGTGCAATCCCGGCAGTTACCGGCGGAACTCTCAGTGCAAGGACGGATTCAATACAGCCCGGACCGCTATGTGAGGATCTCCTCCCCGCTGAGCGGCGTCGTCCGGGCGGTGCACGGCAAACTGGGCCATGCGGCAAAGCGTGACGAGTCCCTGTTGACACTTGAAAGTCCCGACATCATCGCCACCTATGCGCAGCTGACGGAGGCCGAAGCCGACCGCAACCTCGCCGCCCGTTCCCTGAGCATGGCCCGCGATTTGTACGAGGTGAAGGCTTTGTCGCAAAAGGACATGAACCATGCAGAGTTTGAAGCGAAACGCAGTCAAGCCGAATATGACCGCCTCAGGAAGCGCTTGCTCGCCTTGATGGTCCCCGAGGAGGAACTGGATCAACCGGCGGGAACGCGACGAATTACGGGGCGGTTCGAAGTCAAATCGTCCCTCGACGGCATTATCGTCGAAAAACAGGTGTCGGTGGGCCAGCTAATTGACCCCAATGAAATGGTGTTTACGGTGGCCAACCTCGATGTCGTTCAGGCGGTCGGGGACATCTACGAGCGAGACCTACGGATCGTGAAAGTGGGGCTCCCGGTGACCGTCACGGTGGAGTCTTCGCCTGCCGAGCCGTTTGAAGGGATCATCCGCTACATCGGCGATGTCGTCGATCCAAACAGCCGGACGGTCAAGATCCGCTGCGACGTCGACA
>DATELB010000069.1:0-6287 GCA_035277085.1 Nitrospira sp. | reverse complement strand
AATGAAACACGGCCCGATCGCGTTGATCGACCGCGACATGCCCGTCGTCGTGCTCGCTCCCAGGGACCGGCTCTATGAAAAGACCGTGAGCAACCTGATGGAGGTCAAGGCACGCCGGGCTCCGGTCATTGCGCTGGTGGCTGAGGGGGAGCGAGAATTAGGCAAAACCGCAGATGCCGTGTTTACGATCCCCGATACGCATCCGTTGATGTCGCCCATTCTGTTTACGATTCCGCTGCAGCTGCTCGCGTATCACATTGCGGTGCTGCGGGGCGCGGATGTCGATCAGCCGCGGAATTTGGCCAAGAGCGTCACAGTCGAATAGCAAGAAGCTAAGGGGCAGACAGCAATGAAGATTACGCTGGAAGATGTTGAGAAGGTGGCGAAACTGGCACGGCTGGAAATATCGCCGGCTGAAAAGGAAACCTTCGCGAAGCAGCTCAGCCAAATTCTGACGCATGTCGAAACGCTGAAACAGTTCGACACCGAAGGAATCCAGCCCACGGCGACGGTGCTCGGGCAGGTGAACGTATTCCGGGACGACGAAGTCCGGCCGTGCCTGCCGGTCGAGAAGGCACTTGCCAACGCCCCGGAGCGTGAAGCGGACGCTTTTGCTGTCCCGAGAATTATTGAGGAGCGGTAGACGTACATCAGATGAGGGTGAAGTCATAATGTTCCGACAAATGCTCAGGTCCAAAATCCATCGGGCCACGGTCACAGGGGCCCATCTCGAATACGAAGGCAGTTTGACGATTGACGAAGATCTGATGGAAGCCGCGGCCATTCTGCCGTATGAGGCGATTATTTGCTCGAATCTGAACAACGGCGAACGGTTCATGACCTATGCCATTGGCGGTCGTCGCGGCAGCGGCGAGATCGTCTTGAACGGTCCCACGGCGCGAAAGGGCACGGTCGGCGATCAGATCATCATTTTTTGCTACGAATATTACGGCGACGAGGAAATTAAAAAGCACACTCCGAAAATCGTGCGGGTCAACGAGAAAAATAGGATCGTCGAGTCGAAATAGACGCCATGTCGCTGCACAAGCTGTCGCTGTGCGAATTGCAGAAGAAATTCACCGCCGGAGAAGTCACAGCGGTAGAGATTGTGCGCGCGTACTTCCTCCGGATCGGTCAGGTCGAGTCCAAGATCAGGGCGTATGTGACGCAGACGAAGGATGCCGCGTTACAGCAGGCGGCCGACCTGGACGCCAGGCTGAAGGGATGGCGAAAAACACTGCCCCTGACGGGGATGCCGCTGGCGATCAAAGACAATCTGTGTACGGACGGACTGCCGACGACTTGCGCGTCCCGCATGCTGCAGCATTTCGTGCCGCCCTACGATGCGACGGTCATCGCGAAACTGCGGGCCCAGGACTATCTCCTGCTCGGCAAGACAAACCTCGATGAATTCGCCATGGGCTCATCGACCGAACACTCCGCGTTCGGTCCCAGCCGGAATCCGTGGAACCTGCATTGCGTGCCGGGCGGATCGAGCGGTGGCTCGGCTGCTGCCGTGGCTGCGGACGAATGCGTGGCGGCGCTCGGGTCCGATACAGGGGGCTCCATTCGGCAGCCCGCCGCGTTTTGCGGCGTCGTCGGTCTCAAGCCGACCTACGGACGGGTGTCCCGCTACGGTCTGGTTGCCTTCGCGTCTTCATTGGATCAAGTGGGTCCGATCACGAAGAACGTGTCCGATGCTGCGCTGCTGCTTGGCGCCATCGCAGGTCACGATCCGATGGATTCCACGTCGGCGGATCTCCCGGTGCCCGATTACGGCAAGGCGCTCAAAAAGAAAGATCTCAAAAAGTTGACCGTCGGCA
Source organism: Nitrospira sp. (assembly GCA_035277085.1). Lineage (GTDB taxonomy): Bacteria > Nitrospirota > Nitrospiria > Nitrospirales > Nitrospiraceae > Nitrospira_C. Next base: position 4,464 of record DATELB010000069.1, on the reverse strand, counting down.
TCCCGGTAGAGTTTTTTGCGGAAGGTTTGGATTCTGAGGTGGAACAGGCGGTTCGCGCGGCGATCGCAGAATTAAAGAACCTCGGCGGGACGATCAAGGAAATCCATCTGCCCCGGACCGATGCCGCGGTTGCGGTGTATTACGTCATCGCCACGGCGGAGGCCAGTTCCAATCTCGCGCGCTACGACGGCGTAAAATTCGGATTGCGGGCCAAAGAAACCAAAGATTTGCTCGATCTCTATACGAAGACGCGCCAGGAAGGATTCGGACCTGAGGTCAAGCGCCGAATTATGCTGGGGACGTATGCGCTGAGTTCCGGCTATTACGACGCGTATTACGCCAAGGCTCAGGCAGTCCGAACCCTCATCTGCCAGGATTTCCGGGACGCATTCAACGATGTCGATCTCATCGTGGCTCCGGTCACTCCGACACCGGCGTTCAGATTGGGAGAAAAAAGCGAAGATCCCCTGCAAATGTACCTTTCCGATATCTATACGATCTCAGTCAATCTGGCCGGCTTGCCGGCCATTTCCGTGCCGTGCGGAATCAGTACAGGTGGTCTTCCGATCGGTCTTCAATTCATTGGACGGGCGTTCGAGGAAGAGACATTGCTTCGGGCCGCCCATGCCTACGAGCAGTCAACGCAGTGGCACGTCAAGAAACCGGTCGTGCGATGACGCCGCCGGATTTCGATCGCCTCTAGCCCGGAGGTTTGTATGAGCGTGGTTGAAGTTGCCGCCTGCCTGGCCGCCGCGGCCTTTGCCGTACTGGTCGGCTTTCTGGTCCCGGTGTTGATCCGCCTGAGGAATACGGCGGCCCAGTCCGAGCAGTTGTTGGCCAAGATGAACGCCGATCTTCCGGCGCTCGTGTCGGATCTGCGCTCGATGAGCCACAATCTGAATGCCCTGACCGACCAGATGCGGGAAGGCGTGGAACATGCGTCGGTGCTGCTTCACGCGGTGGGAGAAGTCGGAGAGTCGGTGCAACAGGTACACGATGTCGTGCGGGGATCGAGCGGCACGCTCCTGACCAACGTCGCCAGTCTCGTTGCGGGCGTCAGGGCGGCTACGCGGGTGATGCGTGAACGGTATCGACAGGAAGGAGAACCACACAATGGGGCATGAACGGGGATTTGGGGCTACCGCCGTCTTGGCATTCGTGAGTGGTGCCGCCTTGGGGGCTGTCGCGGCGCTTTTGCTTGCACCGCAGTCGGGGCGCAAAACTCGGGAGCAGCTGCGCGGCTTTGCCCGGAAGGCGGAAGACACGCTGCGCGAGGCGGCGAATGAAGCAGGGCAGAAGTTTGAGGAGGCGGTCAGTGAAGGCAAGGAATACGTTGATGCGAGGAAATCGGTCCTGCGCGAAGCTTTCGAGGCCGGCCGAGACGCGATGAAACGGGAGCGCGAGCGGGCGCAAACCGATGGCTGAGAGGTCGACATACGAAGTCGTGATCGGCGTCGAAGTCCATGCCCAGCTGCGGACGAAGTCAAAAATGTTTTGCGGCTGCGGCACCGCGTTCGGAAACGCCGCGAACACGCAAACCTGTCCGGTCTGTCTCGGGCTGCCCGGCAGTCTGCCGGTGGTCAATAAGGCCGCGGTGGAGATGGCGGTTCGCGCCGGTCTGGCACTGAATTGCACGATCGGTGCTCACAACCGATTCGCCCGCAAGAACTACTTTTATCCCGATCTGCCGAAGGGCTATCAGATTTCGCAGTACGAGGCGCCGATCTGCGAGCACGGTTGGCTGGACGTCCACGCCGGCGACAGCAAGACCCGCGTCCGCATCAGGCGGGCTCATCTGGAAGAGGACGCCGGAAAGAATCTTCACAGCCCCGGAGGTGGCCGCAGCCTGGTCGACTTGAATCGCGCCGGAACGCCGTTGCTCGAAATCGTCACCGAGCCCGACATGCGTTCCGCCGACGAAGCGGTCGCCTATCTGAAGGCCCTCCGCGATATCCTGATGTACCTTGAGGTGTGCGACGGCAATATGGAGGAGGGAAGCTTTCGCTGCGAACCCAATCTGTCGCTGCGGCCGGTCGGGCAGCGCGAATACGGCGTCAAAGTCGAATTGAAAAACATCAACTCCTTCAAGTTCGTCAAGGACGCCATTGACTATGAGATAAAGCGTCAGACGAAAGTGCTGAGCGAGGGCGGAAAAATCACGCAGGAGACCCGTCTCTGGAACTTGGATCGCGGGGAAACCGCCGTGATGCGGAGTAAGGAAGAAGCGCATGACTACCGTTATTTTCCGGATCCCGATCTCGTGCCCTTGACGCTGGACCACGAATGGGTCGAGGCCTTTCGAGGAAGCCTTCCAGAATTGCCGGCCGCCCGCGCCCGCCGATTCGTCGACGCCTACGGCTTGCCGGAATACGACGCCGGCGTCCTGACGGTGACGAAGGATGTCGCGGAGTATTTCGAAGCGACCGTGAAACTGTTCCCGCAGCCGAAAACCGTCAGTAACTGGGTCATGGGAGAACTGACTCGGGAGCTGAACAACACGGGAACCGCCGCCGCCGACTCTCCGGTGTCTTCCGAGCGGCTTGCGGGCCTGCTGCGGTTGGTAGAGAACGGCACGGTGAGCCTGAAGGTGGCCAGGGACATCTTCCCGGAGATGTACGGCAGTGGAAAAGCGCCGGAGCAGATTGTCCAGGAAAAGGGGCTGACCCAGGTGTCGGATGAAGGAGCGCTTGGGCTGATCATCGACGATGTCCTTGCCAACAATCCGACGCAGGTCGCGCAATTCAAGCAAGGGAAGCAGCAAGTCCTGGGGTTTCTGGTCGGGCAAGTCATGAAAGCCAGCGGGGGGAAGGCGAACCCTGGGAAAGTCAACGAACTGTTGAAGGCGAAGCTGGGATGAACGGGGGCAATCGTATGAGCGCAATCAGAGAGATCAAGGGCAGGCAGGTCATCGACTCACGGGGCAATCCTACGGTCGAAGCGGAAGTCACGCTGGAAAGCGGCGCGAAAGGCCGAGCGGCGGTGCCGTCCGGAGCGTCGACCGGTGAAAAGGAAGCGATCGAGTTGCGTGACGGTGATAAGAAGCGCTGGATGGGTAAAGGCGTCTCCAAGGCCGTGGCCAATATCGCCAAAGCGATTGCGCCTGAATTGCTGGGCAAGGACGCGTTTGACCAGGTCGGCATCGACCAGGCGATGATCGAGTTGGACGGCACAAAAACCAAGGGCAAACTCGGCGCCAATGCGATTCTCGGAGTGTCGCTTGCAGTGGCTAAGGCGGCCGCGATCGAAACCGGGCAGCCGTTGTATCGGTATCTCGGAGGCACCAACGCACGGGTTCTGCCTGTGCCGCTGATGAATATCATCAACGGCGGAGCACACGCGGACAATCGGCTCGATCTCCAAGAGTTCATGATCGTGCCGGTCGGTGCCGCTCAATTTAGCGACGCCGTGCGGATGGCGACGGAAGTGTTCCATTCCTTGAAAGCGCTCTTGAAGAAGAAAGGACTGAGTACCGCCGTGGGGGACGAGGGCGGTTTTGCTCCCGATCTTCAATCCAACGAAGAGGCGCTCACGCTGATCATGCAGGCGATCGAGGAAGCTGGGTATCAGCCCGGGCAAGACATCGCGTTGGCATTGGACTGCGCGGCTAGCGAACTGTACGACAAGAACCGCTATGTGCTGGAAGCGGAGAAGCAGCGCGAGCGCTCTTCTGAGGACATGATCGCGTATTACGCGAAGCTCCTGGATCGCTATCCCATTCTTTCGATCGAGGACGGGTTGAGCGAAGTGGATTGGAAAGGCTGGAAGATGCTGACCGAGAAGTTGGGAAAGCGTGTACAGCTTGTAGGCGACGATATCTTTGTGACCAACGTCGAGATTTTCGCCAAAGGCATCGATGAAGGCATCGGTAATTCCATTTTGATCAAGCTGAATCAGATCGGCACCTTGACGGAAACCCTTGAGGCCATCGAGCTGGCCAAACGATCAGGCTACACCGCGATCATTTCGCATCGTTCGGGAGAAACCGAGGATACGACGATCGCCGACGTTGCAGTCGCCACGAACAGCGGCCTGATCAAGACGGGGTCATTGTCGAGGACCGATCGGGTCGCCAAGTACAATCAGCTGCTTCGCATCGAGGAAGAACTCGGGGGAGCCGCCGTGTATCGCGGCCGGGAGTCCATGCCGGGCAGAGGCTCATGAGGATCGTGGACTGGCGTGTCCCTGGTAAACGATTGCAAAGCAATCGGTGGGTGGCGCCGGTGAAAGATTGCAAAGGCGGGGGTGAGCCTGGGTCAAGAGCGCGTCTCGGCGCGCTGAGGGTGGGCGGGTGAGCCTGCGTCAACAGCGCGTCCCGTGGGCGCTGGCGGGTAAGCCTGGGGCAAGAGCGCGTCCCGGGTAAACGATTGCGTAGCAATCGGTGGGCTGGGCGGGTGAGTTTAGACGGTGAGGGCGGGTGGGTGAGCTTGGGACAGCAGCGAGTCTTGGCGCGCCGGGGCTGGGCGG
>DATELB010000068.1:0-14546 GCA_035277085.1 Nitrospira sp. | reverse complement strand
GTGTGTGTCGACGTCAATCCCGCCGTACCCACAAAGCTGTCGGATCGCGGAAGCTTTCAGGCCGTAGGACTCGTCATGGATGCCGCATCGTTCCTGCGCGATATCGCAAGAGAATTGGGAGCCCATGCATGAGTCTCTTCGAGGCAGATAAACTGCGGCAGGATGCGAGGTCGCAGGCATGAGAGAAGCCGATGCGTGCTCCCTGCACTAGGTGGAGGGTTGCCTCATGCCGAGAACAAGGCAGACGGCCGTAGATCGGCTGCCGCACTGGAAGACGGTTTATGGACGGGCTCCCGAGCCTGGAAGGGCTGAGTGATGAGCCGGCTACTGGTGTGCCCCCCCGATCACTTCTGCATCGATTACGAAATCAATCCTTGGATGTGCCGGACGAACTGCGTGAATCCTGCGGCGGCCGCGCAACAATGGCACCGATTGATGGAAGTGCTCGAACGCGACGTGGGCGCCGTGCTGGAGCGTATGACGCCTATTCCAGGACTTCCCGACCTGGTGTTCACGGCCAATGCCGGTGTCGTTGTCGGCCGCAAGGCGGTGCCCAGCCGGTTCCGCTATCCCGAACGGCAGCGGGAGGAGGCGCATTTTGAAGGCTGGTTTCGCGATCACGGCTACGAGATCATCGTGCTCGACGCCGACATGTACTTCGAAGGCGCCGGCGATCTTTTGGGATTTGCAGATGCCTGGTTCGGCGGCTATAGGCAACGCTCGGAGATACGGGCGTTTCCCATCCTCAGCCAGATTTTTGGACGGGAGATTCTGCCGGTGGAGCTCGTCGATGGGCGGTTTTACCATCTCGATACCTGTTTCTGTCCCTTGAGCGACGGCGACCTCCTGTATTATCCCATGGCGTTCGATTCATACGGGCAGTCGGTAATCGCTGACCGAATACCGGCTGAACGCCGCCTCGCGGTGCCCGAAGATGAAGCGGTCAAATTTGCGTGTAACGCCGTCTGCGTGGGTAAACACGTTGTGGTCCCCGCCGGATGTCCTGAGACCATGAAGTGGCTCAATGCGCGCGGCTATCAGCCGCATGCGGTTCCCTTGGAAGAATTCATGAAATCCGGGGGCTCGGCGAAGTGCCTGACCCTGGCGTTGGACTAAGAGAAACAGTCATCTCACCCTTGCCCCCGCCTAGGATTTGTTCCTCAACAGGAAGGCGCCATAGAGCCCCGCGATCGCAATCGTGACGAGCTCGATGGTGATCAGCAGCCGGCTGACGACGGCGTCCGGCGTCGGGGGCGCAAGGATAAAATGCAGCCCGAGAAATTCCGGAGGCTGATTCGCCGGTGTCTCCCAGGGCGGAAATAGAAGGGCCAGGACCAATAGTGCGACCATGCCGTAGAGCACGTGGAGGTTGAGTGCCTCCTGGACGACCAGCGCGGGCTTGGCGTGGTTTGAACGAGTCGAGCCGTCGAGGCGCGTGCCGCAGGCCGTGCAATAGCGATAGATGTCCGGCAGCTCCCTCCGGCAGTAGGGACAACGCGTCATACTTGCCGAGGCTACACGGAATGGAGGGCGTTTTCCAGGGTCACAGGAAGACTGATACTTAGAAGTGGTAGGCCAAGCCGAATGCCACGTGGTTCATGCTGTAGGTCGATTTCACGCCGAAGAAGTTTTCGTTCTCCTTAAAATTGAACCTCGCATAATTATATTTCCACTCGCCGAACATCGATACATGCCGGGTGAGATGATAGCGAAGGCCCACCTGCGTATTGAGGCCCACGGTCGTGCTTGATTGTGAATCGGGGCCGGTCGTGACGGCCGTCGAAATCCGTCCGAAGAACACGCCGGGCCCGATGGCGACGTAGGGCTGGAGTCGATTCCCGGGATATCGAAACACGAAATTCAGGGGAGCCAAGGTGAGCACGCGGAAATGTGCGCCTTGGAAGTCACCAGCCGTCGAAAATTGGTTTGTTGGTAAACTTACCGGTGCGCCGCCTCCGGCCGGAGTGAACGTCGGCGGGCTCGGCGACGTCAGGGTCACCGGTTGTTGCTTGATGTGAGGCGTCGTGTTGAAGATTTCCGCCTCTATTCCAAGCCATTTGTAGCGCCTGAAGAAATGCCCTATTTTCCCCCCGAAAAGAAGAGAAGTTTTCAAAGATTGATTCGACACTTCCGTCCCAGATGGGAAGTTGATCGTTCCGCCCGGACCGCTGACGCTGGTCGAAGTCAGTTCCTGGTTGGTGAGGCCTTTCGTGATCGAGGGTAACGTGGCTCCGAACTCCCCCGCGACGTAGCTTTCTGCCTGTGCGGTGAGCGGGGAGAGGATCAATGCGAACACGACGGTGAGAACACGAGTGGCCAGGGACCGCGAGGTCGGTTGCGGGGTGCGCATGACGTTTCCCTCTCCGATTTGCCTGGCAGTATCCTATCGGTCGAGTGCGCAGGCACGAAGTGATTTGTGAAATCTTGATGTGGCTGAGCAAGCGATGTGCCACACGCGGACGTCAAAAGCCCGCCTAAATTGCCGATTGCGCGCCGTGGCGGCCGGCCGATGTCATCCAGAGCAGTCGGTCCTGTACAATCCCTGGACAGCTCCTTTCGTTGACAGAGCAAAGTGGCCCTACCTATAATCCGCCCGCCCGATTGGACGCGGAACAAACCGATAGCATCCCATCCACCTAGAGCGTTTCATCCTAACGATGCCGCCCATCCAACGAATCGCCGTCATCGGTGCCGGAGCCTGGGGGACCGCACTCGCAAAGCATCTTGCGGAAAAAGGCCTCTCGACCACGCTGTGGGCGTATGAGCGGGAGGTGCTCGACTCGATTGCGGCAAAGCATGAAAACCAGTTGTTTCTCCCTGGCGTCAGATTGCCCGCTTCCTTGAAGGTCACCAACGTCCTGGCTGAAGCCGTGGAACACTGCGACGGTGTCTTGTTCGTCGTCCCGTCTCACGTGGCGCGCCTCGTGCTGCAGCAAATCAGTCCTCTCCTATCCCGGCCGCTTCCCATCGTGAGCGCGACGAAGGGCGTCGAAGAAGACACGTTCAAACTGATGACGCAAGTGATCGGCGACGTGCTGCCGGCGCATTTGCACGACGGCCTCATGGTGCTGTCGGGTCCAAGCTTTGCGATGGAAGTATGCCAGGGACAGCCCACGGCGCTCTGTCTCGCAGGAACGAATCCGCCGTTGGTCGAATCGTTTCAGTCAGCCTTCATGACGTCGACCCTGCGCATCTATGCGGACAGCGACGTCATCGGCGTTCAGCTGGGCGGGGCGTTAAAAAATGTGATGGCACTCGCGGCCGGCGTCGTCGATGGGCTCGGTATGGGGCACAACACTCGTGCCGCCATGATCACCCGCGGACTGGCGGAGATGGTGCGTCTCGGAGTGGCGATGGGAGCCGATCCTAGAACGTTCTATGGTCTGTCGGGCGTCGGCGATCTCGTCCTGACTTGTACCGGCGCCCTGAGCCGCAACCATCAGGTCGGGGTCCGCCTCGGCCAGGGCGAGAAGCTGGAAAAGATTTTAGGAAGCACGCAGGCTGTGGCGGAGGGCGTGCGGACGAGCCGCGCGGCCGCCGGACTGGCGGTACGGCATGGGGTCGAGATGCCTATCGTCCGCGAGGTCAATGCCGTGCTCTTCGAAGGGAAATCCTGCCGCAAAGCCGTCAGTGATTTGATGGAACGTGTGGCGAAACCGGAAAAGGGCGGGCCATGAACCGGGAACGTCTCGAGCGCCTTCTCAGCGGAGTCCGAAGCGGAAAAATCGGCGTCCCTGCGGCCTTGGAGCAGCTTCGCTCTCTTCCCTTCGAAGACCTGGGGTTTGCCTCTCTCGATCATCATCGCTCGATCCGTCAGGGCTTTCCGGAGGTCATCCTCTGCGAAGGAAAGACGCCCGCCCAGATCCGAGGCATCGCGGCGGCGCTGTTGAGACACCATCGGCCCTTTCTGGCGACGCGGGCGACGGCGCAAGTGGCCGCGCTCATCAAACGGATCGATCGTCGTGCGGTTTATCATGAGCCTGCCAGGATCGTGGCTGTTCGCGATCCGAAGCGGCGGCTGCAGGGCCGCGTCTTGGTCATCACCGCCGGCACCTCCGATGTTCCCGTGGCGGAGGAGGCGCGCATCACCGCCGAAGTCATGGGCAGCCGTGTGGAGACGCTCTACGACGTCGGTGTGGCAGGGATTCACCGTTTACTGGGGCGCCGGGAGCAGTTGACCGACGCTCGTGTGATCGTCGTGGTTGCCGGGATGGACGGCGTGCTGCCGAGTGTGGTGGGAGGCCTGGTGGACTGCCCCGTTGTTGCGGTGCCGACCAGCCGCGGCTATGGAGCCAGCTTCAACGGCCTTGCGGCGCTGTTGACGATGCTGAATTCCTGCGCGGCCGGCGTCGGAGTCATGAACATCGACAACGGGTTCGGCGCCGGCTGCCTGGCGCACCGAATTAATGCGCTCAAAACCTAGTCATTCGTCAAAGGTCAAGGAAGCGCCCGGTTATTTCAGTTCAAGCATTCCTCGTTTCGGCCACGAAACCATCAGTGTCCTCGGGCCTTTGTCGCCGTTGGACAGAAGCTTGGCCCGCAGCTCGAACTGGTAGATTCCTGGCTCCGCGGGCTCCTTCGTGTGATCCATGCCATCCCATGTGAGGACGACCGAGACCTTCGAGGGCTCCGTGCTGATCGGCGTTGCGGCCGGCGACTCCAGGTGCTTGCGCAGAGAAAGAAAGCGGATTGAGGTTTTGGAAGGGGAACTGACGAGCGAGGACACCTCGAGAATCGTGGCGCCATCGAGTTCTCTAGGCAGCTGCACCAACGCCGAAAATTCCAGTGAGCCGGCAGCGACTTTATAAGGATTGGGGCTGACTTTCAGCTCCAGGACCTTGAGTTCAGGCTCCGGTCGGGGAGCCTTTACCGGTTTCGATTTTGCCCATGCCCCGCCGGCGGACAAGGCCAGAACCATCGTGCAGGCGATCGTCAACGGTACAAATGTCAGCGGGAAACGGAAGCAGGTTGGTGGAAGTCCGATGTCCGGTGCGGTGCGCAACATGAGTCGTGTCGCTTGCGGCCTTCGGGTTAACGGGAGGCAGGAGGAGCCGATGTGCCGCAGTGGGATAACACAGTGTCTTTGGCCTGTCAATGCAGGGTGCCGTCGTTGCCGTTCATGGCACCGTTGGGTAAGATGACCCGGCTCCAGGCTGACGGAAGGGATTATCATGGGCGCTCACTTGCACTTCGATTGCTTCTCCGGGATCAGCGGCGACATGGCGTTGGGCGCTCTGGTCGATGCGGGGGCGCCCTTCAGCCAGCTTGTCAAAGGACTCGGGCGGCTCGGCGTACAGGGCTTCAAGCTCCGGAAACGGCAGGTGCAGCGGGGAGCCTTGTGGGCGACAAAGATCGATGTCCTCCTCGCGCCGACTCAGCGGCGCCCCTGGCCGCTGTCCCGGATTCAGAGAGTACTCGCCTCCAGCCGGCTTTCATCAAAAGTGCGTGCGCAGAGCCGCGCCGTGTTCGACCGGCTGGCCGCTGTCGAAGGCCAGGCCCATCGCGTTCCGGAAGACCACGTGCATTTTCATGAGGTCGGTGTGTTGGATTCGTTCGTCGATATCGTCGGCGGTCTGATTTGTTGCGAACTGCTCGACGTGACGAGAGTCACCGCCAGCGCAGTCAATCTGGGCTCGGGCTCGATTCAATCCGCCCACGGGGTCCTGCCTGCACCCGGGCCCGCGGTCGCCTTGCTGGCCAAAAGCGTGCCGGTGTACAGCGCCGGACCGGCGCGCGAGCTGACGACCCCGACCGGGCTTGCATTGCTGAGAACGCTGACCACGGACTTCGGCCCGTTGCCGCAGATGACGCCGATCGCCGTTGGACATGGAGCGGGAGATGCCGATCCTCCCGGCTGGCCGAACGTGCTCCGTGTATTCCTGTCCACGGAAAGCGGCAGGAACGGCCGGGCGCGGGATACGGTGGTCCAGATCGAGACCAATCTCGACGACGTCAACCCGCAAACCTACGAACACATCATGGAGCGGCTCTTCCGCGCCGGCGCGTTGGACGTCACCCTGACGCCGGTGATCATGAAGCGCGGCCGGCCCGCCATCGTACTGGCCTGTCTTGTGCCACCGGACGGCGTCAATTCCCTGCTCGACGTGCTGTTCGAAGAGACGACGGCGCTGGGCGTCCGGGTGCAGGAGATCACGCGGCACATTCTCCCGCGGCGGTTTTCGTCCGTGAAGATCCGAGGAGGGAGGGTCCGCATCAAAATTGCGGCGGTTGACCCGAGGAGCACGAAGGCGTCGCCGGAATATGTGGATTGCAAGCGGATCGCTGAACGCACGGGACGCCCGGTCAAGGCAGTGCTGGAAGAAGCCGCATTGGCCTATGCGAAAAGCCGCCGCCCGGCGAAGGGCGGTCTGTGACCCTGCTCTGGTACGTTCTCATGTTCGGGGTGTCTGTGTTCGTCACGCTCGGTGCCTGCGCCCTGTTCACCAATGCGATCGAGTGGCTCGGCAAGCGCCTCAACCTGTCGGAGGGCGCCGTCGGCAGCGTTCTGGCGGCGATCGGCACGACCTTGCCGGAAACCTCGATCCCGATTATTGCGATCTTTTTCGGCGCCACCCGTCAAGAGGCCGAAGTGGGGTTGGGCGCCATCCTTGGTGCGCCTTTCATGCTGAGTACGCTGGTCGTTCCGCTGCTGGCGCTCCTGCTTCTGGTGTATTCGCGGCTGGGCAAACGAGGCGGGTCCTTCCGTCTCAAATATAAGGACGTCACCGTCGATCTCTCGTGTTTTACGCTCGCGTACTCAACCGCGCTCGCTTGCGCCTTCGTCCCCGTTCAAGCCTTGCATGTCGTCGCCGCCATCGGATTGCTCAGCCTCTATGGCTACTACGTCAAACTCAAATTTACCGACGAGGGATCCGATGAGCCGACGGATCTTGGCCCCTTGTTGTTTGCCAAGCGTTCGGCCAAGCCGTCATATGCCGTCATCGGCCTGCAGGCCGTCGCGGGACTCGGCGGGCTCGCCGTCGGGGCGCACTTGTTCGTGACCGCGGCGGATTCGACGGCGCAGCTGTTGGCCATCTCGCCGCTGATTCTCGCCCTCTTGATTGCGCCACTCGCGACGGAACTGCCGGAGATGTCCAACAGTTTTCTCTGGCTGTATCAAAAGAAGGACAGGCTCGCGGTGGGGAACGTGACGGGGGCGATGGTGTTTCAAGGCACGGTACCGGTGTCCGTCGGCCTTCTCGGCACCGAATGGACGCTGGCGCCTTCGGCGCTCCTCACGATGGTCCTGGCGGTGATTGCGACGGGCAGCTTGCTGCTGCAGTCGACCTTGTCCGGTCAGTGGCGACCGTGGTTGCTCACGCTCGGCGCGGTCCTTTATATAGGATATGCGCTGTATTTGTCTGGATGGTGAGCATGAAGTCCGCTCGAAACGGAAGAAAACACATGCCGTTGCTTGGCATCACGATGGGAGACCCGGCCGGCATAGGGCCGGAAGTCATCGCCAAGGCGCTTGCAGGAACGACGCTCAGGAGGGTCTGTCAGCCGCTCGTCATCGGCTCTTACGAGGTAATGCAGCAGACGGTGAAAAGGCTGAGGCTCAAGCTCGCCGTCCGCAAGGTCGAAGGCCATGAACCGATCCCGCGCGGTGATCTCGCGGTCCTGGATCCCCTCGAGCGGCCGCTGGGTGCCTACCGGACCGGCGTTGCAGCGCCTGAAACCGGTGCGGCGTCGGTGGCGTTCGTGAAGACAGCGGTGCACCTCGCCCAAACCGGCTGCATCGACGGGATGGTGACGGGCCCGATCAATAAAGAAGCCATCAACATGGCGGGCTGCCACTACCCGGGTCATACGGAACTGCTGGCGGATCTCACCAAGGCGCAGGAATCCGGCATGATGATCATCGGGGGGCCGCTCAAGATCATGTTCGTGACGACGCACGTCGCGATCAAGGACCTTTCGTCGCTGCTCACGCAGGCCAAGATCGAAAAGGGCATTCGTCTGGCGCACATGGCAATGACGACGCTGTTCGGCGTCAAGAAACCGCGCATCGGTGTTGCAGCGCTGAATCCGCACGCGGGCGAACAGGGACTCTTCGGCGATGAAGAAGGTCGCGTCATTGGCCCTGCCGCGCGCGCCGCGCAGGCCAAGGGGATTCTCGCCAGCGACCCTATGCCGGCCGATACGCTGTTCGGAAAGGCGGCTCGGGGCGATTACGACGCGATCGTCGCGCTGTATCACGACCAGGGATTGATCCCCTTGAAGATGGTTGCTTTCGGCAGCTGCGTCAACCTCACGGTCGGCCTGCCAATCATCCGGACGTCTGTCGACCACGGCACCGCCTTTGATATTGTCGGCAAAGGCATCGCCGAGCCCGGCAGTCTCATCGAAGCCGTCAAACTCGCTGCCAGGCTGGCGGAGAACCGCCCGTCTCATGCCTCGGGATAGGAGAAGTCTCGATGATGCCGCACGATTCGACCAAGGCCCTTCTGAACATCCAGCAGCAACTCAAAGAACTGGATGTCATTTTTCAGGACACGATGGAAGGCTCGCTCAATACCGTGTCCGGCACGGAGCGGGTTGCAAAATGGCGGGTGCGGACGATTGCGCTGTTGAAAGAATCGGTCGGAGACAAAGAAGCGGAAGAGTTCGCCCGTCTTCAGCCGGGTATGGTATTCACCAATGATCTCGTCGAAGAGTTCACCGATCTTGTGGACTGTTTTCGCGTGCCGCTCAAGGCCTTGGGGCAGAAAATTTTCAAAGCCCGTCAGGTACCTCCTGCCGGAGGCTCGTAGGTGCCCGCGCCGTTTCCACGGGCCAACAAGCGACTCGGCCAGCATTTCCTGATCGATCAGAACATCGTACGAAAAATCGTCGCCGCGGCGGAACTCAGACCGGACGACACGGTGCTTGAAATCGGCCCGGGGCGAGGCATCTTAACCGCTGCGCTTTCCCAGGCGGTTGGCCGCGTCGTCGCGATCGAGATCGACGCCGAGCTCTATGCAATGCTGCAAGCCCGCCGCACCGAGTGGCGGAACGTGGAGCTGATTTGCGCGGACGCGCTGGCCCATCCGTTCGAGACGCTGCCGGCAGGTGCCATCGTGGTTGCGAACCTGCCCTACTACATTTCGACTCCGCTCCTCTTCAAATTGCTCGGCCATCGCCCTCGATTCCCGCGTTTGGTGCTGATGCTTCAAAACGAAGTGGCCGACCGCCTGGTTGCCGGGCCCGGGCATGCCGATTACGGCATTCTGTCCGTCATGACGCAGTACGCGGCGGACGTCACAAAGGCCTTTAAGGTGTCCGCCAACTGTTTCCGTCCGCGCCCGGCGGTCGGCTCCGCGGTGGTGGTCCTGCGTCCGCGTCCGCAACCGCTGCTTCCTCCGGCGGAAGAGGCGCGGTTTGCCGCAGTCGTGAAGGGCGCGTTCGCGCATCGCAGGAAGACCGTAGTGAATTCGCTGCGTGATGAGGGCTATGAGCCGTCGAACGTGAGCGAGGCTCTGGCGGCCATGCACGTTGTGCCGACCGTCCGTGCTGAAATGTTGGCGCTCGATCAATTCATGGAATTGGCAGGCCGCCTTCGCCTCCGCTTGCCGTCTGGCCCGTCGAATCACCCGTCTCGTTTGAATTGATGTACCCCCTGTGTTAGCATCCCGCGCATGGGCGTAACCAGTTCGGCCAAGCGGGGCGAGGCCCGCCGCCCCGTTGCTCCCCCTTCTCATCTCAAGCGTGAAGTGATCGGCGTGATCCTGATCGCGCTCAGTCTCCTTACGCTGTTGAGCCTATTGTCCTTCGTTCCAGGTGAACCGAAGGTGGTCGCGACACCCAGCGCGACTGTGACGCCGCCGACCCACAATCTGATCGGGTCCGCCGGCGCGGTGTTTTCGTCATTGCTGTTTTCCATGATCGGCGGCGCAGCGTACCTGTTTCCGCTCCTGCTCGGTTTGCTGGGCGCCCGCTGCTTTACCCAGAGCGACCTGTCGATCAGGCTGCGCAACGCCGCCGCCTCGCTGGCGGCACTGTTGTTTCTGAGCGGGCTCCTGCATCTCGAGGTGACGGCGGTTCCCACTATCTCGAGCGGCATGGTTTTTCGGGGCCAGGCGGGGGGACTCTTCGGGCAACTCCTGGCAGACGGCCTGCGGGTCTATTTCGCCAACACCGGCGCTCACATCCTCATCATTTCCGGGTTCGTGGTGGCGCTCCTGTTTACGGCGCCCCTCTCGCTCGCCCAGCTGGCCGTTCAAGCGTCTGAATGGGGGAGGAAGGCGGTGTCCGCCCTCACCGCCCTCATTCCTGAGCGGACACAACAGGCGCCGGCTGAATCGCCGAAGCCTTCCAAGCCAAAACGGACAAAAACGATCCGGGCGGTCATTGAAGAGGCTTTGCCGGAGCCGCCTGAGGAGGCCCTGCCGGCTCCAGCGGCAGTGCTGCCGCCCGTGGTGGTATCGCCGGAGCCTGTGGAAGTCGACGAACCCGAGCCGGAGGCGCCGGTTTCTCATAAAGTCGAGGACACCGGCGCCTATCAATTGCCGGATGCCGAGGAATTGCTGACGGATCCGTCAGGCGTCCTTACGCGCATCACCGACGACGAGTTGAAGACCCAGTCCGACATTCTTTCAAAGGCATTATTGAGTTTCGGCATCGAAGGACGGGTGACCGAGGTGCGGCCGGGTCCGGTCGTGACGATGTACGAGTTCGAGCCGGCGCCCGGCACGAAGGTGGCCAGAATCGTCAACCTTGCCGACGATCTGGCTTTGGCGATGAAAGCGATCAGCTTGCGCATTGTGGCGCCCATTCCCGGCAAGTCTGTCGTGGGCATAGAAGTTCCGAACGCACAGCGTGAAACCGTGTCGATGAAGGAAGTCGTGACGAGCGATGCATTCACGAGGGCGCGGTCGAAGCTGACGCTCGCCCTGGGCAAAGACATCTTCGGCGCGCCCGTCACGGCCGATCTCAAGACGATGCCGCATCTCCTGGTGGCCGGCGCCACGGGAGCCGGAAAGAGCGTCAGCTTGAATACGATGTTGATCAGCATCCTGCTTTCGGCCAAGCCCAACGAGGTCAAGCTCCTCTTGATCGACCCGAAGATGCTTGAGTTTCAAACCTACGACGGCATTCCGCATCTTCTGCGGCCGGTCATCACCGATCCCAAATCGGCGGCGCGAGGCTTGAGCTGGGTGGTGCAGGAAATGGAGCGCCGCTATAAGTTGCTGGCCGAAGCAGGGGTCCGCAATATCGACTCCTACAACCGCAAAGTGGCTGGCGCTCAGGGCGTGCTGCCGGAGCCGGTGCCGGAAGGAAAATCGGATCAGCCCGAATTGCCGATGCGCTTCCTTTCAGACGAAGAGCGCCTGTCCGCCGGCGAAACGGCGATTCCGGACGGGCAGCCGGGATCGTTCATGCCGCCGCCGACGCCGCCGGAACCGCTGCCCTACATCGTCGTCATGATCGATGAGCTCGCGGATCTGATGATGGTGGCCCCCAAAGACGTCGAGGACAAGATTGCACGCCTGGCGCAGATGGCCCGCGCCTCCGGCATCCATCTGGTGCTCGCGACCCAGCGCCCGTCTGTGGATGTGCTGACCGGTTTGATCAAGGCGAATTTCCCTGCGCGTATCGCGTTCCAGGTGTCTTCCAAAACGGATTCCCGCACGATTCTCGACGCCAACGGCGCCGAAGCGCTATTGGGGCGCGGCGACATGTTGTATCTCGCGTCGGGGACGGGCCGGCTGATGCGCCTGCACGGCTCTTTCGTGTCCGATGACGACGTCCGCCGCGTGGTTGAATTCGTCAAGGAGCAGGCGTCTCCGAGTTACAACCAGGAATTGCAGTCTCTGAAGCAGGAAGAGGTGAAAGAAGAAGAGGCTCAAGACGAAGTGTATGAGCAGGCGAAGGAGCTCGTGTTGTCGACCGGTCAAGCATCTGCTTCGCTCATCCAACGTCGTCTGCGCGTCGGGTATCCGCGGGCGGCCAGAATGATTGAGCAGATGGAAGCCGACGGTCTCGTCGGTGCGGCAGGGCGCGACGGTCGCCGCGAAGTCATAGGCCGCCGCGGGCCGGTCGGGGACGCTCACGAATGATCACTCGCTGCGCAATCGCGCTGGGCGTGGTGCTTGCCATAGGCGCTGCATGGCCTGCCGCTGGGGAAGAGGGCACCGACGAGCAGGCGCGGAAAGAAGTGCGCGAAGTCATGAAGCGCCTGCAAGCCCGCTATGAAAAGACCAAGGACCTCCAGGCGGATTTTACCCAGAAAACGACCATCGAAGGATTCGAGCGGCCGATGACTTCCACGGGAAAGGTCTATATCAAGAAGCCGGGCCGCTTGCGGTGGAACTATCTTGATCCCTCTACCGAGGACATTTACGTGAACCGGGACGATGTCAAGGTCTACGTGCCTGAGCACAAACAGGTCCTCGTCGGGAAGCTCACGCAAATGGCGGCATCCCGCGCGCCGTTGGAATTGCTGCAAGGGGCGGCGAAGCTGGATGCCTCGTTTGACGCCGAACCGACGACGGGAAAGGAACGGGGGGTCGGAGGCATCAGGCTCGTGACGCTCGTGCCGAAGCTGCGGGAAGGGCAGGCGCACGGCACGATGCAGAAGATCGTGGTCGAAGTCTTTCCACAAACCTATTTCATTCGAAGCCTCTCTTTGTACGAATTGAGCGGCAACGTGTCGAATTTTGAATTTTCGTCCCTGCAATCAAACATCGGCCTGGAGGACGAGCTCTTTGTCCCGAAATTCCCGCCCGATGTCGAAGTGGTCAAGGCGCCGGTGCTGAGCGCGCCTTGAGGGAAGAAATGGTCAATTCTCACTGGTGAATGGTGAGCAAGGGAATAACGGCTGTCCGTACAACGACGAACACCAGTGACCAGACCCGGGAGGTTTAGCGTGGTTTCAACTGCAACGACAACGACAACGGTAGCGGATGCGGTCGATCAGGCGGTGGCCAGCTTGGACGTCGATCGGCTGGGCCGTGAGTATTGGGAGCAGAACGAATTCGTCCTGATTCCGCAGTTTCTCCCACGGGAGTTCGTCGAGGCGACACTTGTTCCGCAGGCGCAAGGCGTCAAACACCGCCTCAACCGCAATTACATTCCCGGACACAAGAAAGGCGGCAGCGTCAGCTATTACACGGTGCAGGAGCATGCTCCTCTTTTCCTTGATTTGTATCGCTCGCCGGCCTTCCTGACGTTTCTCGGCCGTCTCACCGATGCCAAGCTCATGCTGTGTCCCGAGAACGACCCGCACTCGTGCGCCCTGTACTACTATACGGAGGCCGGAGACCATATCGGATTTCATTACGACACAAGCTACTACAAGGGCGCTCGATACACGATTCTGATGGGGTTGGTCGACAGATCGACCGAATGCAAGCTGGTCTGCGAGCTGTTCAAGGGCGTGCCGGGCAAGACGCCGCAAATGCTCGAGTTGGTCACCCGGCCGGGCGACATGGTGATTTTCAACGGCGACAAGTTATGGCATGCGGTGACACCGCTGGGTGCCGGCGAAGAACGGATTGCTCTGACCATGGAATATGTCACCAATCCTGAGATGGGCTCCTTCAAACGTCTGTATTCCAACCTCAAAGATTCATTCGCCTACTTCGGTATTCGAGGGGTCTTCAAACGGGCGTTCTCCTCTCCCTCCAAGGGCCGCTGAGGTCGCCCGCCACAGAGGAGCGCTCAATTTCTCGTCACGACGGGAGGAGCGGTTCTAAAGACGCTCTTTCCCATTCCGTCCGTGCTCCCGCTACCGCCTGATGGGCTGACGTTCATCGACTGACCGACGAGGCGCGGCCGTCCGGCACGCAGCGGTTTTAAGCGCCGAGGGAACGGTCCTTGATGAATCGTTTCCAGATCCGCCAGTGAAGCCCGAACCGCCCGCGCAATCAACCACGCCAGCGTGAGTCCGGGCATCCAGTAGACGGCGTCGCGCATCTGTTCCACAAGATCGGACGGGAGATTGACTGTCAGCCGCACCATGCGGGGTCTTTCACTCTTGTCTTTGCCGAGCGCGGGACTTGTGACAGTTCCTCCGCGACGGAGTTGATGGTCGGCGGGGCCAACGGTCGTTGTCGTCGACGACATGATTCCCTCCTCGTTGAATGGTGTATGGCCGGCATGATGATCGAGCGGTCGCGACAGTGCCTGGCGTCGACGGAAAGGCGGCGCGCCGGGAAGCCGGCGCGCCGCCTGGATGGCCAGATGCGGAGCGCCGGAGGGCCGCCGGATGGGCACGATCCGGAGGCGTGTCCTGTGCTGCGCCGCATCTCGCCAAGTTCTTGTCGATGGTCATCATCTCGCTCAGGTCTCGTTCCCGCGCGGTTGGGTTCAGCAACTGGCATGCCAGATGCGCAGTATGAGTGCTGTCTTGATAAGTATCCTAAGTGATTGGCTTTAGGTGCCCGCGAATGAGACGGAGCTAAACGCTGGTGGGCGAGCGCGAATGCGGTCGTCGTATCGAAAATCATACGGCCGGTATCGCTTCGGATACTCGAGATTGACAGAAAGAAAACGTGCAGAAAGCGATGGAGAGCTACTGGTGCAGGTGCTTCATGGCGGCTGCGCAGAGAATAATGAAGAATCCC